>JAHLFR010000043.1 GCA_018883755.1 Candidatus Methanocorpusculum faecipullorum
CTCACGCTCTTCCTTGAGGGAGTCCATTACCCAGGCGAACTCGAAGGTTCCCTTACCCTTGGATTCTGCTTCCTTCTTGTATGCGTCAAGAATGTGCTGCTGTACGACACCGGTCTCGAAAAGGATACGACCGACAGTGGTGGACTTACCGTGGTCAATGTGACCGATAACGGCAAGGTTCATGTGGGGCTTTTCTGCTGCCATAGTAATTTATCTCCACTTTGACTCATTGATAGGCTTCGTGTCTGGCACGTTACCTGTCTCAATACGAGTATAACAGATTCGATGTGGAACCATATAAAATAATCTGTGGATCCAGACTCTGCATCCTATCGGCCAGGGAAGCATGATATCGATAGACTAATACGGATTTGAGGCAGTATTTTGAGTTATGAAGACATTGCCGCTGAATAGAAAACCAAATGGAAAAGCGACCGTTATGTGTCAGGACAAGGAAGTATCCGTTCACAGCACCTGTGTTTTCTGCGCGCACTGTGCAGGCATCCGGGTGAACCGACGTGTAACACCAAACCCGTACGCGCAGGCTCTCCGCGGATCCAAAGGAGGGCTGCCAATGGACCAGCAGCTCATGGAGGGCATGATGCTCTTTAATACCGTCATCGAGGATGCAAACGCAACCGATATCGAGTGTTCGGACGATGCGGGCTGCGGATTTACCACGCTGTCGCGCAGAAGATGATCCAGATCACAGCAGCAGCGCAAAGACCACAGCCACGGCTGCACGGGTAATCTCATTGCCCGCACCGGTGACGTCACCGTTAACACCGCCAAAACACCGGCGCGCAAGATACCACAGCACCCCAAACACCAGAAACGATGCGGCAAGTCCTGCTGCAACGACTATTTTTTCCGGCAGAAGAAAGAGCGGGAGAACGAGGATCACAGCATACACGGAGAAATGCCGCTTCGAATGGTCGTAGATGTAACTCTGGATTCCTTCGTGGAAGGGTTTTCCTAAAGCCGAAAAGAGAGCCATCACCATTTTGCCAAACACCTCACCGCACAGAACTGCCGCGGCAATCCAGAGCGGAGGTAGAGAGGCAAAACCTGCAAAGGTGATCAAAACGATCATCATACCGAGAGCAAGCGCGCCTGCGCCCGTCGTCCGATCGGTCATTGCGGCAACCCGTTTTTCGCGGCTGCCGTGCGCCATGAGACCGTCTCCCAGATCCAGCAGACCATCGAAGTGATTTGCACCGGTAATGAAGATCACAAGAGCGAGTGTAAATGCGGCGACGACAAGCGAGTTGGTGTAGCCGAAGTACCAGGCGGCAAGGCCCGGTACCGCAGCGACCGCACCTGCGACATAACCAGCAAAAGGATACAGCCAGCTGCGCTGTGCAAATGCATCAAAATCTGCTGGCTCACCGAGGGGAAGGATGGTCGTAAACTGCAGCAGGGCGCGGACCGACTTCATATCTATTATTCCTTGTCAGTCCAAATAGATATAGAATCATGTCGTTTGTGTCAGCACGAGCAGACTTCGAACCCGAAGCCCCAATGTTTGCACTCATTCTTGCAAACAGTCTTGTATCCACAATCCCCGGAGTGTCCGGTGCAGGAGAAAGCCCAGAGAAGAGTCTGCTAGTCCCACCTCTGGACGCTGAGCTGATCATCAACGGGGAACTGTCCGGCGAAGGTGTGACGCCAAACACGCCAACAGGATGCCCGACACCGGCGGTTCTTACTCTTGCAATGATGGATCTTATCGGGATGCATCCGTTAATGATCGCAGCAGGAATTGAGTCGGAGATAACCGTCCCCTATCTGAATATCGGAGGAAAGATCGGCGGGGACCCCCGGAATGGAAACGCAGTACCCGATGCACGGAAACTCTACGAGCGGGGAGTGAAAACCGGGGAGTATCTCTCCCAGACCTGTGACATGCTGGTGCTCGGGGAATGCCTGCCTGGCGGAACCACAACGGCTCTCTGTGTTTTGCGGGCACTTGGATATGCGGCAAAGGTAAGCAGCTGCCTTGTGAACAACCCCGTGGAGCAGAAAGAACAGATAGCACAGGAAGCTCTTGCCCGTGTTGCGGAGGCACACGTATCCGACCCGCTCGAAATCGTTGCAATGGTGGGAGATCCCATGATCCCGGTTGCTGCAGGAATTGCAGAGGGTTACTCCGGCAAGCTCTTCCTTGCCGGGGGAACGCAGATGCTTGCGGCAGCAGCGGTCATACGCGCTCTGGGAAACACAGTCCCTGACGTTGTTACCACCTCCTATGTCTATAATGATTCCTCGGCCACATTCCGGGAAACCGCAGCGGCCATAGGATGCGACGCATACTATGTGGATCCCGAGTTTGACACACTCGGCCATGCAGGACTCGGAAGATACGCGGAAGGCGAGATCAAAGAGGGATCTGGAGCAGGAGGCGCGATGTTTCTTGCAAGTCTTCTCGGCTACACACCGGAGCAGATCAAGGACGCAATTAAAAACCACATTGCCGCCTACGACTAAACGATGCACGAAACGGAAAGAGTCAAACAGCAGGTGCTCGAGGCCGGGTTTTCCTGTCTGCTCTGCGGGGCGTGCTGCAGCGGACCTGACAATGAGGTTATGGTCTCGCCGCCGGAGATAGAGATGCTTGCAGAGGCAACCGGAATGAGCCGTGATGAGATAGCCGAACCGTACCCCGAGTGGATGCAACAGGACGGATGTACCTTCACATTCGGCTGGGTTCTCCGGAGAGGGGAGGACGGGAACTGTATCTTTCTTGAAAACAACCGGTGCCGTGTTTACCAGAATCGCCCCCATATATGCCGGACATATCCGTTCATGCTTGATGGGGAGGAACTCATCGTCTCCGAGTGCCCCGGATGCAGTAAAGAAAGGGTAACAGAGGATGCCGGTCAGATCACAAAAGATCTTCTGCGAAGGCGTGATGCAGAGGACCGTGAACTGGAAAAAACCGAGAAACAGTATCAAAAACATAGTATAAGTACAGGATCAACCATTGTGTTCGACAGCAACGGGGCACATGAGTACTCCCCCACCCGAAAAAAACCATGACTGAAATACATATTGTCGGAACTGCCCACGTTTCGCAGAAAAGCATTGACGAAGTCCGTGAAGCAGTAGACACTATCAACCCCGATGTCATTGCCATCGAGCTGGATCCCGGACGCTTTGCCGCACTAAAACAGCAGATGAAAGAGGCCAAAGATGCGGCAGACGGAACAGCCCCCACGCCGGAGACCCATGAGTCTCCAGAGATACGGGACCTGCTGAAAGGCAACTTCACCCTCATGCTTGTACAGTGGATTCTGGCCTATGTCCAGCGCAAGATCGGGATGAACGTCGGGATTGAACCGGGCGCCGAGATGAAAGAGGCAATCCGCCTTGCCGAGGAGCGCGGCATCAGGCTTGTTCTCATCGACCGTGACATCCGGATTACGCTTGCCAGGTTCTGGGGCGGGATGAAGATTCTGGAGAAGATCAAACTCATCTGGGCACTGATGCAGTCCATATTTGCCGCAGACGATGAGGATGACAAGGCAGCGGACGGCATCGACAAGGTCGCCATTGATGAACTGACCAACCCGGACATTATCGAGATGGCACTCGAAGAGTTCCATAAGTTCTCGCCAAACGGAGCGAAAGCACTGATTGATGAACGCGATGCATACCTTGCCCACGGCGTGATCAATCTGGAGAAAAGTCCGTACGAGCGTGCGGTGGTGGTGGTCGGCGCAGGACATGTGCCGGGAATTACAAAGTACCGGGAAAACCCGTCAACCCTTCCGCCAATGGCAGAACTTCTGGCAAAGCCGAAACACTATCCCTGGGGAAAGATCATCGGCGGGCTGTTCGTTGCCATGTTTGCGGTGATCATCATTGCAATTGCATTCTCCGGCGCAACCGATCCGCTGGTCTGGGCAATCATTTACTGGGTTCTGCTGCATGCACTGTTTGCCGGGGTTGCAACACTTTTGGTTCGCGGACATCCCTTCTCCGCGGCGGTTGCCGCAGCACTTGCATGGGCAACTTCGCTGAATCCGTTCCTTGCAGCCGGATGGTTTGCCGCAATTGTTGAGGCAAAGATGCGGCCTCCGACTGCAGGCGATCTGAAAGCAATCTCCAAAGCAGAGTCGCTTGGCGAGATGTTTTCCATTCCGCTGTTTAGAATCTTGATCGTTGCGGCGGTGGCAAATGTCGGAAGTTCGCTTGCAACGGTCTGTTTCTTTGTGTTCCTGACACCGCTGCTCGGCGTGGATCTGGATATGATGACCCAGATTCTCATGACCGGCCTGTCAAACCTCTGGCAGTTTTTGACCGGCTGGATCTAATCTTTTTTTGAACAAACACACCGATTTCCTACAACAGGATTATCCATTCAGAAAGGCTCTTTACTTCTCCTGCATAAGGAGTACATATGAATGTAAGAAATCCCGGGATTGCAAACTTCGGTATCACCGTAATTCAGTCACGTCACAGTGTCCGCAAGTTTAAGGATGAGGAGATCCCGCCGGAGTTTATCAGAAAGGCGCTGGAGTGCGCATCCAAAGCACCAACCGGAAGAAACAAGCAGCCGTGGATCTTTGTTGTCATCAAAAACAAGGAGACTCTTGCAAAGATTGCAGAGCTTGCACCGAACGGAAAGTTCATTGAGGGCGCAGCGGTGGGAATCCTTGTTCTCGGAGAAGCTGACTGGAAGTTCACCGTTGAGGACTGTTCTGCAGCAACCGAAAACCTGCTTCTTGCCCTGCACGCCTATGGATACGGCGGATGCTGGATTGCAGGAAACCAGATGCCCTACGCAGATGCGGTTCGTGAGCTGGTAAATGTCCCTGAGACCTACAAACTCGTCTCCATTATTGCAGCAGGGGTACCCGATGTCGGCGGTATCACACTTGCGGAGAAGATTCCGTTTGAGAAACTGATTTACGAAGAAAAATATCAGTAAGATCAGCGTCACGCACAGCGTGACCGGACAATCCTTTTTTTCTGCCAAATACGGTCTCATCCAGTACATCACCAACCTTATCCCCTCGCTTCACCAAATTAGTTGATATGGTCAGACCGGTTTTGCAGGTCGCACTGGACCTTACGGAACTCTCCCGGGCAGAGAAGATCGCCGAGGAAGCGGTTGCCGGCGGTGCCGACTGGATAGAGATAGGAACTCCTCTGGTGAAGAGCGAAGGTATGGAAAGTGTCCGCCGGATGCGGGATCTCTTTCCGACCACAACGCTGGTAGCCGATCTCAAGACCTCCGATACCGGAGCGATTGAAGTGGAGATGGCAGCAAAGGCCGGAGCGAACGTTGTCTGTGTGCTTGCCGCAGCGGATGATGCGGTTATTGCCGATGCACTGAGAGGCGCGGCACTGTATGGTGTTGAGATTATGGCCGATATGATGAACGTCAGTGACCCGGCTGCCCGGGCCGAGGAGCTGGCTGCGCTTGGGGTACAGATCATCAACGCCCATGTCGGTATCGATCAGCAGATGACCGGAAAAGATCCGCTTGCACTGCTGGACAGGCTTGGAAAACTGCCGGTGAAGATCGCGGTTGCCGGAGGCCTCAATGCAGAAACCGCTGCGGCAGCCGCAGCACGCGGTGCGGATATTATCATCGTCGGAGGAACGATCATCAAAGCAGCGGACGTGACCGCCGCAACCGCAGCCGTCCGTGCAGCACTCGACAGTCCTAAGGCGGCACAGGAGGAGAAGAAAACTCTTGACGATCAGATACGCGAACTGCTTCAAACCGTATCCGCGCCAAACGTCACCGACGCCCTTTACCGCAAAGGAGCAATGGCAGGACTTATTGAGCGCCATGTTCCGCACAAGATGATCGGTCGTGCCGTGACCGTGCAGACCTTCGGCGGGGACTGGTCCAAGCCGGTTCAGGCGATAGATTCCTGTATGCCAGGGGACATTCTGGTCATCAGCAATGACAAACGTACTGATGTGGCACCGTGGGGAGAACTCGCCACGCATTCTGCAATGAACCGGGGGGTTGCGGGAATCGTCATTGACGGTGCGGTCCGAGACTGGGATGATATCCAGACACTGGACATCCCCGTATTTGCAACCGCGGTGCAGCCGAACGCAGGAGAGCCGAAAGGGTTCGGAGAGATCGGCGCAGAAATTTCCTGCTGCGGTCAGACGGTTCGTCCCGGTGACTGGCTGATTGGCGATCAGTCAGGTGTTGTGGTAATTCCCCGTGAACGTGCCTACGAGGTTGCCCGCCGTGCGGTAGAGGTGTGGAAGACAGAGACGCGGGTAAGGGAAGAGATCCGCCGCGGCGGAACGCTGGGAAGTGTGACGCAACTGCTTCGCTGGGAGAAAAAATAATGGTAAAAAAACCGTGTGTTCAGAATCCTTCCGATCCGGTGCTCTGGTGTAAAGAGGCTGCTGCACGAATCGAGGCAGGGGACCACAAAGGTGCCATCTACTGCTACGAGGAGTCGCTGAAGATCCGGCCGGAGGTGCCGGATGTCTGGTACAACCTTGGGTTACTTTTGGAAAAGATCGGTCAGCCAACAGCGGCACTTGGCTGCTACACAAAGTCATCGGAGATGTTTCCGGGAGACTACCGGTTTTTTGCGGAGCGTGCACGACTGCTTGCATCTGCCGGAAAGTATCTTGATGCAGTGGTTGCCGTAAGCGATGCGCTGGCAATCAATCCCCATGAGCCCCAGCTCCATGCAAACAAGGCTGGCTACCTGATCCGTGCCGGAGATGCAAAGGGTGCGACTGCCGCAGCAGATGCGGCTCTTGCAATTGATCCGGCAAACTCCGCAGCATTTGTAAACAAAGCACATGCACTGGTGGAGCTGGGAGAGAACGGCGAGGCTGAATCAGTTCTCCGCAAAGGAAAAGAGGCTGTTCCGGAGGATGAACGGATCGCAAAGATGCTGGCAAACCTTCTTGTGCGTACCGGTAAGTGGGAAGAGGCACTCACCATCGCAGACGAGGTTCTGCTGGTTACGCCGGAGGACGATGAGGTCTGGAGCATCAAAGGTGCGGCGTGTGCATATCTTGGAAGAAAGGATGAGGCGGTCGCTGCATTCGGGAAGGCAATGAAGATCAACCCGAAAGAGAAGTCCTACAAACAAAACCGCGACGCTATCAAAAAATCATAAAATTATTTTTCTGAAATTTGTAAAAAGAAAGTGTTAGGCGGATGTCCGATACGCCTGAACAACGGTCATTTCGATGGTATCGTATCCGTACTGAAGAACCATCTCATCAGCTGTTTTGTTGGTTACAAGAGCAGGACGGATTGCCATTGTTGTGGTGTTGCTGGTCTCGTTTACAACCGGGAAGTTCAGAAGACCCATCGTGCCGACGGTCCAGTTGTCGTAGTCAATGCCCATCTCTTCTGCTACATCTCTGGTGTAGGTTGTCTGGAAGTAGGAACCGGTGGACTCAACGGTCCGGGACTGACCAGCTCCAAGACCAATAACACCGGTGGCAATCTGGTTGTACTCCTGGTTCAGCATCCGGAACGGATACTCATAGGATGAGTTCATCAGCAGCGGGGTACCGTTGACCACGTCCACCTGCTGGCCAGCAATAAGGCCGAGCATCGAGGTAACTGCCGGGAGTCTATCAGCGGGGGATTCGTTGTAGACATCGATGGAGGAGGTGACCATAGGAACGTCACCGATGTACATTGTATAGTCAACGTATACGAGGTCGCCGGATGTGACCGTGCCTGACGTGGTGGTTCCATTCTGGTTGAAGATATTGCTAAGGTTGCTGAAGGAGATGATACACATCGCCACAAGAAGAACACAAAATGCGACAACAGCAATCTGTGTCCAGTTAATATCTTTTTTCTGACGGGGTTTGTCACCCGCGTTACTCTTCGTCTGTACTGCCATTTGTCTATAGTATGGGAAGGTATGCCTCATAAAGTAGTTGCTGATCTGATTTCCCCCATTTAGAAATATTTAAATAAAATTATGACTTACTAATAGTAAGTCACAATGAACCGCCCAGTGCGAGTGACCAATACTATACGAGGTAAAATATCATGTCAATTCGGCCATATCAGTTCAGTTTCACATCCCTTGGCAGTGAGCTTGACTCACTCTTTGCCGAGATGGAGGCACGTGCAACCGCCCTTATGAACCAGTCCGGTGCCTCGACACTCCCGGCCGCAGTAAAGAGCGGTAACTACTCGGTGTTTGGGAATGACTTCCATGTGGATCTCTGCGAGAATGAAAATGAAATCATTGTTGTGACCGATCTGCCGGGAGTGGAGAAGGAGAATATCTCTGTCAAACTTCTGAATCCGGAGACGCTGATGATTAAAACCGAGCAGCAGATTCAGACAGAGGAGGGTACGGAAGGAACCTATCATCTTCGCGAACGGCGGCTTGGCAGTATGCAGAGAAATATTCATCTGCCTGCCCCAGTCAAGGCAGAGGGTGCAAAGGCAAGCTTCAAGAACGGCGTAATGGAGATTACCCTGCAAAAGGAGGTAGCAGAGGAGGGCACTACTATCGCGATTGAGTGAGATTTGTTGTAACCAGCCGTTCTGCAGGGAGTCTGCCCGATCCCCCGATACACACCCCAATATCCCCCTTTTTTGTTCGATGCATTGATGCTGTTTCACCACGAATTACTATCTTAAGCAATGGAGAAGAAGCAGGTCCGGGACTATATGACGCACGACGTTATCAGCGTTGATGCGGGCGAGACCATTGGTGATGTGATCCGGCTGATCCGTACGACCCACCACGACGGGTTTCCGGTGGTGCGGCAGGGGAAAGTGGTCGGGTATATTTCCGCACGGGATATTATCGGGGAACATCCGCTGACGACGGTGGATCAGCGTATGTCGCGCCATCCGATTAAGGCGACGTCGGATCTGACGATCACTGAGGTTGCCCGGAGGATCTTCCGTTCCGGAATCCAGAAGCTGCCGGTGGTTGATGCGGAGAATACGCTTATCGGGATTGTTTCAAATGTAGATGTGATCCGGTCGCAGATTGAGCGGGTGACGCCGGAGAAGGTTTTCAATTTTATGAGTACGCTGCATACGCTGTACGGGGTGGATCCTACACTTTCCCGTGAGATGATTCCGGTGAGCGAGATTCAACCGACGCAGTCTCTGGTGTTTCAGGATGAGCTGGAAGGCCGGATGTATGAGCTGAAGATGCATCTTGCCGAGCCGGTGATTGCGGTGAAGTGCTGCGGGCGTCTAATTCTGGTGGACGGGCATCACCGGGCGGTGGCGGCACAGCGGCTTGGTATTGCGTGTCTTGATGCGTATGTGGTTTCGATTGATGCGGATATTGAGCTTGGCCTGGAGCGGACGGCACATTCGATGAATATCTATTCACTTGCGGATGTGAAGGTGGATGACAGTCCGGAGCATTCGCTGGTGGGGCCGACGCATCCCGCCCTGATTCCGACGGAGAAGAAGGTGGTTTCGGATTATATGACAATACACGTGTTTAGTGTGCCGGTGACAGGGACGGTGAAGGATGTGATCCGGCTGATTCGTGCGTCCACGCATGACGGGTTTCCGGTGGTGGATGAGGAGGGGTGTGTTGTGGGGTTTGTTGCGGCACGGGATATTGTGGGAGCGGCGGCGTTTGATCCGGTTGCAGGGCTGATGGAGCGGGTGCTGCTGAGGACGTATCCGGATGACGGGATGAATGATGTTGCACGGAAGATGTTCCGGTTCTGTATTCAAAAGCTGCCGGTGGTGAATCGTCAGAATAAGCTGATCGGGATTATTACGAATGCGGATGTGATCCGGTCGCAGATAGAGAAGGTGACACCGGAGAAGGTTTTTGATTATATTCAGACGCTGAAGACGCTGTACGGGGTGCAGCCGAAGCTTTCCCGCGGGATGGTACCGGTTGACCGGCTGATGCCGACGCAGTCGAAGGTGTATATGGATGAGCTGGACGGGCGGAGTTATGAGATTACGAAGGGTCTTGCGGAGCCGCTGATTGTGGTGCGGCGGCAGGGGAAGCTGATTCTGATTGACGGGCATCACCGGGCGGTGGCAGCGAACCGGATGCGGATGAAGGAGCTGGAGGCGTATATTATCGATATTGATTCTGATGTGGAGCTGGGGATTGAGCGGACGGCACGGAATATGCGGCTGCGGTCGCTGGATGATGTGCAGGTTCTGGATGAGTCGCGCTGTGCGTTTCTTGCGTAATTCCCATCTTTTTGTGATAACACTGGATTACTCCCTGACAGGAGAAGACAGTAGACAGAAGACAGTAGACACCTGAAAAAAATCAGGAACCCAATCACACAAAAAACCGGCCCCGCACCGGAAAAAACCCGGAGATGCCTCACGGCCTCGCATCCCTGTTGTAGAGTTATAGCAGTACAATATAATAAATACAAACAAAAAATCAAAAATCAAGAAAAATTCCCAAAAACCAACCGTCTCAAAAACACAGACATACAACTCTGGGTACGCCCTTGTCTTCTGTCTACTGTCTTCTGTCTACCCGCAGCGCCACAGCCGCCGTTCTCTCCTGCAAAATAGCCAGAACTGGAGACGAAGCAGATATCAGGAAATCAAAAAGATACAAACGTACTCAAAAACAAATACACATCTGACAACACACGCCCTGACCATGTCCCGAACCGCATCACCACCCAAAACCCCCCAGGACTCCCTTCACCGCCAGGGATACAACTTCATCGCCGAAAACTCCTCCGCTGCCGTCAAACCCTGTATGTGGTGCAAACGGGCACTCCGCGGAGGAGAACAGTGCTACAAACACCAGTTCTACGGAATCGAAAGCTGGCGCTGCGTTCAGATGACACCCACCCTTCGCTGCAACCAGCGCTGCCTCTTCTGCTGGCGCAGCATGGAGCACGAGATCACCAGCGAAACCGAACTCACCCCCGAACAGATCATTGCAGCAATCCCGCGTATGCAGCGAAAAGGACTCTCCGGAGACAAACCTTGGAGCGACCCTGACCGCTGGGAAACCGCCACCAGCTGCCCCAACCAGTATGCCATCTCCCTCTCCGGCGAACCCACCCTCTACTCCCGCCTCCCCGACCTTGTCGACCAGCTCCGCACAGCCGGAAACAGCGT
>JAHLFR010000044.1 GCA_018883755.1 Candidatus Methanocorpusculum faecipullorum
GGGGGATTCTGCGGCCATAGCAGAGAGGTTCCACCCGGACCCATTCCGAACCCGGCAGTTAAGCTCTCTTACGTCGGATATTGTACTGAGATACGCGAGTTCTCGGGAACTATTCAACGCTGCAACCCCCCTTCTTCTTATTCTTAATTCGATTGATTGAGTGATTTCTTTTATTCGTTTGGGGGAATCGTTTTCTACATTCAATGAGTTTTCATTCTTAACTGGATCTCTATCAGAGTCTGTATTCTCTTTGGCTAACACCATCCTGTAGTTAATGGTGTTTTCTGGGAATTATTAAAAAAAAGAATATTATTCGATCACAATTGCAGGCTTAAACGGCAATGCCAGTTTTCCTTTTGGATGTGCACTTGCTTCAGCTGCAACAACCTCTACTGCAAGACCTGATTCCTTTTCCAGGAATGCTTTCGCTGCAGTGAAAACTGCCAGTTCGTCCACACCAGCCGCAATGGATGTAACCAGCTCCGGCGGGAGGCTGTGAATCAGTTTTACTGTCTGCATAGCAGCATCCGTTGCATCCTTGCCCTTTGCGCGAAGATCTGCATCGGCCATTACTGTTTTCACCACATTCCGCTTATCCTCTGCTGATGCAACAATCGTGAACACCTGGTGTTTCCAAGCAGGGGCTACAAACAGAGTCACCTTTGTCGCTTCAATCTGAACCAGCTTTAAGATAGACTGAATATCCTCAACCGTCCGCTGCAGCAACTCCTCGGAAACCTCCACAGACTCGTTTATCAGTGCGGGATCCGCAACCGGCCAGGATGCAAATGATACAAGGCCTTCATGTCCCGTTTCGGACCAGAGTTTCTCAGCGGTGTACGGAATCACCGGTGCCATCAACCGAATCCATACTGACATAACCTCCTGAAGGACAGCAGTACCGGTCACACCCTCAGGTAACCGGCGCCGGTACCACGCAAGATCCGACACAATACCATTGTATGCCTCCTGCAATGCCTGACGGGTCTGGAATGCTAATAGTGCCTTCGTCGTTGCCTCAATTCTGTGCTGCAGACGAGAAAGTAACCATGCATCGATTGGTGCTGACCCAGTTGCCGGTGCAGCGTCCAGTACAATCTGCCACATCCGTTCGATCTGTTTTTTCACAGACAGAACCAGTTCATTTCTCCAGTCAAAGTCCTGCCAGGGTTCTGCACTTCCCACCAGGAACATACGCACGGTATCCGCACCAAACTCATTTGCCGCATCCTCCAGCAGGAACACATTTCCTTTCGATGAGGACATCTTCATACCGTTCAGCAGGCCCATACCGAACACAACCATTCCTTTTGGCTGGAGTTCGTCCGGGAAGATTGCACGGTGGTGGAACAACTGGAAGGTCAAGTGATTTGAGATCAGATCCTTTGCACTGAACCGGTAATCGTATGGATACCAGTACAGGAACTCTGACCGAAGTTCTTTCAGTGTCTCCGCATCTACCGGTAAAGCATTGCAGTCCCCAATTCCAAGGAAGATGTAATCGAACACTGCGGGAGTCAGTTTCTCTGCATCAATCTTTGTGATCTTGTGAGCGATCGTATAGTACGACATGTAGATGGTCGAATCCGAAAGCGGCTCAAACAGCCACTTTGGATCCCATGGTACATGCGTTCCCAGACCAACACGACGGGTACATGGCCACTCTTTCAGCCAATCAACGGTGCGTTCAAACTCTGCTCTGACCTCAGGTGGTACCAGTGCCACTTTTGGCAGCTGAGCGTGGATCTGCTCTTTCCAGGCAGGGTCGGCATAGTTCAGGAACCACTGATCATCCAGAATCTTTACATAAACGCGGTTGCCGCAACGGCAGATCACACGCTTCTCACTCATGTCATGGAAGATGATACTTCCGCGAGTGTCCACAAACTCCCGAGTTACGTCCTCACGAGCCTGACGAACAGATTTACCTGCATGCTCTCCACAGTTTTCATTCAGTTTTCCTTTGGAGAACTCTGCAGTGTACAACTCCTGTGTCAGCTCATCCATCCGGGGATCATCCTGATGCGGGATCTTATTCTTTTCCACAATTTCCTGTGCCGGAATTTTTCCGAAGTTTGGAACCGTTACCAGAGGAATAGGAACAATCTCTGTGTATTTACCCTGCTGCTGGAGATCGCGGAGTGCAATGTAATCGAACGGTGCATGTGCCGGAACACTCATCACCAGGCCTGAACCCATGTCTGGATCAACAAATGATGCAGGAAGGATTGGAACTGCTGCACCCGAGATTGGATGAGTTGCTGCTTTGTTAACAAGTTCTGCACCGGAGATTGTACCGATCTCGGTTACTGTGTGTTTTTGCATCCGGAGTTTTTCTGCAGCTTCCCGGCTAATGATCCATTTTTCTCCGTCAACCTCTGCTTTTAGGTAGGTGACCTCTGGGTTTGTCCAAAGGTTTGTTACCCCGAAAATCGTCTCAGGCCGAAGTGTCGCTGTTGGGATAAAGAACTCGCCGAATGGATACTTCACAAACACGAAGTGCATGATCTCAGCGGAATCTCCCTCTAAAAGATCATGATCTCCCACCGGCTGGTCACAGTTTGGACAGTAACGTACCGGATACTCACCCTTGACCACTTTACCCTGGCCATAGATGTGGGAGTACTGCCACTCAATAAATTTACTGTACTGTGGAATGATTGTTGTAAACCGCCGGCGCCAGTCGATCGAAAGACCGAGCTGCTTCATCACGCGTTCGTACTCATCCGCGAAGTAGTTCACGATCACAATTGGATCGGTAAAGGAATCCAGCGTCTCCTGCGGTACACGGTAAAGACCGCCGTAGAGTTTCAGCGTTTTCTCATCCTTCTTTGCAATCCGCTTTGCAATACCAAGCACCGGTGCACCGGTAACATGGAATGCCATCGGGAACAGAACCTGTTTCCCTTGCATTCTCCAGAACCGTGCAACCACATCAGGTACAATATAGGTTCTGCCGTGACCTACATGCATTGCACCGCTTGGATAGGGGAATGCAACGTTGATGTAGAACTTCTCTTTATCCTCTGCAGGATTCGACTCAAAGGCAGGGATCCAGGTGTTACGGATCTCCTGCTCAATTTCACTCATTACAAACTCTTTTGCCAAATTGACCACCTTATGCATATCGTATTATTAGTCCACCGGACGAATCTTCAGCTCTTCACCCGCACCATAGCGGCGGATCATCTCCATTGCAATACTGCTGTTTCGGGCAAGGTGAATCTCGCCGCGTACATCAACTGTTGCAGTGAAGAGATACTCCTTTCCCGAGAAGAGATCAACAATCTTGTTGCTGTACTCTGGGCAGATTAGGGCAAGCTGTTTTTTCTCACTTCTGATCTTGAATGCGCCGGAGGATCCTGATCCTGCCGGTACTGCCGGAGTAGAGACCTCCCGTCCCGGAAGATCGCTTAGCGGACGAACGTCAATACCAACTCCAACTTTACTGACAACTGCGGCAATGTTCTTTCCTGCTTTTCCAATTGCTGCAGGGACATCTGCGTCTTCGATATAGACAGCTGCCTTGGTGTCGTTGATCATTCTGACAATAATCTCGCCTTCGGTGAATCGGGATATCTCTTTCTGAATCTCCTTTTCGAGGATGATCCATGCGGGGTTGTCTTCCGTGACAGCATAGGTTGGCATACTGTGAATTGGCGGCGGAACATGTGATGCGTCATCACCATCGCCATTTACCTCAGATGTGGATTCTGTTACCGATGTTGCAGTTGTCTCAATAACTTCAGCAGGCGTTGCGTTGATTACCTGCACTGTTGCAGCCGGTGTCTCGGTCTCTTCTGCTGGGTGGATTCCTCCGCCGGAGGTAACAGTTACTTCTCCTTCGTAACGGAATGCTTCAGCTGCAACAACGCCTGTGATGATGTTTGTGAAGCGGACAATGGGTCTGACCTGCGGGTCGCCAATCCGCTCCAGTGCTGCGGGTACTCCAAAGACAGTACTGACATTGTACAAATCGGAGATGTCACCATCCTTAACAAAGACCACCGTTGCTACGATCTGCGGGATAAGGTTGAGGTCAACGAGGCTTGCAAGGCGGATTAATGCGTCTGGAGCAGACCGTGCATGCAGGCCGCCGATCACTTTAATGCCGGAAAGACGGAGATCTGCAAAAACCGCAAGCTCTTCGGATCTTCGCATCTCATCAAATACTACATAGTCCGGGCGGAGCAAGGTGAGAACCTCACCTGTTGCAGCGATACTGCCATCGAGTGCGGTGTACTGCGTGATTTTGTCCGGCACCATGAGATCGCGCGGAGATTCGATCGTTTTAACGATGTAGTTTTCCGAGGAGAGGTAGGTTGCGATGTTCTGTTCCAGGGTTGACTTTCCAGAACCCGGAGTTCCGACGATGAGCATTCCGCCGTTACCGATGTTCAACCGTTCTTTCAGTGCTGCCGCGTAGTTGTAGGAGTCAAAGGAGACCTCGCGGGTTGGCCGCACAATTGTTATTTCGATTCCGTCCGAGAATGGTGGACGAGTTGTGGTGATGCGCATCGAGCCGATCTGGGATACGGTAACACCGGGCATCTCTACCTCGACAAATCCATCTGGGTGACGCTTGGCACGTTCAAGACATTCCTGTGCAATTGCCCGCAGTTCGTATTCGGTTGCTGGGGTGTCGCGAATCGTAACAAGTTTTGATTCACGAATTGTTCCCTTACGGGCATAGGGTGGGACCCGCTCTTTGAGATATACGGCAAAGGTGTTTTCATCGAAGAATGCATCAATTAACAGCGGGGCAAAGTTGTCGGTGATTTCTGGTCTGAGGAAGACAACGTTGATTCCTTTCGCACGCGCAACCTCGGCCTGAACATAGTCGCTTGTTAGGAATGTTGCATTGTGTTCGATGGCAACCTCCCGGATCATGCTGTCAATCTCTCCTCCACCTGCGAGTTTGACCTGTTCAAGTTTGGGGCGAACACCCACATATTCTAGGTTGATGAGGCCTTCCTCCTTCATTTTGCAGAGTTTCTGCAGCTCTGAGAGGCCGGAAAATCCTATTTCTCTTCCCTGGTTTGCCTGTGCTTCGAGTTCGGCGAAGACGGCTTCGGGTATAATTATCGTTGCGCCACGATATTCACCCTGTTCTATAAGGGCGGTGACGCGTCCGTCGATGACGACGCTTGTATCCGGTACGAGTATCATAAAAAATCTACCATTATGTATGGGTTGTCAATATCTTATTAGGTCTACTGTATTTTGTGATAGATCTCTTGCGGGTCTTTGAGTCTGGGGAGTATGATCCTTCCGTCAATGGTGCGGAAAAAACAACTAAAGTACCCTTCATGGCATGCACAACCCGTTTGTTCCACAAGATAGAGAAGGCAATCGTGATCGCAATCTACACGAATCTCGCAGACCTTTTGCAGGTGTCCTGACTCCTCTCCTTTCTTCCAAAGTTTCTGCCTTGAACGGCTGTAGTAATGAGCAAATCCTGTCTCTTTGGTAAGCGTAACGGCTTCCTTATTTGCATAGGCAAACATGAGGACAGTTTTTGTGGCAATATCCTGAACAATTACAGGAATGAGACTGCCGTCATATGTTAGATTGTCAAGTACATCCGTCATTTCTGCTATGATATGTGTTGGCGGGGAAAATAAGGAGTTGGGGCATGTAATCTCTCTGTGATGAATTTTCATTTCTGATTAATGGTCAGTGCTACGAAAGCTCTCTCTTATTCACACCTTTTTATATCCTTCTGCCACTAATATAATAATATGAGCAAGAATGGTCTCCTGCTGGTTGGACACGGAAGTAGACTTCAGTACAATAAAGAGCTGATCACCACCACCGCACAGATGATGGCCGAGAGAACTGATAAATATCTGATCAAATCCTGTTTCATGGAAAACAGTGTCCCTACTGTTCCGGAGGGTCTTGATGCAATGCGCAAAGAAGACTTGGATCTTCTGGTTGTTGTACCTCTGTTCCTTGCAAAGGGAATCCATGTGCTTCGTGATATCCCAGGTCTCCTCGGTCTTGAAAGTGGATCCAATCGTGGTGTCTTTACGCTTGAAAACGGGAAGGAGATTCCTGTTGTGTATGCAGAGCCGATTGGCATCGATCCGTTGCTTGCGGAATTGATGCTTAAAAACGCAGAGAAAGCAGTTACTACCTACCTCTGATATTTGGATGCACGTACTGGTTCTCGATACAATTCACGGCGGTGAGGACATTGCGGAAGCATTGCGGCAGCGCGGAGATACCGTTGATGCAGTTGATGTGTATCGCGGAACAGGCGTTCCGGAATCGGTTGCCGCGTCCCGCAGGTATGATCTGGTTACTGCTCCTGTGCATTTGATACCTTCACATCCGTTGCTTGCAAAATCTCCGGTAAAAACCCACCATGAGATGGTTCGGGAACTGGTTGTCCCCCCCCGCATTTCTGTTGAAATCACCGGTGCCCGTGGTAAAACTACAACTGCATTTGCGCTCGCACATTTGATGACTGATCTTGGCTGTGGTATCCTGCATACAAGCAGCGGTACTTTTCGGATGCCTGATCGGGAATTGCTCTGGAGAAAAAGTATCACACCTGCTTCGGTGATTGCAGCAAGTGCTTCCGCACAAAAGTTCGGTGCAGAGTGGCTGATTGCAGAGGAGTCTGTTGGAGTTGCTGGATTTGGAACCCTTGGCATCCTGACGTCCGGTGATGACTATCCTATTGCCGGCGGTACAAAAAGTGCACTTGCGGAAAAGTGCAGAAGTCTTGCAGCCTGCAGGAAAGTACTGGTGCCGCGCGGTGTTCCGGTGCAAAATGGCTGGCAGGTTATTGATGATCTGGTCTGTGTTACCGACGATGTCCTTTCCTTTGACGGTGGTGAAGTCAGGAACCCTCTCCTGACTCTTGCCGGATATCGTTCTGCACTTTCTGCAGCTGCGGCAGCCGGACTGCTTCTTGGGTTACCGGTTGAAAAACTTGCAGAGTTTTCTGCGCTTCCCGGAAGGATGTGTCTTTCCGAAAATTGTGGTGTTCCCATTCTCGACAATGCGAACAGCGGAACAAATGCGGACAACACAATTGAAGCTGCGGCTTATCTGCGCAGACTGCATCCCGGAAAACCTGTTGTTCTGGTTATCGGTATGGAACATCACGCTGTCTGTGAAGGCTTTCCTGTAAATGAGATTCGTCGGGCGGTTTCTTTGGTCGGTCCCGCACATCTGGTGATCATTTCCGGTTCTGATGAGTACGCTGATCAATTCCCCGATGCGGATACAATTTGTACAACACTTTCAGCTGCAACAGATTCTGCACTGGATTTTGCCAAAACATCCGGAGGTTCTGTTCTCCTCGCAGCAAAAACATGGAGATAATATGACAATGAGATATGTTCAACCCCGTCCGAGTTCAATCGTTGCAGCATTGTATACGTTGCGGGACTTAGACGTGGACCTTGCGATTTTACACGGCCCCTCTGGGTGTTCATTTAAACATGCCAGACTTCTGGAAGAGGACGGTATTCGTGTTCTGACTACATCACTTGGCGATGAAGAGTTCATCTTTGGTGGTCAGCGGCTTCTTGAGGATGTGCTCAGATATGCCGAAGAGGAGTTTGCACCAAAGAAGATTGCTGTTGTGGGTACCTGTGTCTCAATGATCATCGGAGAGGACATGGAAGCAGCCATCGAAGCATCCGGGATATCTACTCCTGCGATTGCGGTAAACATCCATGCGGGATTCCGTGAAAATATTGACGGGGTAATTGCCGCTCTTGAACCTGCTGCCGCGGCGGGATGGATCAGTTCTGAAGAACTTGAGCGGCAGCGGCGTGTACTTGCAGCCGCAAATGCAACAGAACGGGCACGAGGTGCTGCTTGTAAGACCTACATTCCCCCGTCACGCGGTGATCTGAAACACGTGGCCGCAACTGAACTTCTTTCACTTGCCAGATCCGGTAAACGGGGTCTTGCTATTATGAATGCAAAGAAAGAGACCGCGTACATGTTTGCGGATGAACTTCTTGCGCTGCATGATACAGTTCCTGATGCAGATATCACATATGTGGCAAACCTTGAGGGACGGGGACTTCCGAAAGTCCGGGGAGATGCCGCAGCAATTCTTGCGGAGATGTGTGAGCGCGGGGTGGATCCTGTCCTCTGCGGAGCTCTAGATGAGTATGGGGAGAACGGTTCTGCGATTGCAGAAATTATTGCAGAGACTCACCCTGATTTTGTTCTGCTGGTGGGTGTGCCGCATGCCGTCATTCCTGAGGCACTTCAGGGAATAACAGTGTTTTCTGTTACAAATGGGCCGCGACAGGTTGCCCCTCTGAAAGAGCAGGGACATGCGTATGTGATGGTTGAGATCGATCTGCATCCAAAAACGCTTGGTGTCCATGAGATTGTGGAAAGTGAGTTCGGGGCTGTGCTCCGGAGTGTTGCATGAGGTCTCTGCTGATTTCAGGTGATCGTTCCGGTGCGGGGAAGACAAGTATAACACTTGCAATTGCAGGTCTGCTTGCTCAGGACTCTCCAGTACAGACGTACAAAGTCGCAATGGATTATATCGATACGTCGTATCTTGCAGGGGTAACCGGTCGTCCTTCCTATAATCTGGATACATTTGTGCAAACTCCAGAAGAGACATCTGGTCTGTTCAGTTATGGTTCGGTGGGAGCGGAGTACGGAATCGTAGAAGGAGTACGCGGTCTGTATGAAGGGGTGGATGCACTGACTGATGTCGGCAGTACGGCATCGGTTGCAAAAATGTTTGATCTGCCGGTGATTCTTGTGATCAATGCCAGAAGTATTACACGCAGTGCTGCTGCACTGGTGAAAGGGTTTGCCGCATTTGATCCGGACATTCGTATCGAGGGAGTTATCCTGAATAATGTAATGGGTGAACGCCACATCGGAAAAGCAACGAAAGCGGTTGAGTATTACTGCGGTATTCCGGTCCTGGGGGCTGTTCCGCGAAGGCCGGAGATGGAGCTTGCAATGCGGCATCTGGGTCTTGTTCCCTACCGTGAGGGTTCGGACAATGCGGAGTTCCATGAGAGGATCTCCTTTATTACAAGTGTGATTGGGGAGTATGTGGATATTGACAGGATTCGCGAAACTGCACAGGACAGGACGCCGCGTCCGAATGCGGTGTGCGAAATGCTCACTGCCCCATCAATTCCCACAATGCGCATTGCAGTTGCATATGATGAGGCGTTTAATTTCTATTATGGAGAACTGACTGCGGTCTTGCGAAGTCTGGGAGCAGAGGTCGTGCATTTCAGTCCCAT
The DNA here is from genome assembly GCA_018883755.1 of Candidatus Methanocorpusculum faecipullorum. GTDB lineage: Archaea > Halobacteriota > Methanomicrobia > Methanomicrobiales > Methanocorpusculaceae > Methanocorpusculum > Methanocorpusculum faecipullorum. Next base: position 9,255 of record JAHLFR010000044.1, read on the forward strand.
TCATGATCGCTTACCTGATGCGGACGGTTATATTTTTGGAGGTGGGTATCCCGAGTTGTTTTTGGAGGAGCTTGAACACAATGATGCTATGCGTGAGGCGGTGCGCGAGACTGCGGAGAACAGTGTACCAATCTACGCGGAGTGCGGAGGTCTGATGTACTTGACGCGGTCGCTTACGCTTGAGGCAGGCTGGCAGGGTCGCGACGATCGGATTTCATGCGAAATGTGCGGAGTATTTGCGGGAGATACATGCATGCCCGTTCGTAAGGCTTTAGGCTATGTTATAGGGACTGCATCACTTCCGAGTGGTGATTTTGCATTCCGTGGGCATGAGTTCCATTACAGTGGTATTTCGATGGACGCAGGGGTACACTATGCGTACCGACTTTCCCGTGGAACGGGTATTCAAAACGGATGTGATGGTGCATTGGTACATCAGACGTTAGGTGCATATACACATTTGATGCCGGTATCGTCCCGGTCAATGCTGAAGAGTTTCTTTGGACTGTGAGATCTGTTCGGAGTGCCCACTTTCTCCTCCGGTTTTTAGAACAGATCAGGTTCCTATTCGTTTATAGACACTCCTGCTTTTGGATAAATCTGCGCTCATCTGCCGCAAATGCGCGCTTATTGTGCACATCTGTTTAATCTCATAGTCTTATTAACACAACATATTGAATTCTCAGTTCTGATGAAAAACATTCAACCCACCAATAATGCACAAAAATCAGAAAAATCTGGATAGGTATTTATGTCCTCTTTACAGAGGTTATAGTATCCGAGGTTTATCCATGGAAATCAAGTATGTAACCACGACCTGCCCCTACTGTGGTGCAGGCTGTACCTTTAACCTGGTGGTAAAGGACGGTAAGATCTCCGGTGTCCAGCCGTGCCAGCGCGGTCCGGTCAACGAAGGTAAACTCTGCCCGAAAGGTATCTTCGGCTGGGAATTCATCGTCTCCGAAGACCGTCTTAAGACCCCTCTGATTAAAGACAAAGCAACCGGTGAATTCAAGCCCGCAACCTGGGACGAAGCTCTCACTGTCATTGCTGAGAACTTTAAAAAATACAGCCCCGAAGAGATCGCAGTTATCTCCTCTGCCCGCTGCTGTAACGAAGACAACTACGCAATGCAGAAGTTTGCCCGTATTGTCTTAAAGACTCCGAACGTCGACCACTGTGCCCGTCTGTGCCACGCACCGACCGTCGCCGGTCTGAACATGGTCTTTGGATCCGGTGCATCGACCAACTCTTTTGACGACCTTGCAATCGCAGACTTCGTGTTTATCATTGGTTCGAACAACTTCGAAGCCCACCCGCTTGCAGGCCGCAGAATCATGCAGGCTAAGGAAAAGGGTGCCCACATCCTGGTCTGTGACCCGCGTGTCACTCCGACCGCCAAACAGGCTGACCTGCACATTCAGCACTACCCAGGAACCGATATCCAGCTCCTTAACTGCCTGATGAAGCAGATCATCGAGCGCGGCTGGGTTGACGAAGAGTTCGTGAAGAACCGCACCAACGGTTACGAAGAACTCAAAGCCTGCGTTACTCAGGACAAATACAGTATCGAAAACACCTCTGTCGTATGTGGTGTACCGGCAGAAAAGATCGAGCAGGCCCTTGAGTGGCTCCACGAGTGCCAGCACAAGACCGCCTTTGTCCACTGTCTTGGTATCACGCAGCACACTGTTGGTGTCGACAACGTCCGTTCCATTGCCTTTGTCCAGACCCTTCTCGGTAACATCGGCAAGCCAGGCTGTGGTGTCAACGCACTCCGCGGTCAGAACAACGTGCAGGGTTCCTGCGATATGGGAGCACTCCCGAACGTTTACGCCGGTTACCTCAAAGTCACCGATCCGGAAGCAGCTAAGAAGGTTGCAGCCTACTGGGGAATTGACGAGATTCCGAACGGCAAACTTGGATTACACATCCCAGAAATGCTTGAGACCTTTGAAGAGCACCCTGACAAGCTGAAGTGTCTCTACCTCATGGGAGAAAACCCGGTTATGTCCGACCCGAACTCCAAGGGTGTCGAGCAGGCAATGAAGAACTGTGAGTTCCTTGTTGTCCAGGATATCTTTGAGACTGAAACCACGAAGTACGCTGATGTTGTTCTCCCCGGCTCCTGCTATGCAGAAGAGGACGGAACCCAGACCAACGCAGAGCGCCGTGTCCAGAGATTCAGAAAGGCTGCCGACGCACCTGGTGAGTCCAAGCTTGACTGGGAGATCATGAAGATGATCGCAGAAAAGATGGGCTATGGCCAGTACTTCCAGTGGCAGACTTCCGAGGATGTCTTCAACGAGATGCGTGGAATCACCCCGCAGTATGCAGGTATTACCTATGCAAAACTCGAAGGTGACGGTATCCAGTGGCCGTGCCCGACTGAGGACCACCCGGGAACTCCGATTCTCCACATTGACAAGTTCGCAGGCATGCCTGACGGCAAAGCCAAACTCGAAGCAATCGAGCACCGCCCGCCGGCAGAAGTTATCGACGACGAGTATCCGATCTGGCTGACCACCGGTGCAACCATCTGGCACTGGCCGAGTGGATCCATGACCCGCAGATGTGAGCAGCTTGACCGCGATGCACCAACCGCCTGGCTTGAAATGAACCCGGCAGACGCCGCAAAGAAGGGTATCGCAGACGGCGAGAAAGTTATTCTTTACAGCCGCCGCGGCGAAGTAGCGGTCAACGCCCGTATTACACCTCTCATCAAAGAAGGTGTGTTCTTCATGCCGTTCCACTTCACCGAAGCCCGTGCAAACCTCGTTACCAACACTGCATACGATCCAGTATCCCGTACTCCGGAGTTCAAGGTCTGTGCTGTGAATGTTAAGAAGATGGAGGCCTAAAAATGTCAGCAAAAGGCGATATGTACTACGCATGGACCAAGTCCGATATCAAAGGAGAGTGCGGAGGAGCTGTCATCTCCCTTCTGAAATATGCACTTGAGAACAAGATCGTTGATGTTGTTCTGACTGTGCAGAAGGGCATTGATATCTACGACCCGAAACCGGTCTTCATCACTAACCCTGCAGACCTTGATGCCTGTGCAGGTTCCCTCCACTGCGGAACCCTGCTTCTGCCCAAACTCATCAAGAAGTACCTGAACGGTGCAAAGGACATCAAAGTCGCTGTCACCTGCAAAGGCTGTGATGCAAAAGCACTTCTTGAGCTTGGCAAACGCCAGCAGATCAATCTGGACAACGTTATCTCCATTGGTCTGAACTGTGGTGGTTCCGTTTCCCCGATGCCGGCCCGCAGAATGATCCGCGAGAAGTATGGTGTCAACCCCGACGATGTCGTTAAAGAGGAGATCGACAAGGGTAAGTTCATCATTATGACCAAGGACGGCGAGCACAAGGGTATCTCCATTGAGGAGCTCGAAGAGGAAGGCTACGGCCGCCGTAAGAACTGCCAGCGCTGTGAGACCAAGATTCCGCGCCAGTGCGATCTCGCCTGCGGAAACTGGGGTGTCATCGGTGAGAAGGCTGGAAAGGCAACCTTTGTTGAGATCTGCTCGGAGAAGGGTGCAATGCTCTTTGATGCAGCACAGAAGGCAGGCGCAATTGACTCCTGTGCACCTGAGGCAAAGGGTCTTGAGATCCGCGGTAAGATCGAGAACGTTATGATCAAGATGGGACAGAAGAACCAGGAGAAGCAGTTCGCAGAACTTGGAACTGGTACTGAGAGACTCAACAAGATCATGCAGCAGTCCTCCAAGTGTATCAAATGCTACGGCTGTATTGAGAACTGTCCGATCTGCTACTGTGTCGAGTGTTCTACGAAGAAGCCGCACCTGGTTCGCCCGGGAATTATTCCGCCGGACTTCATGTTCCAGATGATCCGCTTTGCCCACATTGCTGACTCCTGTATCAACTGTGGTCAGTGTACTGAGCTTTGTCCGATGGACATTCCGAACTCGCTCTACATGCACGCCCAGCAGGTTGAGCTGGAGAAGATGTTCGGTCACAAGCCGGGTTACGACATGACGATGCCGGTCCTCTCCTATGCTGAGGAGATGGAAGAGCGTGCACGTCTCAATGCAACCGGCTCGGACATGATCTTTGAAAACGTTTTCAAAGAGTAATCTCTCTCACAACTTTTTCCGGATGCGTTGCCGGTCTGTCGTGAGACAGACCGTGTGCGTCTCCTCTTTTTCACAATAGACAACAAGGTGGTACTGAAAATGATTGATAGTTTCATCGAAGGCAACAAAATATTTCTCGAACAGGATTTTGAGCGGAAGAAGGATCGGTATATGACTCTGGTCGAGTCCCAGCACCCGACGGTTCTGTGGATCGGTTGTTCTGATTCTCGTGTCAATGCCGAACGCATTACACACTGTCGTGCAGGAGAGCTGTTTACACACAGAAACATCGGCAACATTGTTCCGACGCATGACTGGAACTTTGCAACGGTTCTGGAGTATGCGGTCCGTCACCTCAAAGTCAAAGATATTGTTATCTGTGGTCATTCCGACTGTGGTGCACTCAAAGCACTTGATGCAGATATGACGGGTGATGCCTATATTCCGATGTGGATCAACAATGCCCGGGAAGCCCAGGTGCGTGTTGATGCACGGCGTGGTAAACCGGCCACCACTCCCGAGGAAAAAGCCGCACGGAAAAAGGAGATCGAGATCGAAAATATCCGTCTCCAGATGGAACATCTCAGAACGTACCCTCTGGTCACTGAAGCAGAGAAGAACGGAAAGTTAGAAGTCCATGGATTATACTATGATCTCAATACCGGCGTTCTTTCCAAGATAGCCTGAGTGTTTTTGATCATCTTCTTTTTTATCTTGCATCGCCGGTGAAAATATTACTCAGCGTTTTCCTGCGCACGGCGGTCTCCCCTGATATTGCGGTAGCTTTTTTGCGAGAAGTGTAACCGCTTCCTCTGGTGTATCCACGCCGAATATCCGATCATCAGGGATATCTGGGCACCGTTCCTTATCGTCCAACCTTTTATCGGCCACAACTGCGCTCCAGTCCGCAAATGTATTCGATGTTACCGCGGGATGTGGTACACGATAGGCAAGGATCAGTCGCCGCATAATCCATGCGTACGAGAGTTCCGACAATGTTCCAGACCCCCCGCCGATCGCAATCACTGCATCGCTGTTTGCAACGATGAAGTTCCGTGCATGATCCAGCCCGGTTGCAATTGGAATATCAATGAACTCATTTGCCGCATCGGGCGAACAGCCTGGAAGCACCCCGATGACATCTCCGTCACGGTACCTGGGAGATCGATGAGCACCTCTGGCGGCTGCTTCCATTACACCTCCCAGACCACCGCAGATAATCCGGTATCCCGCGGTGACTAATGCCTCTCCCAGACCCTCAGCAAACCGTTCCTTCTCTGAATTCGGTGGAAGTGCCCCGTCTCCAATTACCGCAACGATCTGCTTTTTGTTCATGAATGTTGATTGGACGGCAGCAAAGATGAAGTATCGCATCCGGGTAGGCGGACACATAGACCACGTTGAGAAAAAAGAGAAAGAGAGGGTATCTCTGTTTTCCCTCTCAGATGGACACGGGAAGATCTCACTTCACTCTTTGAACACATTTTCAAAGATCATGTCCGAGCCGGTTGCATTGAGACGTGCCCGCTCTTCCATCTCCTCAGCATAGGAGAGGACCGGCATCGTCATGTCGTAACCCGGCTTGTGACCGAACATCTTCTCCAGCTCAACCTGCTGGGCGTGCATAAACAGTGCATTTGGAATATCCATTGGACACAGTTCCTGACACTGTCCGCAGTTAATACAGGAGTCAGCAATGTGGGCAAACCGGATTAAATGGAACATGAAGTCCGGGGGCACTTGTCCGGGCCGCACCAGATGCGGTTTTGCTGTTGAACACTCGACACAGTAACAGATCGGACAGTTCTCAATACAAGCACGGCATGCGATACAGCGGGATGAGAGCTTCATGATCTTCTCCAGCCGCTCCCGTCCTTCACCCAGCTCTGCAAACTGGTGGGCACGGTTTTTGTCACCAAGCTTCAGCATTGCATTTTCAACTTTACCCCTGATTTCAAGGCCCTTTGGTTCTGGTGCACAGGTTGCAACAGCCCCTGCGCTGACTGCTGCATCAAGAAGTGCTGCACCTTTTTCCGAGCAGATCTCGACAAAAGTTGCCTTTCCTGCCTTCTCACCGATGACGCCCCAGTTTCCGCAGGCAAGATCTGCCTGCCGTGGAACCTTGCATTTGCAGCGCTGACAGTTCAGTCTCCGGCCGTATCCCTCAGGCTCCTCTTCCAGCTTCTCAATTGAGATACCCTTGTGCTGGTGTCCACCATTTTCATCCGTGTACTCAATGATAAACTGGCCTTTATCGATCTCCTCTTTGAAGACTGTATCTGGATTTACCTCATACTTCTCTGCAATCATCTCGCGTGCGATCATCGGAGAAACCGTACCTCCACAGTTCAGGCCAATTAAAATCACATTGTCCAGATTGATCTGATTCCGCTTTGCAAGCTCATAGAACGCCATTGCATCACAGCCTTTTACAGGAACTGCGATTTTCATATCCTTGGCTCCGCCGAGATACTTCTTTACCATCTTTGCCGAAAGGAGTGTTCCGCAGTGCAGAGATCCAGCAGACTTTGGCATTTGTGCAGGATCCGTGATCAGTTCGAGTTTTGCATCATACAGATCTGCCCCGCGACAAACTGCAAGTACCGCATCAACCATCCCGCTCGCAAGTGCGTGCTGCAAAAGAGCTGTTACTGCGCCTCCGCATTCTCCGTGAATATCACTGGACGTTGTCCACGCATATACCATATCACCTTTTGCTGTCATATCTCATTCCTCCTTAATGAATATACCATCAGGCTTTTCGATCTCCTCATACGCAATATCAGTATATGCAGGGACTGCTGCAGCAAGATCCGCGAAAATTGCTGCTTTGTCTTCCCATGCATACTTTCCGTCAGAGAGTAGGCTGATGATCTCACATGGGCATTTGGCATCCTCTGGGACCGCAGATGCTGCCCGTACCTTTTGAACGCGCCCCTCCCAGTTGGTGACTGTTCCTGGGTATTCGTTTAAGGCTGCAGAGGGGAGTAATACCGTTGCAGCATCAGAAAGGTACGTTGCATTGCTGCCAATTGCGACAATCATCTCAAGTTTGTTAACTTCTTGGATGAGATCTGCATAGATGTCCTCTTCGCGCTCTGGGGTTTCGGTAATGATGAACAGAGCCTTTGTTTTTTCACCGAGTACAAATTGTTCGAGACCAAGTAATGCTGCCCCACGACCGTTGTTTGTCTCATAAAGAACAGCAGTCTTTGCCGGAAGATTGGTGGCAATCGCTGCTGCCGCAGCGTCACCCGCAAGGTACATCACAACCGGATTTGCGGCTACGGTAATTGCCTCAGTAAATTCGGCGGGAATGGTTGTGTACTCTTCAGTGATGAATGTTGCATCTGCTTGTACCGCAGTGTAGGATTCTGGACCAAGATACAGTAGTTTACCTCCATGTTTCTGGACATGGTAGAGCTTATTGCCTGTAACCGGCAGTCTCTTCATCACATCGCCAATCATCAGGACAACATCTGCTTTTGCAAGTTCGGAGAGTTTTCCTGTGGACTTCCCGCAGCCTCCTCCAACCACACCAATATTCCCAGCTCCCAGTACTTCTCGAGCATACCGTAGGGCAAGGAACATTGCCTCGTTTGTCAGGCGGGAAGATATTGCAACTGCAATCTCATCTCCGGAATAGCCTGAGATTTTCTTTGCCTCAGTGAGAGCAACATCCCATGTGACAGATTCACCACGTACACACGGTTTTTCAATCCGCCACTCAGTAAGTGCCTTTGCCGCATGTAGTCCTCGGGTACAGAGTTTTCCGGAACTGACAGGTGATCGATGGTACGGGGCTACACCGACTGCCTTTCCGTTTACCACAATAAGGTTGAGCCCACATCCTGTTCCACAGTAGGGACAGGTAGTAGTTACATATTCCATCTCCATGATTGTTCATACAAAGGTCGATGACCGTTGCATATAATCCTAAAGTTAACTTAACCCCGCTTTCCTTAATTTTTGATGGATATCAGTGTGTTTGTAAATTATGATACATTTACTAATTTTATTTTATTATGTTATTCAATTTACTACGCGCATTGTAATCTCGAGGATTATATTTGCACAGTGCAGCCAGTGTCAGCTTGGAATCTCTGTGTATCACGGTTCTCTCTGCGATGTATTATCCTGCAAAACTCATGTCGAAAAATTGGTGAAGGAAGTCTTGAGTTTTACGGATGGTATCATCCAAGAATTCCATCGAGGAAAGAAAACACGCCAAACATATCCAAGGCAATGACAATCATCAGCAGAACAAACAATTTTCTCAGAATTTTATCTGGGAACCTGCTTGCATATTTCACACCGATTAGTGCCATGGGAACTGCTGTTACTGCAAGAATCGTCCATTCAACCAGATCCACATAGCCTATCAGATAAAACCCATATGCGGACAGATCCACTCCTGAGGAGAGACCGTTTGTCAGATATGATGCGATTCCTCCAAGTGTAATAAACACGATCGCAGCAGCGGATGTCGCAACTGCGTACCGCATATGATACTTCCCACAAATTGTTAGAAGCGGTACCACAAGCGTCCCTCCTCCGACTCCAAGAAGGCCTGAGAAAAATCCTGCGGTACCACCAATCCCGACTCCCGCAGGGGTTGAAAGTTGTCGTTCCTCACCAGAAGGGAGTGCTGTAACCATTCGTAAGGCCCCAATTACAAGCATCACTCCAAATAAAAATGTTAGTACTGCAACAGGCAGATAGGTTGCTACTGTTCCGCCAATATATCCGGTGACAATTCCTGTGATACCGATAACCGCTGCATCGTGCCAGATGACATTCCCTTTCTTTGTGTGGCCGAGTGCACTTGTCAGTACTGTTGGTAGTGCTACTGACAGACTAGTTCCAAATGCAACCAAAATCGCGGTTTCGGGCGCAACACCTGACATCTTCAGCACGTAATACATCACCGGTGCGAAAATGAATCCGCCTCCGACCCCAAGGAGGCCTGACATAAATCCGGCGAATAGCCCCGTTACAATTAGCAGACAAAATAATACTGGCTCCATTTTATCTCATCTCAGGGGATAATCTCACAGCCATTGTACCGTGTATGTGCAAATGCTGCGGGTGTAATACGCCCTTCTGCAATCATACTCTTCAGGCGTGGAAGTTCTGCTGCAAGCGCATCATGTAATACATGTACCGTGTCACAGACGAGTGTATAGTGTTCCCGCCATGGCCGCACAATATTGGAGTACAGGCATCTGCCCCCGCAGAATCCGTAAATATCACAGGATGGGCACGGTTCTCTAATCTGAATCTCCGGCAGATGCAGCGGGTCAGCATCACAGATATGGCCGACATAGTAGTCTGCCATTCCTACCATAATCGGACATGGTGCAATCCAGCCGTTCGTCATGATACTGTAATTCGAGTATCCCGAACCGCAGCGCAGCTTGCTTGCCGCACCTGAGAGCATGTCTTCGGTAGTTGATAAGAATGGATACCACTTTGGTACGCAGCCTGTTGTTTCAATGCGTCTTACCCACTCTGCTGCGAGCTTTCGGACTCCCTCGTTGTAGGTTTCCTTCCAATCTGCGAACCTGCGGTGTGAGTAGTCGCCCGTAAAGTCGGCGTCCATCTGCCAGTGTATTGAGGAAAAATGTTTTGCGAGGTGTGTTACCGCCGCATAAATATCTGTGTCCTCTGCAACTGTCATTCTGGCAATCAGCTCACCTTGGTATCCATGATCGCGGATCTGTTTTACAGTTTTCAGCACCGTCTCATAGATTCCATCTCCGCGATGTCCGTCCGTCAGTGTCTGATCCCCATCAATCGAGATAAGAATTGTCTCAAACCGGTTTACGTATGAGCTTGGTAACTCTCCGAGTTTTGTTCCGTTTGTCTGGAGCATAAACCGGCGGACCGGGGCATGATCCATGATCTCCATCACAAGATCAGATCGCAGCAGCGGCTCGCCCCCGATGAATGTCAGTACACAGTCAGGATCTTTTGCAAGAAACTGATACAGATCCTCAAGCGGATACTCGATGGTCTCCGCGATTGTCTCATCGATCGTTCCCGGTGTACCTCCTGCCGGATCCTCCTCTTCAAACATCTTTGCCCGGCAGTAGGAACAGCAGAGATTACAGTCATCAGTTACGATCAGATGAAAGAACATTATGCAACCCGGAGACCATTATCCTCAGCGATGGTGAGATAGGTGTCGGCAACGTACTCTGCCTGTTTTCTCGTCATGCCGTATGTGTTAAACTTCCAGATCTTTGTTGCCCCCGGGATGATACCGGTAATACCTTTCTTTCCGAGTGCACTGGAGAGGAAGAATCCGCGTTTCTTGTGTGTCTGTGCAACCACGTCAAACGAACCCGTTGTGTCCACACGGGTCAGTGTATGCTTCCTCGGATACTCGGAGAGAATCTTGGTACCTTCGATAGATTTCAGTGCGTCCACAACAATCTTGCTGTTTGCCATCTCCTCATCGAAGTGTTCCACCCGTGCTTTTACTCTCGGGAAAGATGCAAGCAGTCCCACAATGGGTGCTCCCATCAATGAACAGCCAATGATTCCAACCTCTTTGATGCCAAATGTTCTGCCTGTCAGATCACCTGTCATCTTTGTTGTACGAAACACCTCGTCAGCCCGCTCCTCGGTTGTTGCCAGAACTCCTGATGGTGCGGGGGCTGCCATACTTTTGTGGCCCGAACCAACGACAAAATCAACACCGAGGTCTTTTCCATTTACCGGCATTACTCCAACGGTATACACACCATTGTACAGAACCGGGACATCATACTGGTGTGCGACTTTTGCAATTCCTTTGACATCGTGCATGTTGCCGAACTGGTAGTCCACGTGATCAATGTAGAGCAGTTTTGGTGCTTTTCCAAACTCACGGATCACATCCTCAATTCTTTCTGCCGTAGCCTCTGCGGTGATGTGATTGTCAGCGGTCTTTGGAATTTCCCGGACAACTCCATGTACAATTTCTACGGAAAGATATGACGTATAGTGGGCAAGGGCGCCGATTAGTACTGGATCTCCTTTCTCCACATATGTTCCTGCAACCTGCTGGAATGCCCGGCGTGCACCTGGGACAGTACGTGCCTGATCCATTCCCAGCCATTCGGCAAGCTCCACATGAAACTCCTTTAAGGGAGGATTCTGGATATAATCCAGACGGAACGGTTTTCTGCAGTTGTCACAGACTGAGTAACCATCACCCCACGCAATTATCGCCTTCATTGCTTCCGGTGTCAGGCGGCCGGCAACCTGAATCGGATCCAGATTGATGGCAATCTCATCAACCATGCGTGCATCAATGTTCGCCGCGCACTTCATAACAACTCCTCCTCAAGAATGGCAATCTGTTTTTTGACGGATGCAAGGGCCTTTGCTGCGGCTGTTTTCTGAGATTCGTCGAACTCATGGGTTGGCGCAGTTTCCCGAAGAAGTGCGCGAATATCTGTTAACGAAAACAGGGCGGTAAAAAGAGCATCTGCGGCTCGCTGTGACATGATGCATAAAACATCTACGCCTGCATAAAATAACGTATCGATTCTCTGAAAAATAGGGTGGGTATTTTTCCGGTTTATTATTCCATTTCCGAAAAGACGAGCTCATAAACCCAGTCTTCGAGCATTTTACAGTGTTCGACGTCACACTCCTCGTCACAGGCAACGCATGGAACAATAACATCACCTGCCATCAGAAGCATAGGATCAATGGACTTTTCGGATTTTACAATCCGCACAAGATATGTACGGGTTCCGTCTTTTTTACACTCTTCACGCTCAATGTATCCGCTCTCCTCAAGTTTTTTGAGGATGCGTGAGCAGGTCCTGCTGTCAACACCCAGATCTTTCCACAGTTCGCTCTGGAATGCACCGTCGGATTTCGCTCGGATGTGCGCAAGTACAGCTGTCTCTGTTTCACTCAGTTGGGATGCGGTCATGGGAAGTTAGTTGATGGGGGAGATACTCAGGATGTTGTTTCCACGGATAACCACAGTACCGAGGTTCCGGTGGGTTGTTTCACTTACCTCAATTGCCTCTTCAAGATGAAGATTGAGGTACTCATCCACTGCAACAAGGCGTCCCTCGAATTTGCGTCCCTCATCTTTAATCTCTACGGAAATTTTGGAGTCTACGAGGGAGTTGACCTTTTTTATTGGAAGGACAATACTGGATACCATATCGTTATTTTTCGTTACCCAGACTAATTAACATGATTGTTTGATGGGGGAAGTCTGGGGTGTCTGCACATCTTCAGAGTGTATCAGTAAATCTACTCTGGAATGTGTATTATGAATGTAAAACGAATCTGGGATCTGTGTAATATGAGGAATATTATTTTTCAGTTGGTTTTTTTCCCTCTTTTGGATCTCAGATTTTCCAGATATCAGTCACACTGGGAATATTACAGGATAATGGAGTCAACCGCCGGTAGGGCGCGCAGTTCTTCAATTGCTGCTGCGGGTATCACACCGTCAATAATGAGTACGAGGCGCGGGGACTCTACGATGTAGGGATCGGTTACAAAAATCTGGCGAAGAGTGAGATCATGTGCAGCGAGAACTGCAACTGCAGATGCAACGATATTTTTGTCACCGGCATTTTTTGGGAGGATGGTAATTACGGAAAGCCCGAGATTTTTTGCAACATTTGTGAGATCTGGTGTTACCCGCATATGGGAAAACGTCATTTTGATGTCTTCCATTCCAAGGATACGTTTGACCGTTGTATCCACAACACGCCGGTCAACTCCGATCACTCGGGCTACTGCTGTCGCTGCGACCTCGGTATCATTTACTACTACTCTCCCTTCTTCACTGATGCCAAATCCGTTCTCAAGAAGAAATCTGACAACCCGCTGCTGGGATGGTGAGTCTGAAAATCGTTCAAGAATGCTATGCCACATGTACAAAAATGTGTATCAAAGAATGTATTTATACTATCTCTTGTTGTCGAGGCAGCCTGTGCTCTTTCACATCAGTAGATTTATTAATGAGAGAAACCCACATGTATAGGTCGCACTGACAACCCGGGACGGGTTTTCAGATAAGATGCGAGGGTAGCCAAGCCAGGTCAACGGCGCTAGCTTGAGGGGCTAGTCTAGTAGTAGTTCTTGGGTTCGAATCCCATCCCTCGCACTGGTTTTGTTCAATGTTCCTTTCTGATAGATATTTATATATCTCATCAGAGACGAGTATCCAGTATTATGTTCCAAAAGTACGAGACAAATCCTTTTGGGTTGATCTTTGGTGGTGCTTTTGCGTTAATCCTCTCGGTCTTCGGCTTACGGGCATTCAATCAATATCTTTTCACTACGTCAGAGATAACTGCAAATGAGCTCTTGGTTGTAGTCATTGGCGACATCGCAGGTGTTCTCGTTGCTATTGTGGGGATTGTTATGCTTGCCTTTGGTATCCACTATACCCTCCGATCACGTAATGAGAACAATCCTCGGACATGATAAAAATTTATTTTTTGTTCATCACTGGGGAAAACCCAGCGTTATTCATAGACTAGCATCTTCCTACTGTTTCTTCTGGCTTTATTCTGAGCAGCTGAAGAATTTTTTTGCAACCCCCTATGTTGCTGATCCAGTTGCAGCACTGGTATCTGCTTCACAGACGGGCTGTTATTCCTGGAACTCCTGTTGTTTTTCAAGGTTAAATGAGGGGGTCGGGGATACTGCCCATATCACTCACGGGAAGGCGCGTATTCTTCACTAAGAGCGGCTGATCTGTTTCTATCAATCGTTCCATAATCAACATTTTTCCTGCTTTTGATGTGGCAAAAACCGGTACTCCGACTCCTCCCTGTACCAGGGCTGTGGATGCGGCAGCCTCACGTACATACTTTGATGCACAGGAGAAGACAAGGTCTGCTGCCCGCGCCAGCCGCATTGCATTTTCAAGCGATGATACCGAGGATGTATGCACCACAATGATCAGTGCTTCAGGATATTTCTCTCGGATCTCCTCAGCAAGTTCGTGCTGGAACCCGGCAATTGTTACCGCCGTTTTTGTCCATCCCATCTCTTTTGCCTTGGCAAGGCCCGCAAGAGCATCCATTTCGGCGGTCTCAGGATTAACCACAACTCCCCCCTCTGCCTCAATGCGTGCAATGACCTCTGGGTAGGGAGTGGTGGAAACAAGGCCGGACATCCTGCCGCCGATACCCTGTACCATTTCGGGTGATCGGACAATTACAGTTCCCGCACCATCGCATGCGATTACTGCGGCATCCAGTGTACCTGTCCGAAGACCCGTGTTCATCAGTTCGGATGCACCAAACAGTACGAATGTCTCTTTGTCAAGAACCATTCTGTCCCGTGTACACATACCAAACCTCTGAATTCGGGATGAGATATTTGCAGCAACTGCTTCACTTGTAATGGGATCCACCGGATTGGCGAATCGTTTTGCAAGCGGACAGGATCTAATCTTTGGTTCGCCCGTTTCAACGACTGTTCCGTCGCGAATTACTACACGGGTCATACCGACTGCTTCAATAACATGTTCGTCAACCATGGGAATCACATAACTGATGTATAGATATGGTTCGGCAAAAAACATAAGATCACTACACTATGGGACGATACTGGGAACTCGATGCATGCCGCGGTGTGGCAATCCTTCTGATGATAGGTTATCATGTACTGTTTCAGATCAGTTTTTTTGATCCGGCCCTGCTCCCGTGGTTTGATCCCTATGTTTTCACTGGTGCCCCGATTGCATTTCTGTTTGTGACAATCGCTGGTATCTCTCTCATTCTCTTTACGGCAAAAGAGGCCAGTCTTCCGAAGACTGCACAAAAAATGTTTGTTCGAGGTGTCTACATTCTCTTCTTTGCCGCAGTGATCACAATCGCCTCATGGCTGCTCTTTCCATCTGAAGTGGTAGTGTTTGGGATTCTGCATCTGATCGGATGTTCAACGATCCTTGCCATACCTTTTGTTGTGTTAAAGATACGTGGATGGATAGTCTTCGGCTTTGGTGTAATCATCATTGCCCTCTCACCATTCCTTGCCTATGTTAGAGGTCCGGCACTGCTGATTCCGTTAGGCATAACTCCTGTCGGGTTTGCAACACTGGACTATGAACCGCTTATTCCCTGGTTTGGAGTTCTGTTAATCGGTGTTGCCCTCGGTTCTGTTCTCTACAGAGGTGGTGTCCGCTGCAAGGTACTGGAAAAGCTTGGTGAAATGCCAAAGGTTGCCTCGCCTCTTGCATTTCTTGGACGTCATTCCCTCCTTATTTACCTGATCCATAACCCGATCATCTTTGCAGTTCTCTGGATTGCAGGAGTTATACCCTGGTAACCGGGGTGGAGTTCATTCGCTGCAGCGATGGAAATGTATTTATGAATCAGCGATAGAACTCTCTGTAATATGACGGCAGGTTTTTTTGACCGATTTACCGCGAAGAAACCGTGGATCGTGGAGAGCGTCCCTCCACCGGTTACAGGTCACGGAGCGGGAATGAGTGTTCCTGAATACAAATCAAAGCCGTATTTCATTGTTGCATCTGTTGAGATGGGAAATACGACAACCAAATGCATTCTCACCGGTACTGATCTGGAAGATGGTCGGTCGTATGTTATCAACAAAACAGTCTCTATGAGCCGTGACGTTCGCCCTCCCAAACCAGGTGAAGAGGTGTTTGGGACGACTCTTGACGGAACGGAGCTTACCCGCGAGTCGGTGACGGAACTGGTGCGGGATACCTTAATCAAATGTCATCACGATGCCGATCTGAGCATCAAAAACGATCTGGATTTTGTTGTCAGAAGTACTGGTGTTGTTGCTGCAATGGACTCTCCGGATCAGGTCGGGGATTTCATTGTTGCCCTTGCAAACGGCTGCCTTGAGGCAGGTGTCCCGCCCAAGAAGATGACTCCGCCAATGGGAAAAGATAACCTTCCCCCCAAACTTCGTGAGTTCAGTTTTGCCGATCGTCTGGTCTTTACCGGAGCTGTAGCTGGAGTTACCCCGCCTGCCGGAGCATCTGGAGTGGAGATGGTCGCAAACGAGATGGAAGGGGAACTCGCCATGGCAGGTATCAAAGAAGGGGCGAAGTGGACACCTGTTGATTTCCGGAATCCCTGTATTTCAATGGATTTTGGTACTACACTTGACGGAAGAATCACCAGCGATGTTGATCCCAGTGCGGAAAGTCCGTTTGCCAAAACTATCGGAAACTTCTGTGGTCTTGCGGGTGCAATTCCTGATGCTATTATCCGCGGAACCGGTCTTGTGGACAAGAAAAAGGGAACTGCACTGGATCTCTTTGGTGAGAACTGTAAACCTGCGGCAAACCGTACTACCAAGAAAGCAATGCCCTATGTGGAACGGTGTCTTTCCCTCCTTGACATTGCAGAGGTTCCTGCTGATCGGAAACACTTCGGTAAAGTGCCGGTCTGTGCGGACGTAGCAAAGGCATCCGGTATTTATCTCCTTGGTGTAGATGCCGGTCGCGACGGTGACAAGATCCCTGAACTTGAGGCGATTGGTGCCGAGCTTGCAAAGAACGAGAGCAAAGATGTCATCCGGGAGGTTATCGATCGGCTCTGTGCGACAATTGCCCTTCGCATTATTGATCTGTGCAACGAACGCGGACTGCTTCCGCCAAACAGTTCCATCGGGTTTACCGGTCGTGCTATCATCTCGGGGAACAAACCGCAGTACATTCTGGACGGTGTTGCAGAGCGTGGGCTTTACGACGATCCAGTAACGCACCTTGTCTTTGTGGATGATGGTCTGGCACGCGGTGCCGCCCTGATGGGCAGATGTATGAACAGCCTTGGTCATCCAAAATGTCCGATTGGCGGTGTTCGCAGTGGAAAGTGTATTATGGCCAAGCGTCAGAAGATTGGGAGGTAAGCTGATATGGCAGAAACAGACGATGTGGATTTAATCGTTCCTCCGGGAACTCCCCGTACAATTATTCGGGACATTGCCCTCACGTTTGACGTGGAGATGGTTACAGTTACGCGACCGC
>JAHLFR010000006.1 GCA_018883755.1 Candidatus Methanocorpusculum faecipullorum
GAAATACACACTTGTTTTGTTGTTAATGTTCTTACAAAACCAGGCGTAAAACGTAAAGGAATCAGCGGTCATTTCAATGAATGTCCGCATCGCCACAATACCAACGTCAGAACAAACTACCGCGTGATTCATTATCACCGGTTCGCGTTTCGTTCTCCACTTAAACAGCCTTATTACATACGCATCCAGCGTATTTATACTCTTCGAACCGTCAGGGACTTCACGGGATTTTCATCCCAGAACACCCCCAGATTCGGGCTGCATTGCGAGGTAACATTATTCGTTCTCAGAAGTTATAAAACCACCGGAACGATTGCTACACATTCAACAGCGGTAAGAACACCGCTGCATGTCGCAGGAACCATGTAGGCTGCGAGGGAATAAAGTTGGATGTTTGTGTAGATAAATCCATCGAATCCAAATTGGCAAATGAGACTCTGAAGAACAGACAGGGATACAAAGAGAAAAACAAGAAAAAAAAAGAAAAATTAAGCAATTAAAGAGTCATCACCCGGCTCAACGCATCGTATACCATGCGGCGCCAGTGGTCTGGACCAAACCGATACGTCTCGCGGGCAAGAAGAACATCGCTACTCGGATCATCCCCTGCCAGCGCATCAACCCGATCCAGAGTAGAACGCGCCGTATCCTGAACCCAGAGATCACGTGTCTCCTGATCCACCACAAGAACCGATTCTGCGCGCACAGAAGTAAACACCTTCCCATCAGGCGTAGTATACACACTCGGCTTACCAATAACGGCAACAAACACCGGGACCTCAGGATCGATCTTTGCCAGCTGGTGCATCGCTTCCGGCTGGTACGATCCCGCAGTTACAAAGAACAGTCCAGTTGGATCCGACACGCGCGCGCGGTAGAGAATATTCTGATCACCAATCTTATCCTTCTGAGTAATCGTACCGACCACCAGAACACGGTTGCATCTCTCACCGGTTGGTAAAAGAACATACATCGGACTTTTCTCATCCTCAGTGTTCTTAAACGTCTTAGTGGCCTCGCGAAGCTCTGAAGCAAACACGCGCTTTGCCGGCTCGCGTTCATACGACGTAAAGTTCGAACCTGCATCACTCATTTATTTCACCTCCGGAAACCGATCCCGCGCGATTCATCAACTCCGCAGTTACGGAAGGATCCAAATGGATGAACTCAGCGGACTTCACCAGGATCCTGCCCTCGAAATCATTTCCGAAACAGCGCACATATCGGCCGCACAACTTCTCCGTAAACTGTGCCTGTACCTCCTCAAGACCGAGTGGGCTCTCTGAAGCAAGATCAATCGCCTGATCCATCGTCATTCCCGTAAGTGCCTCTGTAACCTCACGCCCCATCAGTACATTGTACGCCTTCTGCCCGTCATCCAAAACCGCCTTGATACGGAGATCATAATTGTAGTTATTCTGAATCTCGTGAATCGGACAGAAGTTCTGGCGCGACAGCACGCGGTTACATCCTTCCACCGGACACCGCTTCACAAGACCCGACCCGCCGGAGATCTGCACAATCGTTCCTGCGTAGGAATCAAGAACAGTCCCGACTGCTATATCTGCAGCAGGATCGTCCGCCTCATATACCGCACTGTTCAGAACAACAGAAAGGCGACCGTTGTACTCATCCACCTTCGCATTTGTAATATGATACACGCGTCCCGGCTCGAGCTTCTCCTTTGTATCATCCTTCCACAGAACGAACTTGATCCGACCGGTCTCATCGCCCAACAAGCCGGTCTGAAGCATACGTTCACTCCGAGACTCCCACTCCTCGACAAATTTCACATGAAGAGATGCAAAGCCTACGCTAAGATCCCGGATATTTGTCACCGGCAGTGGTGATGACGGCGCAGCCCCCTGCACCACCATATCATCAGCACCATCGACAACCAAGTACTCAGCACTGTTCAGACTAAGAGACAGACGACCGTTGTACTCTGCGACTTTTGCATTTTTGATCAGATACACTTTGCCCGGTACAAGCTTCTCCTTTGTATCGTCCTTCCACAGAACGAACTTGATCCGACCGGTCTCATCGCCCAGCAAACCGGTCTGAAGCATACGTTCACTCCGAGACTCCCATTCCTCAACAAACTTCACCTGGACTGTCACATAACCAACATGAAGATCTCGAACACTTGTTACCGGGAGATCACCTTTTGGAGCAGGGGCCACAACCGGTACTGCAATCTCCGTGTCCTCATCCTCCATCCACACACCGGAATTCAACGTAAGCGACAGACGTCCGCCGAACGTATCCACGCTCGCATAGAATATATTATAGACCGAACCAAGGGTCAGTTTCTCCCGACCCTCATCCTTCCACAGAATGAACTTCATCTTCCCCGACCCATCCGCCACAAGGCCAGTCTGAAGAATGCGATCGCTCCGCGCTTCCCATTCCTCAACAAACTTCACCTGAACAGAGGCTGCAACACCGGGAGTTAGTTCACTCAGGGCAACGGGAGGAGCCGGCATAAGACTCCGGTCGTCGGTGATCGGTGTAACGCGGGAGCCCGAGTGAAGTTTCAGACTTGGAACCTCGCGGAACGAATCAACAACCGCCGACTCAATCCGATACCACTGTTCAAGTTCCAGAGGAGGAATCTCACTCGCTTTTGAAAACACCACGAACCGTACCGCACCGGAGCTGTCAGCAAGAACACCGGTCTGTGAAATTGACGGGGAACTCGGTGTCTGCAAAGACACCACCTTCACCTCGACGGTGACCCACTCACCCGGCTGAATATCGGAAAGAGAATAGACACCGCCTTCCGGCACCGAGGACGGCGCGGAGGATACATCATCCTCAGGAATATCAAACAGCCGCATCTGATCGGACAAAACCTTTCGTTCAGCCTCGTACGGCACCACACCGAACTCATTGATGTAGCTTGAGAGTTTATCCGTAATGCTCTGTCTGTCCGGCGAAACTCCTTTGGATTCTAATTTATGGGAGATTCTGTCGGTAATCTGTTGGATCTGATTTTGGTCCATATTGATCTCCAACAGATTCATTGGCTTCACACTATATTAACCCCCGACCATGCGTACTGAAAGTGCCGGTGCCCTGTTCGGAAACATCAAGTAGTCGAATTGCCAATGTAGTATACATGGCAATTACCATCGATTCAACTATCGCCGATCTGCTCCGCGAAAAGCCGGAAAGTGCCGCAATTCTCCAGAGCTTCGGCATGGGATGCCTTGGCTGTGCAATCGCAAACAACGAGACCATCCGCGAGGCCGCAATGGTTCACGGAATCCCCTTAGAAGAGCTTGCCAAAAAGCTCGGCATCTAAAAATATTTTATTTTTCATTCAGCTTTTTTGCAAGAGTTTTCAGTTCCAATACACCGGCTTCCGGATTTTTCAGCAGATGATCCGCAACTTCCGGTATATGAACTAGACAACAATCCATACAGCTCCAGATCTCGCCGTGTGGTGTATCGATCATTGTCCCAAGAGTCTCATCCATACAGGGGTAAAGGGGACAGTAACAGAAACTGCACTGCTGACGCGGATAGTTATGACACGGATAATAGGGGCAGCCTTCCGGGACCCACTCCGTCCAGTGATCCCCGCCGTACCTGCTGTAAATGAAAAACGAGGGGCGCGTTCTCCGGACAATAGAGGATGAACCACGTGACCATCCGCGGGAGATCCCCCATGTGGAAAGGAGATAGTTATCAAAACGTATCAGTGCCTCAGTCAGTGCCTGGCGAACGGCTTTTGCAATGCGTTCACCGGTATCGGTAAGAACCCCGGCAAACATCTCAGGCACCGAACGGGATTTCTCCGCAGCAATCACCACGGCGTCCGTGGGTGATGCACCGGCAGGAAGCTTTCGATCCGCCAATACCTGCATCTTTGTTTCTGTCACAGTGATCATTGCGCCAAGCAGTGCCGTATCCGAAAGTGGGCGATCGGAGGTGACAATAATGTTGATCGTGCGGTTATTCTCCGAAACACCAGCGGTGACAAAGACGGTGATGTAGTCATAGCGGGCAATACAGAGATTGGTTATGGGGACAGCCGTCAGAAGCCCGAACTGCGGCTGCAAAAATCCCTGTTCTGTTGCAACACGATTGATTTCAAGTGCGGCATCACCGGAAAAATTTCTGGGAACTGTGATGTTCAGGATTGTTTTGACATCGGCAATGCCGCCGTCAATACCGCTGCTTGCCGCACGGAAATTCCCGCGGACGATCAGTACATCATTTCGGAGATAGTATCGCATGGATGTCAGATTTCCCTAAGATAGATGAGGTGTGAGATTTCCGATTCGGGTATTTTTTTTCTCGAAAATGTATCCGGCAGACGAGTGATAATATTCATGCCAATACAGTAATTGGGATGATAATGCTATATGAGCAATCCGGTCGTCAGAACTCCCCATCCTGCTCAAAACTTCTGCCAAACCGAATAGCAAGTTCTGCTTTGTACAGCTCTTTGCCAAGATAGGCAGCATGATCGAGAAGAGAGACACCGTCTTCTGCAAGGATTGCGGAGAATACATCATACCAGTTTGTTCCGCGGAGGGCATGATCCCCCCGCACAGCAACAATCATGCCGTCCTCAACTCCGATGCGGAAGTTCCCGCGGGGATCATATGCGTCAAGCTCATCGGATGCAGCAGGAACATCGGAGATGGTCGCATACACCAGAGGGGGTTCACGACGACGGCGTTTTTCTTTGAGGATAAGAACATCCTTTCCGACATCCTTGGGATACGGGCGTCCGCGTGAGAGTGCAATCATCTCAACGGCACGCCGCATCTCCTGGGTTGTTCCCTGCGTTTTATCGGAGTGTTCGGAGACGAGGACAGCAGCAACACCGCATTCCTCCGCAGCCGCAGCAAGCAGGGCACACATACCCGGACTGTCAGCATCAACCATCTCAACCACATTCACACAGCCAAGAACTTTGGGGCATCCGAACTCTGGCAGGTATCCGGCAAGGGAGCTGACCATTCCGGAGAGCGGCGGCTGAAGCAGCGGGTCGGCGAGAATTTTTGAAAGACCAAACTTTTCTGCGAGTACAATGGTATCTGTAAGAGAGGTGGTCTTGGGGATCAGAACAGCCGCAGCCCCGGAGGCAGAAATCTGTTTTGCAAGTTGGGGAATGGTCTCGGAAGTCAGAGAGAAGATCATATCACAGCGGAACAGTGCGGCCTCGATAAGATCCGGATCAACGGTGTCGACCGAGAGAGGGAGATCAAGATCAGCGATCTCCGCAAAACATCGGCGGACATCTTCTGGTGATGCATCAAATCCGAAACCAAGATCCACAACATCGGCACCACCGGCAGCCGCAGCAAGAACAGCTTTGCGCAGAGACGGATGCCGGTGAGCATCCATAATCTCATGGATGATTTTGATCCGAGAGGTCCCTCCGAATTTAACGCCGCGAAGTACAAAGGACGCCTCGGCGGAATCTTCCATCTCTGCTAATCGTTCAGCCGCTTCCCTGGCTCGCACATCGCTAAGAAGTGAATCCGCAGGAACGGTTGCGGAAAGACTTCCGGAAACGATCAGCGGAATGCAAAGCCGCATGTCCGCGGCATGCCGGGTACCTTTGCGGACCGGAACACCAGAGGATTGTTCCACTTCCGCAAACTCGGCAGTACACATCCCTGAGACCACAACAAGATCGTAGTGGTTTTCGGAGAGCAGACGTGACAAGATTCCCGGTGAAAGAAATGAAGCGATCTCTCCAGTCGGCACGACAGAGTAGGTAAATGCATCCGTACCGTCAAGTGCGGAGCGCAGAGCCGCCTCACTCTGGCGGCCGGTGGGGAAGAGAACATGCATATGATTTCTTATTGGGTCGGCGAACCCGAAATAGTTAGGGTTTTTTCCACAGCAGGAATGTTAATCTGCAATGAAAGAGAACCCCCTAAGTACGCGAAATGGTTCTTCTCAAATGTGATCTGCACGTCCATACAAACGCATCGAGGGACGGAGAAAGTTCGGTCGAGGATGTACTTGCAGCGGCAGTGAAAGCAGGGCTTGACGCGATTGCCATCACCGATCACGACACAACAGAAGGATCACTTTGTGCGCTTGCCGCACAAAATCCAGGGGTTCTGATCATACCGGGAATCGAGGTTTCAACACGGCAGGGACATCTGCTGGTTCTCGGAACAACAAAAGTACTTGCACCAAAACAGGATGTACTGAAAACAATTGCCGAGGCAAAAGCCCTCGGGGCAGTAACCATTGTTCCCCACCCATTCCACCGATGGCGGCATGGAGTAGGCCTCCGGTGCAAAGATGCGTTGCGGGAAGCCGACGCCGTTGAAGCACTGAACAGCCGCTATATCGTCGGAACGGCAAACCAGAAAGCAGCAAAGATGGCCAAGAAGTACGGACGGCCGGTGACGGCGGGATCCGATGCCCACAACTGTAAGTTCGTCGGATTCGGTATAACGGAGATCGATGCCGAGGAGAGATCAGTTGCGGCAGTTCTCGATGCCATCCGGGAGGGACGCATCTCCTGCACCTGCAAAAAGACGCCGCTCCGGACATATACACGGCAGTCATGGGACAACACGGTTCGCAAAGTACGCAGACGCGTACCGCAGTTCCGCCACCGGCCACGGCGGCGTGTGGTTCACCGGAAAAAATGAAGATCGCATTTGCTGTCGGATACAAAGGGGACAACTTTGCCGGATCTCAGGCACAGCCAAACAAACGGACGGTGGAGGGAGAGTTCGTTGCAGCCGGGATCGGGCTCGGGTTGTTTGCTGATGCAAAAGAAGCACATTTTCGCATCTCGGGAAGAACGGACAAGGGAGTGTCCGCACGGCGGCAGATTGTTTCAATCACAACGGATCATCCGGAAAAGGCGATCGATGCACTCAACTTCTGGCTGCCGGATGACATCTGGTGTCTTGGAGCAGCTGAGGTATCACCTGATTTTTATCCCCGTTATGCGGTTACTTCGCGAACCTACCGGTACTATTTTCCCTATGCGGCAGACGTTGCTGCAATGGATGCGGCGGCCCGACAGTTTGTGGGAAGACATGACTTTACTCGGTTTTCCAAAATGGAAGAGGGACGTGATCCGAACCGGACAGTAACAAAGGCAAACGTGTTTGTATCAAAGGACGGGTGCCCAATATTTGAGGTTTCGGCAAACAGTTTTCTCTGGAATATGGTTCGGGGAATGGCAGGATTTCTTGCATCAGTAGGTGCGGGAGTGGCAGATCCGGAGTCAGTGAACGATCTCCTGACAACATCCGGACACCGTGTACACCCGGCACCCGCTGAAGCGCTGATCTTCTGGAACGCAGAGTGTGATGTAGTATTCCAGCCGATGCGGCAGGCACGGGAAACGATGCGGATGCTCGGGAGGGCTTCGGCTGCGGCGCGGGCGGAGATGCATGTCGCAGAAGCATTGATGGATGAAACGCCGGAGGATATCTGGAGAAGACGGCTGATTCGTGCATACCCTGACCTTCAAAACAGATCAAATCAGAAATGATTTTTGAAAAAATAGAATTAGCCGGATGCAGATTAGATGAGTTCTGCGATCCGTTTACCTTCCGCTTCGGCAAATGCCACCGACTCAGGCCAGCCTTTCACCCCGCCGTGCTGATCCATTCCTGCAAAGAGAACGTTCTCGGTGTATGAAAATCCCGCGTCATTAAAGAACGCCCTCACGACCGGGAATGCCGCATCAAAGATATGTGGAATCTCCTGCCCGGACGTTCCCAGATACACGCCGATGTGATGTTTGAGATGCTCCTCTGAAAACGCCAAGGTTTTTGTGACAAACTTCTGTGCCCAAAGAAACTGTCCGCGATCAATAAAAGACTTCATCTCGGCAGTTACGGTCATCGAGTAGATGGGGGATGCAAGCACGAGTATATCTGAGGCAAGCACTGCATCAAAGATAGGCGTGAGATCATCCTTGAGAATACAGACGCCTTTCTTGTGGCAGGCATTACAGCCCCGGCAGTTTTTGTGATCGATATCAACAAGAGAGAGTTTGTTCGTCTCAGCTCCGGTACTTTCTGCCCCACGGAGAAAAGCATCAAGAACCGTCTCGGTGTTTCCATGCTTGCGTGGGCTTCCATTTACTGCGGTTATCAGGGTCATACTACCTCAAGGGATGCAAGAAGAGACGCTGTGATCTCTTTTGTTTTGGCAACTGCCGATGCATCCTCCAAAAAGTCGTTTTTCTTATCAAGACCTTTGAGAAGGAGAAGCATTGTGTGTTTCGGTTTGATTCCCGATACGTCAAACAGAAACCGTGCGACAGGTACGGTGTGATCAAAGATGTTGTCGCGTGTCTGTCCGGCGGTTGCGATGAAAAGGCCGAGTTTGTTTCCTGCTGGTTCCTCGAAGGTGTGCAGTACATATTTCCGCGACCAGAACACCTGACAGCGATCGATCAGGGATTTTGCCTGGGCACACACTGACATGGAGTACACCGGTGTTGCGAGGATCAACACATCAGCATCAAGGATTTTCTGCGAAAGGGCCTGAAAGTCATCCTCCTGAACACAGCGGCCAAGACGCTCACATGCCCCGCATCCTTTACAGGGAGCAATCGCCAGATCGCCAAGCACCACTTTCTCTGAAGGAAAACGATCACCTATCTCGGCAAGAACAGTATCAAGTGCCGACTCAGAGTTGCCATGACGGCGGGGTGAGGTGGATATGGCGAGAATCCGAGGAGTCATTGGTGAGTATATTGGCAGGAGGAGAGATAAAAGAGATGGAACATACTAAGAAACAGTGCGAGGGGAGGGATTTGAACCCGCGAACTCCTTGAGAGCAGATCTTGAGTCAGCCTCCGTTGGCCACTTGGATACCCTCGCAAAAATATGGATAATATATTGGAGAGAGGGGAACATCAACCTGTCGCAGACAAATACCCTCTGCCGGAGTACAAAACCACTTAGGATACGTTCTTTGCGTTGAAGTGAATCGGGCACCTCTCATCGGCATGACCACCGTTTTTCATCACCCATGCAAGCAATGGAATCAGAAGTTCACGCAGCTCCCATCCAGAGACAGTGAGATAGTACCGGACCACAGGAGGGGTCTGATCTACCACCTGACGGTAAACGAGACCATGCTCCTCAAGATCCTTCAGCGTATTTGACAGTGTTTTTGAACTCACATTACAGAGCTGACGTTTCAGCTCGTTGAATCCCGCCGAGCCGTGATTGCCGATAACCGCAATGATCATCAGCGCCCACTTTTTGCTTATGGTATCCAGCAGACCATGCAGAGGACAAAAACAGATGTCCAGATGTTCCGCATTCTCAGAAGTACCCCCATGCTCCAAAGTGATCACCTCAATATACTCATACGTACTGATAGAGGATAAATTCTGACACTAAGTTACGAAAGGAAACCATCTTGCATCCCGAAAAGTACAGTGTAAAGATTATTTAACAAATACACGCATATAGTTATCATTATGGGAATGAACAAAACAGAAATCATTGCGGTAACATTCGCAGTACTCGTCGTCTTCTGTGGTCTTGGTGCCGGAATCGGCGGTCTCATCGTTGAAGAAGCAAATGGAAACTATGTTCAGGGACTGGCAGATAAAACCGGAACAGAGATCGTAAAACTGACTGCCAATGACGGTTCAGGTGCTGTTGCATTCCGTACCGCAGACGGTATCTACATCGATCTCCTCTCTATGATAAATGCCTACAACGGACTCTCCGAGATCGTTGTGGTGTACAACGTCAACAACGGACAGATCACCGGTGAACAAAACGCAGCAATATCCTTCAACCATGCCGCAGGACTTCTCAGCTCACCCGCAGGAGCTCTGCTGTTTAACCTTGCAGAGGCAGGACAGAACTAGATCCTCATGCCAAAGCAGATCAAAGACCCGGTACACGGATATATAGAAGTCCCCGCAGAGATTCTGCCGCTGGTGGACTCACCGGCACTGCAGCGGCTTCACCACATCCGTCAGCTTGGCTTTGCATATCTGGTGTATCCCGGAGCAAACCATACAAGGTTTGAACATTCTCTTGGTGCGATGCACCTCGCATCTCTTTTATGCAGACATCTCGGGTTCGGAACTGCAGAGACACGGACGATCTGTTGTGCTGCACTCCTTCACGACATTGGTCACGGACCGTATTCACATGCAAGCGAACGACTGATGCAGGAGTATACCCAGTTTTCGCATGATGATATCCGTGAGCAGCTGAAAGAACCCATCCTTGTAAAACAGCTTGAGAAAAATTCCATAAGCCCTGATGAAGTCGCAGCGCTCATCTCCGGCAGCCACAGATATGCCGGCATCATCCATGGTGACCTGGATGTGGACCGCATGGACTATCTCCTGCGGGATGCCCACTACACCGGTGCACCGTACGGAAACTTCGATGCAGAACGGCTGACGAAGTCTCTTGCAGTTGTTGACAACACGATCGTTCTCAACGAGTCAGGAATCTCGGCTGCTGAGTCACTTCTGATTGCACGAACACTAATGGGCCCGTCCGTCTATTACCATCACGCCTGCCGGATTGCAGAGGAGATGTTTCTTCTTGCATGCCGCAGTCATTTCAGGAAAGATGTAGACGCGGTCCGCGAGTTTCTGACAATGGACGATGTGACCGCAACAGCTCTTCTGCTAAACTCGGATGAGGAGATAACCCGCGATCTCATCAACCGCATCCGTACACGAAATCTTTACAAACGGGCAGTGTACGCTGGGAAGGAACTGGTTGACCGGGATCATCTCCCTCAGACCAAGAGCGGAATTGAACGACTGCACACCGCAATCGCAGAAACCGCGGGGGTTGCGCCGGACAAGATCATTCTTGACATTCCTCCTCTCAGAAAAGAGATGAAGATGGACATCAAGGTCCGTAATCACCATGATCTCGTACCGTTTGAAGAGATTGTTCCTATGATTGCCATGATGAACGCCACGCGTCAGGGACAGTGGCGGCTCGGGGTGTATGCGCCTGCCGAACTCCGCGAGCGCGTGAGTGATGCAGCCCGCGAGGTACTTGCACTGCGGCGTGCAACAAAACAACATAAACTCACAGGTATAATATAAGAAGGATGAAGCGGATCGTTGTCGGAGTCACCGGAGCTTCCGGGACGCTGTACGCAAAACGGCTGATTGAAGCCCTCACAAAAATGGACGGCGTCGAGGTGTATCTGATCGTCTCCGACACCGCAAGAACCGTCGCAGAGCTGGAAGGAGTGGATCTTTCCGGCTACCCGGTACAGTATGAGGAGAACTGTGATCTCTCCGCAGGAATTGCCAGCGGATCATTTTTGTTTGATGCCATGATTGTTATCCCGTGCAGCATGAAGAGCCTTGCAGCAATTGCAAACGGCTACTCAACAACCCTGATCGCACGGGCGGCGGATGTTGCCCTGAAAGAGCGGAGAAAACTGATCCTTGTTCCAAGAGAGAGCCCGTACTCCCGGGTACATCTGACCAATATGCTTGCCGCCCATGATGCAGGAGCGGTAATCATGCCCGCTTCCCCTCCGCTGTACACACACCCGCAAACGATCACTGATCTTGCCGATATGATCGCAGGGCGCGTACTGGATCACTGCGGAATACCCCACACTATTGGATCACGGTGGAAAGAATGAGAGATTTTATCAAACGAATGATGGCAGAAGGACTCGTTGAAGAGATAACCGAGCCTGTTTCTTCTGTCTATGAAGCACCGAAGCGGGCATTTACCAGTAAAAAGATGCTCTACTTCCGCAACTGCGACGGACACAGATGTGTAATGAACGCGATCTATGATCGTAAAAGCCTCTCGGTTGCACTGGGAATCCCGGAGGATAAACTCGTCAAAACACTTGCTGCATGTACCTACGCAGGGAAAACTCATGATGCAGGAAAACTTTCCTTCGGTCCGGCAAAGCTCTCGGACCTGCCGATCATGAAACACTTCCCCAAAGATGCAGGCCGATACCTGACCTCAGGAATTGTGTTCTCCGCATGGGGAGGGGTAGAGAACGCATCCATCCACCGGATGGAGGTTCTTGACGACACCCATCTGATCGGAAGAATTGTGGAAGGCCGTCACACGTACAAACTTTTGCAGCAGGCAAAAGCTGCCGGAGAAAAACTTCCGATCGCAGTTGTGATCGGCGCACACCCGGCGGTAACCTTTGCCGCATGTACCAGGGTTCCAGAAGGAAAGGAGATGGCATACGCCGCAGAGATCCTTGGAGAGGATATGCCGCTGTATGAATGTCCGAACGGCATCCGTGTTCCGGATGCAGAGATCGTCCTCTACGGATACATGACAGCAGAGCTGCATGAGGAAGGACCGTTCGTGGATATCAGCGGAACATATGATCCCATCCGGATGCAGCCGGTAATTGAACTCTGCGGGATGGTCTGTAAACCGGACTGTATTTACCACGGTATTGTTCCCGCAGGAGCAGAACACAAGATGCTGATGGGTGCCCCCTATGAACCGCGCATCTATCAGGCAGCGGCGAACGTAACAAACGTCCGTGACGTATTCCTCACCCCGGGAGGAGCAGGATACTTCCATGCGGTGGTTCAGGTCAAGAAGATGACAAACGGTGACGGTAAAAACGTCATCATGGCAGCATTCGCAGCACACACCTCGCTCAAACATGTAGTGGTCGTGGACGAGGACATCAACATCTATGATCCAAATGATGTGGAGTTTGCAATTGCAACACGGGTCCGGGCGGATCAGGACGTGATGATCATCTCCGGTGTCCGCGGTTCCTCGCTTGATCCCTGCCGGATTGGCGACGGCATGAATGTGAAGATGGGAATCGATGCAACAATGCAACTCGGGCATGAGGATGAGTTTATCCGTGCAGACTGGAATGAATAAGTAAGGAGTGAATATGGAACTGGATAAGTACGATCAAGCGCTGCTGGACGGCGAGTACGGTGAAAGCCGCCAGAAGATGATGGAAATTCTGCTGGCACTCGGAAAAATTTACGATGCCGAGCGGTTTATTCCGGTAAAGAGTGTTCAGGTTTCGGGAGCATCGTTCAAGACCATCGGCGAGGCGGGCCTTGAGTGGCTGTCAAGCATTGATGCAAAAGCAGTGGTGCCGGCATTTCTCAACCCCATAGGCATGCCCAGAACCGGTTGGGAGGAGATTGGTATTCCGCAGAGTTTTGCGGAGAAGCAGATTCTGGTAAACGAGGCATACATCCGCCTTGGTATCCGGCCGACCTGTACCTGTACACCGTATTACTTCAGCATCGTGGAACGCGGCGATCATCTTGCATGGTCGGAGAGTTCGGCGGTCAGCTATGCAAACTCAGTACTTGGTGCACGTACAAACCGCGAAGGCGGACCATCGGCTCTTGCCGCAGCACTTACGGGAAAAACACCGGAGTACGGTCTCCACATCGTAAAGAACCGGTTGCCGCAGATAGAGTTCCGGCTGGATGATCCGGAGGCGGCAAAGAAGTGGACATGCGCCGAGTACGGAGCACTCGGAGTGGTTGCCGGTGCAATTGCCGGAAACCGTATCCCGCTGTTCATGAATCTGCGGCCGAATCGCGATATGCTCAAAAGCCTCGGCGCAGCAATGGCTGCATCCGGCGCAGTTGCCCTCTACCATGTCAATGAGATTACACCGGAAACACGGTTCCCGTTCTTCAAGCAGCACATTGCAGAGGATGAACGTGAAGTGGTGACAATTGAGGTGGCAGACGTGCTGAATGTGTTCAAGGAGATCGAAGTGTCAGCCGTTGCTATCGGATGCCCGCACCTTTCCCGTGACGAAGTAGCACGCGTCGCAGAACTTCTTTCCGGAAAGAAGACAGTGATGCCGTTTTACGTATTCGTTGCAGAGGAGATGCGACATACCTGTGCCGATGAGCTCGCAGTGATTGCAAAGTCCGGGGCAACGGTTGTCCCCGACACCTGCATGGTGGTTTCTCCGCTGATGGATCATGCAGGACCTGTTATGACCAACTCCGGCAAAGCATTCTCGTATCTTCCGGGAATGTGCGGCGTTACTCCCCGGATGGGAACACTTGAAGACTGTGTCCGTGTCGGGTGTGGTGAGTAAATGAGCTTCCTGGAAAAAATATCCCCGTTCGAACGACGCGATCTTCTGCTTGCCTGGTTCTGTCTGGCGGTTGCGTTTACGCTCGGTATCTCGGGGGGCCTCGCACTGGTCACCGAGGTTGGTAAGATCTCAGTCGACATGCTGGTGTTAACCTTCGTGGTTGCGGTCATTACAGTTGGACTGTCGTTTGTTCTGCACGAACTCGCCCACAAGTTCATGGCAATCCGGTATGGTTACTGGGCAGAGTTCCGGAAAAACACGCAGATGCTTCTGATCGCCGTAGTGGTTGCGGTCGTTACGGGCATTGTGTTTGCAGCACCCGGAGCAACGCTGATCAATACCGCAGGACGCGAGATGACAAAGAAAGAAAACGGTGTCATCTCTCTTGCAGGCCCGCTGACAAACCTCATCCTTGCGGTTCCGTTCATTGTATGTCTGATTGCAGGAGTTCTGCTTGGCGGCGCATCGATCAGTGCGTTCACTGTTCCGGGATTCCTGTTCTATCTGGGTATGGTCGGATTCCAGGTAAATGCAATGCTTGCATTCTTCAACATGCTGCCGGTCGGACCACTGGACGGAAGGAAAATCCTCCGCTGGAATGCGGTGGCATTCGTAGCCCTGATTGCGGTGTCGCTTCTTGCCCTCTACGTCTCACTCCAGCCGTACATGTTCGTCGCCCTTCTGCTCTGAGAAGTTAGGAACAATACAAACTTTTTTTATCTTTCTTCCCGAATGCTGTAGATATGCAGCTTCCGAAACTTCTTCCGACCACAGTTGTTGGATCCTTTCCATGCGTGAAAGGTACTGGTCTTTCCGCACTGTTCGATCCGTACAAAAAAGCGGTACAGTTTGCGGTCGCCGAACAGATCCGGGCAGGGGTTGACATCATCTCCGACGGGCAGGTGAGGGCGGATATGGTTCAGGCATTCATCTCAAAACTTCCGGGAATCAGCGGGAATACAGTCACCAGTACAGTCGGCATCTCGGAGAGACCTATCACGGTAGCCGACACCCGGTATGCTCTGACAAAGACAAAGTACGTGAAAGGAATTCTCACCGGACCCTGCACACTGGCATATGCGTTGAAGATTGAGACTCCCGCATATCGGAACAGGGACGAACTGGTACTGGATCTTGCAACAGCCCTTCACTCGGAAGCGAAGTTTCTTGCGGCAACCGGCGCATATATGATTCAGGTGGATGAGCCGATCCTTTCGACCGGAGTCATGGACATTGAAACTGCAAAGGAAGCGCTCAAGATCATCTTCAGGGACATTGAAACACCGTCCTGTATTCACACCTGCGGCAGACTGAACACCATCTCCTCAGAGTGGACAAGGCTGCCGGTGGATGTAATCGACTTCGAGTACTCGGTAAGCCCTGACAATCTCTCCGACATCTCACGGCATGATCTCCGGAACAAAAAGATCGGCTGCGGCTGTGTGAAAAGTTCCGAGCCGGAGGTGGAGTCGGTTGCGGAGATCGAAAAACGGATCCGATCCTGTGTGGAAGTGTTCGGAGAGGAAAACATTCTAATCGATCCCGACTGCGGCCTGCGGATGCACACGCCGGAAGTAGCGTTTGCAAAACTGAAGAACATGTGTGATGCAGCAAAGAATGTCAGGGATGAACTGTAATCCGCAGAAAATATCAATCATCTTTTTTTGAAAAATTGCGGCAGAAACTTGGATGAATAAAAATTAGAGGAAGGTTACTGCCGCAACTCCTGCAAGTACAAGAATTACAAGCAGAATCATTCCCGCATCTGCGGCATGATACACCAGTTTTCTCCGGTACTCGGATGCCAGGCGGTACCCCCGCATATCGATCGTAAGACCAAGCGTGTCAGCTTTGGCGAGCGAGTTCAGCATCAGAGGAAGCATCACCGGCCCGAGTTGTTTCACTTTCCCGAACACACCTCCTCCCGGGAAGTATCCGCGGGAAAGCTGTGCCTCGTTGATGCGGGCACCTTCGCGCTGAAGGGTTGGGATGAACCGGATTGCAATCAGGAACATCAGTGCATAATCCCCAGGAACACGGAGTGTGTAAAGCGCATTCACCAGGTCACGCGGCTGGGTGGAGATGACCAGCAGCTGGAATGCAAAGATGAGAACCGCAAACCGCAGAGCCATCTGTACCGCAAACAGAATTGCACCGGTTGTCACCGGCAGAAGACCGTTCGGCAGCAGATAGATGATCACATCACCCGTGGCATTTGTCAGAACTGTCAGGACGACAAGGGCAAGACCAAGAATGATAAGCAGCGGCACCTGACGGAGAAGTACCCGGAGAAGTCCGCCGGCAGCAGCAATAATCAGCACAAATGCGATCAGGCCGGCAAGGATTGCAAGATCCGTTGTGAAGATTGCGGCAAACATCATGCCGACCGCAAAGATGATCTTGGTCATGGGGGACAGTCGGTGTACAAACCGATCGCCAGGGATGTACTGCATAATATCTTCCATTTCACGCACCTCCGTTTGCGGGCACACGAATATGCGTCACGCGGCCCGTCTCCATCTCAACAACCCGGTCGGAGAACTTCTCCGCAAGTACCGGATTATGGGTCACCATCAGAATGGTCTTGCCAGCGTTACGCATGCCTGTTAAGACCTTCATGATCTCAAATGATTCCACCATGTCAAGGCCGGTGGTCGGTTCATCCATGATCACAACCTGCTGATCCATTGCAAGAACACAGGCAAGGGCAAGCCGCTGACGTTCCCCGCGGCTTAAGTGGCGGGGATTCACCTCTGCCTTTCCGTCCAGTCCGACAGCGGCAAGCGCAGCACGGGCTGCAGCAGGATCTGGGTTCCCAACATTTTTCAAACCAAAGAGAATCTCCTTTTCACAGGTGTTCTCAAACAGCATCGTGTCAGGATTCTGGAACACAAGACCGACAGTCTTGGCAATCTCGGAGACGGATTTTCCGGTGATGTCAGTCCCGTTGAGGAGAACTGTCCCGCTGTCTGGACGAAGCAGTCCGTTGAGGTGTTTGACCAGTGTGGTCTTGCCGGATCCGTTCTCCCCGAGAATAGCAACAATCTCGCCTTTTGCAAAGGTAAGCGAGACATCGTCAAGCGCAAGAACCTCGCCGAACCGGTGAGTGAGATGTTCTGCCGCAAGGATGATCTCGCCAGATGAAGATGTCCTGGGAATCTCCGGGCAGGTGAATGTCTCTGCAACCGGTTCACCGTCGTACACAACTCTTCCGTTCTCAAGCCGGATCATCCTAGTAGCAAACCCGAGTGTTTCGTTCGTCATGTGCTCAACAAGAACAACGATGTGACCGCGGTCGGTGAGGCTTTTCAGCAGCATGTACACCTGCCGGCGTGCTTTTTTATCCAGCTCAGACGTTGCCTCGTCAAGAACAAGAATGGGCGTCTCACGGGAAAGAGCCGCAGCCATTGCAACGCGCTGTTTCTGACCGCCGGAGAGAGCATGCGGCGCACGGTCTTTGAGGTGGCCGGTACAGGTGATCTTATAGATCTCATCAAGCTTTTTTGCAACCTCGTCCGCAGACAGTCCGCGGGTTTCAAGACCGGTGAGAATCTCCTCTTCCACGGTTGTGAAGATCAGCTGGGCGTCGGCATCATCAAAGACCATCCCAACCTGTTTGGAAAGATCGGTAACGTCCTCATACTCATCGGCGTACTTTCCGGCAATTGTGATCGAGCCGGTCATATCCCCGCCGTAGGCATGAACTAACACTCCAGAAACAGCACGGGCAAACGTGGTTTTTCCGGAGCCTGACGGACCGTTGATCACCACAAATTCTCCTTCCCGGATGGTAAGGGACACATCATCAAGCGACGGGGATGCAGCGGCCTGATAAGTGAACCCGACGTGATCGAGAATAACCGGTGCAGTAGTGCTGGCAGGGACTTCGTGTTCTGCTCTGGTGACACTGCGGGTTTTCTGCATGACGGTAGTTGCAGGCATTGCAATGATCTGAGCGATGATGGTGTTCACAACCGCCGCACTTGCAACGATGGGTACCATGGCGACCGCAAACGCAATGACGGTCCCGACTGTTGAGTCAGGCGAGGTTGCAAGCATTACACAGCAGGTGATACCGATGAAGGAGAAACCACTCACCGGAGTTGCAATGGCAGTAGCCACTGCCGGAGCAAGACGTGTGTGATCCTTGACCAGTTTATAGACCGCAAGACACACGACCGCACCGATCGGTTCGGAGATGAGGTTTCCCAGAGGGAAGATGGAGTGCGAGAAGACCGCACAGATAATACCGGCCACAAGACCGATACCGATCGCTTCCCGGAACTTCGGGACAACGAGGATGATCGCAAGGCAGTAGAATGCAATCGTAAGGTTTGCAACGATTGCTCCCGGAACAAACAGTGAGATGTACCGGGCGATCGCACCGGCGGCAAGCAGAATACCCACCAGTGCAATATCGCGTGATTTCATGATTGATGACTTCCGTATTGATATTCAGGCGAATGTTTCACGAAGCTCACGCCTGAGGAGCTTCCATCCGTTTACCCGGGGGAGGGAATCCACCGTGTAAAGTTTTCGGGGAACTTTGTATCCTGCCAGATGTTCCTTGGCAAATGCAAGGAGTCCGGCTTCTTTGTCCGAGCCGTCCCGGCCCGTCCGCCATACAACAGCGGCAACGGGAATCTCTCCCCGGTGGGGATGCGGTATTCCAAAGACTGCAATTTCGGCGACATCAGGGTATTTGAGAAGGGCTTCTTCAACCTCGGTCGGATAAATTTTCCAGCCAGACATGACGATCATGTCTTTTTTGCGATCGGTAAGGCAGAGGCGGTGGTCTTTATCCAGATATCCCACATCACCGGTCAGGAACCAACCGTCAGGGAGGAATGCACGGGCGGTTTCCTCCGGCATGTTCCAGTACCCTTTGGCAACAGCGGGACCACGGAGAGCAATTTCGCCTGGGGTTCCAAGCGGAAGTTCACGGGATGCATCCTCTTCGTCAACGATCTTCACCTCGGAGAAGCAGACCGGATGTCCAACACTCTGGAACCGGTCGGCAGACGCGTAATCCTCCGGTCGGATGACGGTTCCGGTACCAATGACGACCGTTTCCGAAAGTCCGTAAGCGTTGATGACCGGTATATTGTAGCGGTAGTGAAACTTTTTCCAGATCTCGTGATGAAGCGGGCCACCGCCGGAGATGATCTCACGAACGGTGGCGATCATCTCTTCGGTTCCTGCGGGGGCTTCCACAAGTGAGTGAATTACCGGCGGCATACCAGAAAGCACTGTGACACCGTGTTCTTTACAGAGCGAAAGATAGGCGGCGGGGTCGTATCGTTCCATCATGATATAGCATGCACCGGCACGCATGGCAGCGATGCCCCATGAGAGGCCGACATGACCCATCGGATAGATCCCAAGATAGATGTCATCCTGTTTGAAGGTCAGAACATCACATTCGTTGTGAATTGCGGCAAGCCAGTTACCATGGGTGAGCATGGCACCTTTGGGTTTACCAGTAGTCCCAGAGGTGTACTGAAGCTGGCAGAGATCATCAAAACCGGTCGGTTCTGGGAGAAGTACCGGAGAGGTTCGAAGCTCCTCGATATTTTCCGGGACATAGACGGAGACACCGAGATCTTTTGCTGCGGCTGCACCATCGGCATCGGTGATGAAGACATGTGCTCCGGCATTTTCAACCATGTAGGATAGTTCGCTTGGTGTATAGACACGGTTGGTCGGAACAGCCACAGCACCGATTCTCCAGAGAGCAAGGTAGGAGAAGAGATATTCGGGACTGCTGTTTAAGTAGAGAAGAACCCGGTCACCCTTGACAACGCCAAGGGATTTGAGAGTTCGGGCAATGCCTGAGACAATGCCAAGGATATCAGCAGAGGTATAGGAGGTGTTTCTCTCGGGGCAGAAGAATACCGGCTTTGCAAGGCGGCAGGCATTTGCATCGAGGAAGGTGGTTATATTCAGCATCGCATATCACAACTTACAGACGTTGATGTATATTTATGTTCATCAAAGATATAAAAGTGATCGATTAGGAGTCTTCGTACAGGAGCAGTACTCAGTTAGAAAAGAACTAAAAAATGCGTCACTTGCAAAACATCTATCTTCCAAAACACGCATATATTCACGTATCTATGGCAGATGCACAGGAGGGGACGCCGTCATATGGGCAGCCTGTCTGTTCAAAGGTAATTCCCCCGCAGATTGATGAGGAGACTGCTCGCAGTATTGTCCGCAAGTGGTTTGGCTCGGATCATTTTCCGTTTGTGCCGGGCGAGAAAATGCGGTTCGGAAAGGCGGTGCTGGTGTATTACCCGTTCTGGCGCTATCGGCGTGAAGACGGCGGTGAAGAGAAAACGATCTACCGTCCCGCCTGTGGTACGCTTCTTACCGGCCTGCAAAATATAAAATACTATCATGACACCGAGGCAGTTGATACACCGGAGGATGTGACTGTGCTACCGGTAACCGTGGACTCATCCGTGTATCTGCCAGAACTTCACGGGATTGCACGCGGCGAGGAGCTGATCGGGGTGCCGCTGTGGTTGATCAGTTACAAGGTGAAGCATAACATCTACATGATTGAGGTTGAGGCACACTCTGGTCTGGTTCTGCCGGAGTGGCATCCGATCAAAGAGCCGGTGAACTGGAAGAAGACAGCGATGACAGCATTTATTCCAATGTTTCTGCTAAGTCTCGTTGCGATTTACTTCAATCCGTGGATTTTTGTGATTGTGGTGATACTACTGTTTATCTTCCTTTATCAGAGTGAGATGCTTGGCCTGATTACGATGAAAGAGAGGGAGGAGCCGCATGGGCCTTGAGCGTTCAGTTGAGGATCGCGTTGGACGGGTAATGTACCGGTCGAAGGTGACGAAAGGCGTTGCCGACCGGACGATCCGCGACTGGTTTACTAAGGGCATCAAAGCACCGGATCTTCCAAGCAAGGCTGTGATGACGGAACTGTATATGATCTACATTCCGTTCTGGAGATTTGTTGCCCAAGGGAAAGCAGTCGCCTGCGGTTATTCGGAGTATAATGAGAAGACAGGCAATACGATACGCAACATCTACAAAGAACTGATCGATGACGAGTTTGTGTGGACGGAGGTTGCCTGTGATACAGGGAAGTATGGCCTTACAAAGCTCTGGCTGGAACCGGGAGGGGAAGTCCCCTATACACCGGGAGCAGTAGTCTCGATGGAGCCAGGGGGATCAGCAGTTGAGGCAAGCAGGCGGGGACGGGAAGCAGTGCGACAGATGATCGATGAACTGGCAGCAAAGCGGATTGATACGCTGACACTGGAAAAGTCGTTCCTTTTGCCAAAGGTCTTTGAACTGGTATATGCACCCATCTGGGTTGCCCATTACGAGTATCAGGGCGGGGATTATACGGCGGTTCTTGATGCGGTGCGCGGAGAGATCCTTGGCGGCACAGCACCGATCAATCTGACTGCAAGAACACGGATGATGATTCTGTCGCTTGCAGCGGGCGGTATTATGATCGGATCATCACTTGCAATGCTGCTGCATGCAGGAGCACATCCACTCTCGGAACTGTTTCAGGTAATTTTACTGTTGCTCGGTGTTGCGATGACAATGGCGGCGTATCCGGCCTTTAAGGAAGGAAGGACGTTTGTGAGTACCGGTACAATGAAGCATATTTCCAGTCTGCGGCCTGCGGTGCGGATACCAAAGAAGCTGACAGATCATGAGATTCTGAAACGGGACTCAACGATTCTTCTCTGTCCTGTATGTGGCGAAGAGGTTGAGCAGCCGTGGGGTGAAGTAATTTCAGTCTGTAAAAAGTGTCACAGGTTACTGAATGTGACAAGCAACGAGGTGAACGTGGTACCGTATGATGTTGCAAAGCCGGACATGCTTGCACAGGCAGCCCTGGAAAGTGAACCTGAGTATATTCCATTCTGGATGTTTGAGGTGGAGAATAAGGTGACGGATCTGCTGCGGACCGGTGATACAGAGACAGGGCTGCCGGAAATTTCCGGAAGACGGAATTACTATATCTGTGCGGCGGACATTCCCCGGTACCTTGCGGAGCGGTGGGAGATTGATCTGACGATCAGGAACCCGGAGTTTTCTGAGCTACCGCTGAATGAGCATGTGGAGATGAAGCCAGCAATTCTGAATCAGAATACGGCGAAGGAGCTGTCGGAGTTTTTATTCCTCCGTTACGAGGAGGAAAAACCTGGAATATTACAGGTGCTTCGGTATGATTTTGCGGTAAAGAGTTCGCGGATTGTGTACGTGCCGTACTATGTTGAGGACAAAACGTACATTCCGGGAGTCTGAATCTTTCCTTTTTTGATGTCTGGGATATCCAGCTATACCACAAACCAGATCTACTCAATCTCCAAACTCACGTCGGCACACCGTACCGAATGCGTCAGAGACCCCATGCTGATCCGATCCACATCAACTCCCGCCCACAGATGAATTGTCTCCGGCGTAATCCCCCCGGACACCTCAAGCACCAGCCGGTCACGGAGACCCATTCCTGCAAGGACCGCAATCGCCTCCCGTACCGCATCAGGCGTCATATTATCAAACATCAGAATATCAACTCCGGCCTCCGCTGCCGCAACCGCATCGTCAATACTCTCCACCTCACACTCCACCAGATGATATGCTGAGTACTCCTTTGCCCGCCGGACAGCCTCAGCCACCGGCAAAAGGGCACGGTGTGTATCCTTGATCAGAAATGCATCAGAGAGAGAATCCCGGTGCGGATCACCACCGCCGAGACGAATAGCCTTCTTATCAAAATACCGAAGGCCTGGTGCTGTCTTCCGTGTACCGGCAACCCGTACATGATCGTTTACCACGGACGCACGTATCTGCGCAGTCGCGGTAGCCGTTGCAATCCCGCTCATCCGCCCGAGAAGATTCAGTGCAGTCCGCTCTACCGCAAGAATTACCTGCACAGATCCGGCAAGTGACAAAATCCTCGCTCCAGCAGACACACGCCTGCCGTCCTCAGAAATGACCGTCACCGAGACACCAAAGTGCTCAAACAGCCAGACACACTCCTCAACACCGGCAAGAACCATATCCTCCCGTGCCTCAATCCGGGCGGATACAGTACTGTCGGGAACTAACGCAAGAGTGGTGATATCACCTGCGGGAACATCCTCCGCAAAAAAAGAAAGCAGCTGATCGGTAGGAAGCATTACTTCGACGCCTCAATCATACGCTCAATCGCCGAGCGGGCCCGGTTTGCAATCTCATCCGCAACCACAACCGGATACACCCCGTCACGAAGCGTCACATACAGATCCGAAAGATCAACAACCTTCATACTCGGGCAGACTGCTGTCTCCATCACATGGAACACAGTATCCGGATACCGCTTTTCAAGCGGGCGGAGGATTCCTTTCTCCGTCAGAATCACCCATTCATCCGCAGTCCCGCAGTTCCGCACCATATACCCGGTCGAGCCGACAAGATCACACGCCTGCTGCACCTCGGAACTGCACTCCGGATGGCAGATAACCGTTGCATTCGGATACATTCGGCGTGCCTCTTCCACATCGCGAACCGTAAAGTTGTGATGTGTTGGACATCCGCCATTCGCCGGAACCGGAATGATCTCCTTATCCGGCAACTGGCGCTGAACCCATCCCGCCAGGTTTGCATCCGGACCAAACAGAATTCTCTTTTCTGGAAGAGACGCTGCAATGACTGCAGCATTCGCCGAAGTACAGGTAATATCACACTCCGCTTTCGTGGCAGCGTTTGAGTTTACGTACACTACAAACGGGGATCCGGGATGCTCTGCCTTTGCATGCCGTACCATCTCCGGAGTCAGCTGATCTGCCAGCGGACATCCAGCCTCAGGACGAGGAATCAGTACAGTCTTTTCCGGCGAAAGAATCTTTGCCGTTTCTGCCATGAAGTACACTCCGCAGAGAACCAGCGTTGACTCCTTTGCCTCCTTCGCAAGCCGAGCAAGCTCCAGCGAGTCCCCGCAGATATCGGCAACATCCTGAATCTCCGCCGGCTGATAATTATGGGCAAGAATTATTGCATTTTTCTCTGCGGCAAGTTTTTTTATCTGCTGCTCGTAATTCATGCACCGATCACCAGAGGATTATCAAGATTTTTCAGAAGGGTGAGAATCGACAGAGCCGCAAGATAACTGGTCGCAGGATTGTCAGGAGAGGGAAGGTTTCTGATCCTGATATACGCCTCACCGAACTCCCCCTCAAAGAATATCTCATGCATATTGCGATCCTCTTCCGGATCCATCCACAACTCCACATCAACATCACGGCCGCAGGCAATCGACAGTGACTCAGCCACATTCGTGTTCTTCGGATACTGTCTGACACAGTCGTGGGCTTTGCCGGAGAACAGCTGTGTACGTTCGGTTGCTTCGCGGGAAAGCGATTTTGGGTTCTTGGTTGTACGGAGCACAAACTTATCGACGCGGCTGATCTGGCCGATACGGATGTTGTCAAGTCCCATCACTGCACCGGAGGGAATATGGATCTTCCGCTTCAGGCTGCGGGCGGTTTCCACAAGATGTGCCCGGAACTCTTTGTCTGCGAGTGCCCCGACACTCATGATGACAATATCTTTGCCTGACTCCAGCACCTCCTGTGCGTGTTCGGTGGCAGCAACAACGGATGCAGCCTCAACAATAATATCGGTTGGTTCGGCAAGGAAAGCAGAAAAGTCTGAAAACGGTTTTGCGTTGAACTCGCGAGCAAACTCCTCCACACGTGCCGGAACCACATCATACACAGCCGTTATTTTGAAGTTTTCCTGACCTGCAGCAATGACGCGGCCGATATTTCCGCATCCAAGCAGACCGACGGTGATCATACTACTAAATATCAGAGTGTACGTAGTTAAGGATTATGCCAAACCCCAGACCTCCGGGGAATGATAGTGATGTTGAAAAGATGTGGTTAAAACAAAATGGGGAGATGAAAAATCCAAATCAGGATTTTTCTTCCGGCTGATACTCCAGAATATCACCAGGCTGACAATTGAGTACCCTGCATATTGCTTCCAGGGTGGAGAACCGAATTGCACTTATCTTACCGGTTTTGATTTTGGAAAGATTGACATT
Source organism: Candidatus Methanocorpusculum faecipullorum (assembly GCA_018883755.1). GTDB lineage: Archaea > Halobacteriota > Methanomicrobia > Methanomicrobiales > Methanocorpusculaceae > Methanocorpusculum > Methanocorpusculum faecipullorum. The sequence goes on from JAHLFR010000006.1 coordinate 25,121, forward strand.
GGTCACGCCGACCTTCTCGGAAAGCTCGTTTAACGACATCTTTCTGTCCGCCATAACGCGATCAAGTCGGAGAATAATGGGCATGGGTACCTCAGAGAGTTTCATCAGCCTGCTTTTGCAGGAGTGTTCCGTATTCAAATATGTGTGCAAGACAGTATAAAACCGCAGCAACGATCAGCCCCTCAATACTAAGATAACCAACAGTAACGCTGATTCCCGTAATATACCAACCAATTGAGTCTATGATGACCGGGACCACACACAGAAGGGCCATACAGATAGCCACATGTTTCAGACTGCGGGCATTGGCCTGGGTAAACGGCACACCGCTTTCGCGGATCTCCGCAAAGATCCTCGCTGCCGCCCAGATCATTCCAGCAAAGGTTAGAAGATAAACTGTAGCTGATACCAGGAATATAGCTGATGCCTGAATAAATGCGGTTGTCGGATCCATTCCAGCGGGAACAGATGTTCCTACCCCAAATGAACTGAGAACATCCTCGGAAACGATCCAGTGTGAGAATTCTGCAGGTCCCCCTACAGTATAGATACATGCGGTAAGCGCAGCGGTAAGGAAGAGCAGTACGATCACAAAAACCACCAGGATCTTGCCGATCGTCAGGACAATGCCAACATTCTTTGCGTTTTGTTTTATTTTTGACTGAATTTCAACTTCGTTCATATAGATACCTCGTTTAGGATGGATGGGAAGAGGCATGATGTACGACAAAATGGAGATACAGGAGAATGAGGAGAACTAAACTCCCCGCTGTTCCAAGAACTAACAGGGAAAGGAGGTGGAAACTTTCCACTGTCAGACTACAGTACCCAAACATCACACTCCATCCAAGAACAATCAGAACTGCAGCAAGACCAGCTGCAGCGGTGACCGTTGCAAGTGACAGGTAATAGGACGTGCGAGTGGATGACATTTTCCAGATCTCCGGTCAGGGCGATGCAGAGTGAAGGGATACCTCTGCATCTCCACCATAGTAGTATGTCATATAAACATTAATAAATTATCGCTTATCGATAAATAATATCTGAGTAACATACAATGTATCGTGAAGGAATAGTTCATCAGCGAGGGAGGTAAAATATAGTAATGGCAAAATGACGGAAAACCTGCATGTTGCTGCCGTCGATCTCGGGGCAACAAATATCCGTACCGGTCTCATCCGCAGAGACGGAACAGTCATTGCATTTCGTGCCGAGGAAGTTCCGAAAAACTCCTGTGCTGACGGGTCAGTAATCACGGAAAGGATCGCCGCAATGATCACGTCAATGACAAAAGAAACCGGGATCACGCCGAACGCGATCGGTATCAGTACCGCAGGACCGGTAAACCAGAAGGCAGGATCCGTCGTCGGGTCGCCGAACATGAACTGTTCGGAAATTTTTCTCCGCGACCCGCTTGCAAGTCTCTTTCACATTCCGGCGGTGATGCTCTCAGACTGCAAGGCAGGTGCTGTCGGAGAGTACTTTTTTGGCGGCGCAGATACAGCACACACACTTGTTTACCTCACCATCTCAACCGGACTCGGCTGCGGGGTCATCGCAAACGGATCTTTGCTGACGGGAGCTGATGGGAATGCGGGAGAGGTAGGACACATTGTTGTCGATACCAGATACAATATCCTCTGCGGCTGCGGCGGTACCGGCCACTGGGAAGCGTATGCAAGCGGTACCGGGATTCCGAAATTTTTCCATGCCTGGTACGCAGAAAAGTGTGACGGACGCTGCCCGGCAAAAAGGGATATCACCGCAGGACAGATTTTGCGGGCGGCAGAGATCGGTAGTCCTCTCTGCTGCGAGTTCGTGGATGTACTTGCAAAGATCAACGGTCGCGGTTTGTCTGCAGTGATCAATGCATACAATCCGGATCTGATCATCCTTGACGGACCGATCGTCCGAAACTATCCGTCACTCGTCGCCGGAAAGATGACCGCAGCCATTGATCGCTATCTGCGAATGCCGGAGATTAGGATTACCACACTGGAGGGCAGAGCTCCGCTTATCGGAGCTGCCGCAGCAGCATTTCGGATCACCAACGAATGATTGCCCAAAGAGTTTGTAAAACTGAGTTCTCTTTTTAAAAAATAAAAATTATGCAGCGTCCTCTGCAAGGCCGCTTGAAATTCTCTTTTCCATGAGGTGCGGGAATGCAATACCAATCAGGATTACAAGCACACCAACCCACTGAAGACCGGAAACAGCCTCAACCAGAACCACCGCAGCTGCAAGAACCTCAACCGGCAGTTCGGCTGCATTCAGGATCGTTGCCATACCAGTACTGATACGCGGGGCACCAATTGCAAGGAACAGAATCGGCAGTGCAACACCAAACAGACCGAGAGCAACACCGTAGATCAGTGAGTCGCTCGAAAAGATTCCTGCGGGAATGGCTGCGGGGCTGTCGATACAGGCAATGAGACCACAGACGAAGATAAATCCGGCGAGAGCTATCAGGAAACTCCGGTTCATCGGTGTCATCGACGGTTCCACGCGTCCGCTCAGGAACACAAACATTGCATAGAAGAATGCTGCAAGCAGACCGAGTACCACACCGAACGGGTTGATCTCCATACCAAAACCGGTCGTACCCCCGGCAAGAATCGTACCAACAAAGATAATCACAACAGCAATCAGCTGATTGCGTGACGGCATTCTGCGGTTTGCAACTGCCTCGATCACGACACCCATCCAAGAGAACTGGAACAACAGAATTACTGCGACCGAAACCGGCAGGTAACTTACCGAGTAGAAGTAACAGACCGTTACCAGACACATTACAATACCGGTAACGAAAAGGATCACACCGCGTTTCCATGGTGGAAGCGTACTCTTTGGAGGTTTGTCCTTTCTTGGGAACAGGAAATGGACAAGAACCACCAACACAAACAGAATTACCAGACCGTAGAAGAACTTGCCAACCAGAATAACCGGAATACCCACACCGTTTCCGAGGGCAATCTTTACGATCGTTGATAAAATACCGTAACAGCAGGCGGCAAGCAGCACAAGAAGCGAGCACAGCACAACTGATCCGGATACTTTTTTCAGATCCATATCAATCTGAATCTATGGTAGGTCGGAGTATCCTATAATAATTATCCATTCAGTTGCGATAACGCAGAAAAACTGGATCGATGAGCAACAAAAAATGTGAAAAACTACTTTTGTTTCAGGAAAGATCTATTGTGTACTATGGAGTTTGCGGAAATTGAGACAATTACCCAGGGAGAACTTGAGATCATGAACCCGATCTCCGAGGAAAAACTTCTGCGTGCCGGAAAGATGGCAGGGCTTTGCCCCGGAAAACGTGTTCTCGATATCGGATGCGGTAACGGAACTGCACTGTCCCTCTGGCACAAAACCTTCGGCATCACCGGAACCGGTATAGAGATTCGGCCGTCCTCCGCAGCCCGCGCAAGAAACACTCTTGCAGGAACATCGATAGAGATCCGCTGCGTGGATGCCTCTGTCCTTGCACCCAAAGAGCCCTACGACGTTGTTACGGCACTTGGTACCTCCTTTATCTTTGGCGGGGCAGAAAAAGCACTTGCCCACCTTGCGGAGTACGCCGATGAGAACGGCAGTGTTGTTCTTATCGGAGATCGGTTCTGGAGAACCGATCGCGTCCCGCCGGA
>JAHLFR010000045.1 GCA_018883755.1 Candidatus Methanocorpusculum faecipullorum
AGCAAAGACATGGGAGCCCAGATGAACTTTTCCGGTCTTGTTGCGGCAATTCAGGAGTTATTCCAGCGAAACAACATCCGAGTTCCGCCAAACCTGATGCAGCTCCTAAAAGCACTGATGCTTGTATCAAACATTGCCTTCACGCTGGATCCGCACCTGGAGTTCGCAAAAGAGGCCGAGCCATACCTCAAGAAACTGATTGCGGAGGATATGAAAAATCCGGAAAACGTTCAGAAGAGGATTCTTGAAGCAAAGGTGCGGCTGGAGGATCTCTCCCGCGTTCCGCAGCAGCTCTCCGCAGTGCTGGAGATGGCATCTGAAGGAAAACTCAGGATTGATATTGCGGCAAAGGAGGTAAGTGAGCTTCGCATGACGATCGAGAGTTCCATTGACCGCCTGGTAATCGGTATGATGGTCTCGGCCATCGTTATCGGTCTCTCACTGGTGCTGATGACCCAACCGGCTGAGGCGGGGTATTTCCCACTGCTGGCCTACATCTCTGCAATCATCGTGATTGTGATCATCTTCTACAAGATGAAGACCCGCAAGTTCAAGCGGGAAGAGTAACCTTTTTTTGAAACGAAATCCGGGATAGTACGATCAGATCATACGATAACCGGAACGGATGATCGTTTTGTCCGCAGCAGCTGTGACCATAACAGTTGCAGGATAATGCCCAGCAGACTTCATGGCAGCTTCATCGACCGGACCTGGAACGATGAGTTCGGCAGTAAGGGCACCGGTGCTGTTTTTGAGGGTGAGGGTCAGTTGTTCAGGATGCATACCCTCCGGCATGGCACGAATAAGGGCCTGGATATGATGAATGATCTGAAACATCTGGGTCTTGTCCATGGTCCAGAGGCGTCCGCAGTCAAGCAGGAGACGGGAGACATCAGCTTCCGGATGATCCCCGAATCTGATGGTATTGTGTGTCGGAAGACCGATTTTAAAGAGAAGACCAAGCACAACTACAAAGATCGCCCCGGAGGTAAGGGGGGATGCAAAGAAAAGCTGAATGGTCTCGGGAAGTGCGGTGTAAAGATTCGGGCACATGACAGAGGAGACGCCAATCATGATTGGCAGAATCACCACAAAGGTCCGGCGGTTGTCCAGGACACGGGATGAGATGCTCTGTACACCTCCCAGCATAATGAAGGCGATCGCATAGATGACGACTGCCCCCATAATGGGTTCGGGCATGATGTGGAAGAACCAGCCGATTGCAGGAAGAAATCCGCAGATGATTAAGAAGAGACCGAGACCAAGACCGATTTTACGGGAAGCAATACCGGTCCCGGGGATAAGTCCGGTGTTGGATGCAGACGACCCGATTCCAATACCGCCTATAGCAGAACAGACAGCAGCCCCGAACCCTTCGGAGAGGATCCCGCGACGGAGATTCCCACGGCCGGTTTCACCAGTGTACTCGTCAAGAAGTGCGATGTTTCCCGCGGACTTCAGCATGACACAGAGCATCCCGATGGCAAACGGAATGAGAAGACCAACATCAAAACTGTAGCTGACAATTCCGACAGGGTTCGGAATGGAGAACAGAGACGTCGATCCTGCGGACTCGATGTCTGCAAGCGTGAGAACCCCAAAGAGAACAGAAGAGGCAAAACCTATGATGATTCCGATAAGAACCGCATAGAACCGGAATATTTTCTGATGCTGGATCCCAAGGATGATCATTGAGCCGAGAGTGATGATGCCGACCGCAGTTGCCGCGGGATCGAGCGGCCCTGTATCGCCGCTGCCGAAGAAAAGCGGGAACGAGAACGGAATGATTGCAAGACCCAGCATGAACATGACGACGCCAACAACCTCACCGGGGAAAAGAACGCGGAAGTACCGCGTAAGCTGGCTGAGAATCATCTCCAGAAATCCGGAAACGATCATCATACCGTAAAGGAGGGGAAGACCTCCTGCGGTTGCGGCAAGCATGGATGCAGGAAGATAGGAGGAGTTGGGAACCATCGGGAAGATGTAGCCGCAGCCGGTGTAACGTATTGCCTGAAGAATCGTAGCAATACCGGAACCGATAAGGGTTGCACTGATAAGAAACGTCGAGAGATCCTCGCCGCCGTTGATTGCCTTGGTGATGATGACAGGGTATGTCATGTAAACGGCGAGAACAAAAAAATGCTGAAGAATACTCAGGACAAGAACGGACGGGGGAACATTGTCGCCGACATTGTACACCGGACGGTCTGCAGAGTCCATAATTAAAGAAATAGGTTTGTCTGGCGGATATTAGAAAGTTTGGAGAGAGGCAAAAATTATTTTTCCGCCTTCTTGCACGTAAACGAACACTCCATCTTTCCGCAGCGTCCGTCGCAGGGATCCAGATGCACAATCACCGAAGTCCTCGGCATCTCTGCAACAAGTTCGTTTTCAATCTCTTTGAGGACTGCGTGGGCTGCATCAAGCGGAGTTGCACGCGGCATCATCAGATGGAACTCAACAAACCGGTTCGGTCCGGACCTGCGGGTCTTCAGACTGTGGAAGTTGGTAAACTCGTTTGCATGGCAGCAGATGATCTCCCGGATGAGAATCACCTCATCCTCATCCAGACTCTCATCCATCAGATCCGCAAAACTTCTGCGGATCAGGGAGTATGCTTCACGAAGAATCAGCAGAGCTACAATGATTGCGATGATCGAATCAAGGAACACCAGATGAGTAAGCTGAATCAGGACCAGACCCGCAAACACTCCGGCAGAGGTCAGAACGTCCGTACGCAGATGCCAGGCATCACTCTCCAGTGCAATCGACTCGGTCTCCTTTGCAACCTTCATCAGCCGCTGCGACACAACGAAGTTGATCACAGCAGAGATTCCCATTACAATCATACCTGCATACAGCAGCTCAAGCGAGATCATCTCCCCGCCGGTGAGAAGTTTGTGGCATGCCTCCCAGATGATGATGCCTGCCGCAAGGACAATCAGCAGTGCTTCGATAAGACCAGATGCATCCTCAAACTTTCCGTGCCCGAACGCGTGATCCTCGTCCGGAGGCTCCGCCGACTTTTTCACTGAAAAGTATGCAATACAGGATGCAAGCAGATCCATTCCCGAATGGATACCTTCCGAAATAATACTCACCGAACCGATCGAGATACCGGTGATAATTTTTGCAACCGTGAGAAACAGATTGGAAAACACCGACAGACGGGCAACATTCTGTTTCTTGGTATTATCTGCATCCGCGCCCATACCGCTCACAATGGTAGAAACTATAGGGTGGCGGCACGTAAATAACTTAAGCGGTCTAGACATGACAACCCAGGATCTACTGATTACCCGCATCTCAGATCAGATCAGAGAAGAGCAGGATTACACCAAAATCCTCGAAAAGGGAGGGCTCAGACTTGCCAGAACAAAATACTGGGTTCCGGTACCGGTCCTCCTCTTCCTTATCTGGGCGGTCGTGTGTATTACAAACGGGATTTCCGCGCTGACTATTCTTATGCTGTGGATCGTCGGGAGTTTTTTCATCTACATGTTCTACTTCTTCCTCATGATGATCCCGTCTCTTGGATCTGATTCATCAAGCCATCTTACCAGTACGCATACCCAGATTCAGATCCGCGAGTTCCTGCGGCTTGCCAACCTGCTGAAAACGGTCCGGAAAAACAAGGTTACCTTCATTGAGATCTTCTGGAATGCATTTCTCATCAATGCAAAACCGCTCGCAAAGGGATTTGCCATCATCTATCTCATCGATATGGTCTGTGCGGTCATCCTGTATGCAGAAGAGATGATCGATCTGCACCTGCTGATCATTGTCTGTTTCCAGATTCTGCTCATCTTTGCATTCTATGCAAAGATTGTCCGGTCAAAACCCGACACGCCGGGATTCTTTGTCCCCCGGAATCAGGAGAACGTATCCCCGGAAACAGAGACGGCAAAGATCAAGATATGGCTCTACATCAGTCTCTTTGCCATGATCACCGGGCTTCTGGTTGTGGGGGCAATGCTGTTTCCGGGAATTACACTCAACAACTATCTCTCGGTCATCTCCATTCTTCCAAGCGAGTATCCGATGATTCTTATCCTTGTACTGCTGGTACAGGCGGTTATCATCCGGTACTTCCAGGGTATTGAAAGCCGGACTCTCATGGAAACCCTCAATGCCAGCCACATTGCAGCCCTCAAAGATGATCTGCTCCCCCGGGTGAAAGCGGCAGGACCAGAACAGCTGAACGATCTGCAACGGGAGTTTTTGATTCTCCGGATGAACAAACTGATGGTACAGGAGTTCTTTCACCGGTTCCCCGTCTATGCGATAGTCCCCAACTTCCTACTGATTGCAGATCCGGAAGCACAGGAGGTACTCGACAGCACCGGTGATGAAAAAAGCATTAAGGATCTGCTCTGAGCAGAATAGAAAAAAGATTCACCGCATCACATCAGACACCGCATCAAAAGCGCAATCGTCTTCCCGTCACAGATACGCCCATCCATCACCATGGCAACCGCCTCTCTTTTTGCCACACGCACCACCTCAATAATCTCATCCTCATCACGGGCAAACTCTTCACAGGGAGAAAGATCCCGGGCCTCAAACAGCCACAGTTTCTCAGTACAGAATCCGGGTGATGAGTACACAAATCCCCGCGGAATCAGTTCACCGGCAGAAAAACGAGCTTCCTCCGCAAGCTCGCGCCGGGCTGCTGTGATCGGATCAGCATCATCCGACTCCATTCCGCCTGCCGGAACCTCGTAAATGTACGAATCGATCACCGCCCGGTACTGACGAATCAGATACACCGACTCGGCATCCGTCGGCAGAATACACACCGCAGATACCGGCTGGACAAAGAGATACTCCCGGTCGCGGCCGTTCGGGAGATGTACCGGTTTTGTTTCGATCTTCAGACGCGGGGTATCATACAGAATCGGCATGGAAAATGCTCACTGAAACTCCATTGGTTGTGGAGAAATAAAAACCCTCAGACAGAATAAAGTAGCAGACCCGCCATACACATAACCAGAAACCCGTCCGCGAGGCCCAGATGACAGCAGAAATCCTCACAACCGAACAGATCCTATTTGCCTTCATCTGCTGGATATGCGGAGGAATCTTTTTGATCGTGTCCATCGCTGCCTACCGCAGCAAACGGGCAGTATCCTTTTACGCACAGATGCCGGTTGCAGAAAACCGCATCACCAACATACCTGCATACAACCGGGAAAATGCGGTCCTCTGGGCGGCATACAGCATCCCGTACTTCCTCATCGGATTTGTTGGGACCACTACCGACCTCTCAATCAGCGGAATACTCCTTGTGATCGTCTGTGTCGGAAGTATCCCGGCACTCATCCTTGCCTACCAGAGAATATACCGGAAATATTCCGGCGAACCATCCGTAAAAAAAGATCAGCGGCGGGCATAGGGAATCGGATCCTCAACGCCCAGGTCGGAAAACGCCTTCAGCCGTGACAAACACGAACTGCATACACCGCAGGAGGTCTCTTCTGTATCATAACACGACCAGGTATCCTCATACGGAACGCCAAGCCGCAGACCCTCACGCAGGATGTCCGTCTTTGTCATCGACACAAACGGCGTCAGAAGCCGGATCTCCTTGTCAGTCTGCGTCCCGATGGAGATCACCTTCTGCATCGCATCAATAAACTGCGGCGTACAGTCAGGATACCCGATGTGATCACCGGACTGAACCCCGATAAACACCGCATCGCCGTCGCGTGCCTCACAGTACGACGTTGCGATCGCAATCAGATTTGCGTTCCGGAACGGCACATAGGTGTTCGGATGATCCGCTTTCCCGACGGTTCCCTCCTCCACCGGAATACGCATATCCGTCAGACTGCTTGCACCAAACTTCGTAAAATAATCCAGGGAGATCTCCACAAAATCCACCGCATTCAGACGGCTTGCAATTTTCTTTGCACACTCCCGCTCCTTTCGCTCTGTCCGCTGACCATAATTCATGTGCAGGGCCAAAATCTCATAGCCCATATCCTTTGCAACGTATGCGAGAGTCGTCGAATCCATCCCGCCCGAAAGCAGACACACGGCTTTCTTCATGGAATGTTCACCGCCTTGTGCAGCTGCAGCTGGAATCTGACCGGAAGTTTTTCTGAAATGATCGTCTCGATCAGCCACTGCACATCCGTTCCGAACACCGGCGTAATACAGACCGGCGCCGAAAGATGCGGATGGGCTGCAAGAACCTCCACCATGTACAGATAGTCTGCCTCATCCCCGATTACAAACTTCACCGAGTCCGAGGACCTGAGCTGATCCAGCAGAGACAGATCACTCATCTCCCCAGACGACGGACACTTCACGTCCATACAGACAGAGGCAAACTCCTGCACATCATCAAACGGAACCGTTCCGTTCGTCTCAATATCCACCAGGACATCCGCCTCATGCATCGCCGCAAGCAGCGGTACAAGATCCTCCTTCTGAAGCAGCGGCTCTCCTCCCGTAATACAGACATACCGCATCCCAGACTCAAGTACCGCCTGCATGATCTCCTCAGGCGTCATCTCAACACCCTGTGAATCGTTCAGCGAGTATCGGGTATCACACCAGGCACAGTGGAGATTGCACCCTGCAAACCGCACAAACATACACGGCATCCCCTGCCGCAGTCCCTCACCCTGCAGACTCACAAACGTCTCGGTGACTCTCACGCTGCATCCACCTCTGCATAGCAGCCGTCCGACTCCCAGACCCGTATCTTTGTCACCCGGGCATCAACGCCTGCCTCGCCGCAGAACCGGTTCAGCCGCTCGCGAATATCCTCCGCAAGTAGCTCACTGGTCGGATCGCCGTCCGTCAAAACCGGCAGCTGGAACGGAGAGAGGGCTTTTACCATCGGATCATCCTTGTTTAAGATCACCTGATGATCATACACCTCCACCACCTGTTTGATGATATTATAGTCAAGAAGGATCTTCGACGTCGCGTCAATCGTTCCTTCCATCCAGACCTCAACCTCCCAGCGGTGACCGTGCAGACGGGAACATTTGCCCTCGTAATGCATCAGCCGGTGAGACGCATCAAAATGTGTTTCCTTATAGATCCGGGTACTCATAGTTGACCACATATTGCTCGCGGGAAACTATAATTATAGGGGATAGGGTAACAGACTAAACAGGATGAACCTTCCCGCATACATATATGATGAAAGCCGCATCTGTGGCAATATACAAAAACTCAGAAACACCTTTCCACAGTTTACAATCCTCTACTCCATAAAAGCAAACCCATACCCTCCGCTTGTTCGGTACATCGCATCTCAGAACATAGGGGCAGACGCAGCATCAAAAAATGAGGTACTGCTCGCATGCAAAGAGGGATTCACACCGGATCAAATCTATTATTCAGGTCCTGGGAAAACCAAAACCGATCTTGTTGAAACCGTTGGACGCTGTAACCTCATCGCTGATAGCTTTCATGAACTTCAGCTCATCAATCAGATTGCAGAAGAGAAGGAAATTATACAGGAGGTCGGCATCCGCATAAATCCCAACTTTACCATGAACGGCAGACCAGGAGTCCCAGGAAAGTTCGGTATCGATGAAGAACTCTGTACAAAAGATGCATTTGCCGCATATCCTGCAGTCAGGATTACCGGGATGCATATCCATGTGAAATCCCAAGAGTTGAACTGGGAAAAAATCGCCGGATATTATGAAAATGTTTTCTCACTGGCAGTCAGAGTGCAGCAAGAGATCGGACATCCACTTACCTATATCAATTTTGGATCCGGAATTGGCGTACCCTATCTGAAAACAGAAACCCCAGTAAATCTTACGGAACTCGGAAAACATACAGCAGAACTCGTCGCATTCTACCAACCGAAGATAGCCGCAAAACTTCTGATCGAATCGGGAAGATATCTCGTCTGTGAAGCAGGTACTTATATCACGGAAGTACTGGACAGAAAACAATCCCGCGGAAAAACATACCTCATCGTCGCAGGGGGACTTAACGGATTTGTCCGTCCGGTACTCTCCGCATTTGCAGAGGACGGGCACGCAGAAGCAGAACCGCTCTTCACTGCAAAAGATGCATGGAGAATTACCTCGAGTGCAACCGCAACAGAAACAGAGGTTGTTGATATTGTCGGAAACCTCTGTACCTCCTCAGACATTCTTGCAGAAAACATCCGGCTGCCACGCGCCAATATTGGAGACCGGATCACCTTTACACATGCCGGCAGTTATGCCTGTACACTCTCCCCGCATCAATTCGGCAGCCAGAAAAAACCGGACGAAGTACTCCGGCCCCAGGGCACGATCTCCCATTAATATTATTAGGACAGCCTGCTCATAAGTATAGGAACATGCAAGGGAAGGCTATCTCTCAAGACCCTGCCCTCGCATTCACAATATTCCAACAGAGGAATAGTTTCCCGTAAAATTACGTGCACGTTTTTTTCCGGGAAACACAGCACAGGAGACTGTGTTACAAGATTCATCTATCCAAAAATCTACTGTAACTGAGGTAATTTAATGGGACAGGGAAAATTCGCAGCAAGGAAGCTTGTCCGTTCCGCCAAGAAATTCCGGTGGAGCGACTCAGTTTACGCGCGCAGAGCGCTCAAACTGAAGCTGAAGGCAGACCCGCTTGAGGGCGCACCGCTCGGACGCGCAATCGTCTTAGAGAAAGTTGGTGTTGAAGCAAAACAGCCGAACTCCGCAATCAGAAAGTGCGTTCGTGTTCAGCTGATCAAAAACGGTCGTCAGGTCACTGCATTCGCAGTCGGCGACGGTGCAATCAACTTCATCGATGAGCACGACGAAGTCACCATCTGTGGTATCGGCGGTCGTGCAGGACGTTCCATGGGAGATATTCCGGGGGTCCGTTTCGTCGTTATCGGCGTCAACGGTGTCACGCTCAACGAGCTTGTTATCGGACGCAAGGAGAAGGCACGGAGGTAAATAGTATGGCAGAAGAACAGACTTCAACCAGCAAGATCCTGCTGTTCAACAAGTGGGACACCAGCGAAGTCGTCGTCAAGGATCAGGGTCTCGTCCGCTACGTGACCGTTACCTCCACCGAGGTTCCAAGCTCCTGCGGCAGACTCACCCAGCAACAGTTCACCAAGAGCCAGATGGCAATTGTTGAGCGGCTGATCAACCGTCTGATGCAGACGGAAGCCAACACCGGCAAGAAACAGCTCTGCACCCGTATTGTCATGGATGCATTCGACGAGATCAACGCAAAGACCAAGCAGAACCCGCTTCAGGTC
>JAHLFR010000046.1 GCA_018883755.1 Candidatus Methanocorpusculum faecipullorum
TCCCTGTACTCTGTATATGCAACAGCAAAACCCTCTGTGTCTTCAGCAAGCTTTTTCGTGTTCTCTTCAAGCATCTCAATTTTGTTTCGTGATACTGAAAGTTCCTCTTTGATGAGGGAAACAGATGACTCTTTGGATCGGATCTGCTGTGTAAACGGTCCGTCTTCTGCAAGTTTTTCCAGCAGGGCTGACCGCGTTGCAAGAATTCTGGCAACTTGAGAAATACTTCCATACCGTTTTGAACCGTGTCCTACGAAAAATACCTTCGGACGGGATGCAAGTTTTCTGATTTTACCATCTCCTGCCGGGAACACTCCTTCCGCATCTCCAACATACCCGAGGGCCGTTGATTCGATCACGGCACACCCGCAACCGCGAAAGTCGTATCCATCCTGCACGGGAATTCCTACTGCAAGATGATTTTCTGCTGAAAAGTGCAGTACCGCAACTGCATATCCTTCATGTGCCAGGAGTCCTGCTAGCAGTAGTGATTTATCGCTGCATATGCCTTTTTTGTCCACTACTGTTTCCACAGGAAACCGCGGTGCGCGATTAATGGAGGCAACCTTCTCTGTATCATACGGGATGGACTGTACAAATGCTGCAATTAGCTCAAGGTATGAATCATCATCATAGTTCTGCGATGAACGGATCTTCCGTAGTTTTGCAAGTATCGTTTGGTAAAACGGCACAAGTGCCGGATCAGTGGTGAATGCTGTATAGTATCCTGCAAGCCACGCATCCCCTGTTCTTGCAGGGACACGTGCTGTTTTTCCGGATGTGCGCGCTCCATCATAGAGTGCTCTGGATACTGCAATCGTAAAAGTATGGTGCAGGTGGCGAAACGGAAATGTGAGCCTGACACAAACATTGCCTTCTGTACTGCTGGGGCCGATTACCGGGTACTGTACATTTTTCGCACGCCGCATATTTTTCAAAAAAAGAGATGGGATTATGCCACGTGGAGGTAGCGTGCTACAAGCTCGGCGAATGCGTCTGTATTACCGAGCAGACTGTCGGATAATCCCTTGTCACCGAATGCTTTCAGCTTCTTTGCCTGTGCATCAATCACTCCTGCTGGGAAGATGCCGTCCGCTTCAAAGAGTGCGCGTTTTGCAAGAAGTACATCTGCAGATTCGTCACAGCAGGTCGGCAGCTGGCGGAGCGTCTTCAAGAAGGCTGCATACTCGGCATTGAAGATGTTACCGCTTGCATACAGTTTCTGTGCCTGCTCAAGTGCGTCCGGCATTGCAAGACCATGCATTGCACCGACAATCAGGCAGGCAACGGTCTCGTAGATGTCAGCCGATCCGTCAGCCACGCGGTACTCGAACGTCTGTTTGGATGCTTTGTTCACCTTGCGGCGGATACCAAAGTTTGCCTCCGCTGCCATGTCTGTAGAACCAGTCCATCCCAGCGGGACACGGACAACAACCGACCGGTTCCTATCTCCCCAGCAGATGTAAGTCGGTGCTTCCTGGTGCGGAACCAGCCGCAGGTAAGAGGTCGGAATCGGGTTGCCGAATGCGGTAACCGCATCGCCGACGTCCAGAATACCTGCAATCATTCTCTTTGCTATGTCGGAAAGCTGGCCGTCTTTTACCATCATGTTCTTGCCGTTCTTTTCTGCAAGCATGTGGAAGTGCAGACCTGATCCTGCCTTGCCGACGGTGATCTTCGGTGCATAGGAAACCTCGACGCCGTACTTGTAACCAAGCATCCGCAGTACCCATTTTGCGATCACAATCTGCTCAACGGCAAGAATTGGATCGGTCGGCAGGAACTCAATCTCGTGCTGCTCGTAGTAGTAGCCGTCCTTGGTGAAGCAGCCTACCTCAGAGTGACCGTACTTGATCTGTCCCCCAGCGCGTGCAACCATCAGCATAGCTTCGGTACGCATCTCCTCAAATTTGCAGAACGGACCGGATGCATGATAGCCTTTCTGATCAAGGCCAGGATACAGATCCTCCTCGGGACAGATTACATAATACTCAAGTTCACCCAGACATTTGAAGTCCATACCGGTGTTTTTCTTAAACGCATCGCGCGCACAGCGCAGGATGTACTCTGGAGAGGATGCAAGAGGCTTACCTTCATTGTCATAGTAGGAACAGAGAATGTCAAGCGTCGGCACCTCTGCAAACGGGTCTACAAATGCTGTGCCGTAGCGCGGTACAACATACAGATCGGAACTGCCTGCCTCGATGAACGGGAAGATGTTACTGCCGTCAACACGCTCGCCGTCCGAGAGGATAGTGTCTAAGTATTCTTTGGAAGAAATTACAAAATTCAGTGTCTTGAGTTTTCCATCGCCTGCAACGTAGCGGAAGTTCACCATCTCGATTCCGTTTTCCTCGCAGAACCGGATGATATCGTCCTTCGTAAAATCAGCAGGGTTTTTCTTCAGGAACTGTACCAGCTCGTTAGGATTCATCAGCACTTCTGAATCATTCATTGCCGTAACTATTCGAAGGGACGGCATAAATACCCAACCATGCGATTGTGTGACATGATATATATCAAAGGAAAAAAAGGTACTTGGCAGAAGTTTCAGACTTTGGGTGCAGGAGTGAAGTAAGGAGCACGGTTCTGTACTGCCTTGGCAATTGCCGCCTTTAAGTCCTCTCCGTGCAGTCCCCGGATATCCACTTCATTTCCGGTACGGAGAAGGCATGGCTTGAGTTTACCGTCCGAGGTTACCCGGAGGCGGTTGCAGTTTGCACAGAACTCAAGATTGTGCATTGGCCGTACGACTTCCACCTCGGCGTTGTCCAGACAGTATTTTCTGCGGTGATGCATCCTGCGGGTGGTGACTTTGGTTGAACGTGAGGCAATGTCCTTTTCCAAATCTCCAACAAGATCTGCATTTCCGCGGATAAGATCGTCGACGTGATCGATGTTGTCCGCCCAGCCGTTGATGTCCATGAGTTCGATTATCTGGAGGATGAGATCCTTTCTTCCACGGACGTAAGCGAAGAAATCCTCAATTTCATCATCGTTGATTCCCTTGAGTATTACCATATTGAGTTTGACCGGAGTCAGGCCTGCAGCGATTGCCGCATCAATTCCTGCAAGAACATCCGGCAGGAGATCACGGCCGGTGATCTTCAGGTACCGGTCCCGGTGCAGTGTGTCAAGGCTGATGTTGACACGGGAAAGCCCTGCCTCTTTGAGATCTGCTGCCATCTTTGCAAGCAGTGTTCCGTTGGTGGTCATTGAGGATTCGATATGCGGGGGAATGGAACGAATAATATCAAGGAGATCGGATCGAAGTGTAGGTTCCCCGCCGGTGAGTTTTATGGTGGTCACGCCGAGCTCTGCAAAGACACCGATCAGTTCGGCGATCTCCTCTTTCGTCATCTGGATGTGGGTATTGTTTCGTGAGCAGCCGTTGATCTCTTCGCCTTCGTGGTGGCAGTAGATGCACCGGAGGTTACAGGCGTTGGTCAGGGCAATCCTCACATTAGTGATGGTTCTGCCGTATGGGTCGGTAAGAATCTCATTCACTGGTTTTTTTCCGGTCGTCATCAGCGTCTCCGATAAAGTTCTTAGCCACAATATAACACTCGGTACTTCCCCGGCGGGTGGCAGTGGATCGGATCACCCTGACGGAGTAGAAACGTTCTTTGACAAGTTCAAGGAGTTCGTTGAAATCAGTTCCCTGGAAGGATTTCATAACAAAGTTGCCGCCCTGTTTCAGGAGCTTCTCAGCAAACCGCAGTGCTTCCTCATTTAGTGCCATCACCCGTGCCTGATCATACGCCTTTGCCCCGGAGAGGTGTGGTGCGGCATCACAGACAACAACGTTGACGAGCGGCATGAGTTCCCGGACTTTTTCCTGAATTTCCGGAGTTGTGAAGTCGCCTGTCAGGGTTATGACACCTTCCATGGGAACTATTGGGTTGAGATCTACGCCGAGCAGCTGGCCGTCGGTCATGGTTTTGAGTACCTGCAGCCAACTTCCTGGAGCAGCACCGAGATCAACCACGTTGTCGGTTTTACGGATTATATTGAACCGCTGGTTGATATCGATGAGTTTGTAGGCGGAACGGGCACGGTATCCGTCACGCACGGATTTTCGATAGATATTGTCTTTTGTCCACTGCGATCCCATTGCGGCTGTCTCCGTTTTAGTATTATTATAGCGCGGTGTGGTGATATAATGTAGCCGGTTCTTGCAACCTCTGTGATTTTCGGGAAAAGGTTCTGTGGATTTTACTTATGCAATACTCATTTTTCTAAAAACAGTCATTCAGTGGGTATTATTGTTAGGAGGAGTCTGTTCTATTTTGCATGCGATATTTTCTTCCGCGTTGGCTGTTGTGTTCCTGCACATTAAGATCCTCCTTCTTCTTTTGTTCCATTTTCACGGACCAGATGGTTATGCCGCCAAAGAATTATACCCAAATACGGACAACATTTTCTACCATGAAACTGGTATACACCGGCAAAACAAAGAACGTTTTCGCACTTGATGACGGAAACTATCTGCTGAAGTTTAAGGACGACTGCACCGGTGCTGACGGAGTCTTCGACCCGGGCATGAACACAGTTGGCCTCACCATTGACGGCGCGGGCCGTGCCGGTCTCCGGTTGACAAAACACTTCTTTGAGATCCTCAACAAGAAGGGCATTCCGACTCACTACATCGACTGCAACATTGATGAAGTTACAATGACCGTCAAACCGGCCAAGACCTTTGGGAAAGGTCTTGAGGTTATCTGCCGGTTCCGTGCTGTTGGCAGTTTCTACCGCCGTTACGGCGACTTTATCGAAGAGGCAGCTGCCCTCCCCGCATTTGTTGAGACGACCTTAAAGGATGACGCACGCGAGGACCCGCCGATTACCAAAGACGCACTTGACATCCTTGGCATTGTTTCTGCAAAAGACTATGAAACCTTAAAAGAGCTTACCCAGAAAATTGCCACTATCATCAAAGAGGAACTTGCCAAGAAGAACATCGAACTTTACGACATTAAATTCGAGTTCGGAAAAATCGGCGATCAGATTGTTCTCATCGATGAAATCTCCGGCGGAAACATGCGTGCGTACCGTAACGGTGAGTACATTCTCCCGCTTGACCTTGAAAAACTGGTCCTGGAAGAGTAACACTCTTCCCTTTAAACACATTTTTATTTTTTAGATCTCTGCTCCAAGCAGAATCACCACATCATCTTCATCCTGCAAAACTCCGTCCAGGTACACTGCGCGCAGATTTTTCAGATATGCTGGGCGTGTGGAAAACCATTCGGTGATCATCATTGAGATGTACTTTGCTCCCTGTCCCGATCCAGCAAGAACATACGGGCGATCATTGTTTTCCTCTGATATATAGTAGTGGAACGCCGCTTTTGCATCCGCATATGCAAGTGCTTCTGCTGTTTTTTCTGAAATATCTGTGGAGGATTGTTTGGCATATTCAGTCACCTGACGGTAGTAGGGAATGTAAGCATTCATCTCGTCGGGGTATTCGTTCACAGCACCCAGTATTGAGTCATGCACATTCTGCCGAACCTCAAAAACGGTGACATCCACGTTAATTGCATGAGGTTTGATTTCAGAAATATCCACATCCCCGTGCAGATAGAACACATCCATTTCCGCATTGGGATTCGTGCCTTCCGCGTACCAGTTGTACGGATCCGCATAGTTGATCGCAAGTGTCTCAGGTGTGTCCCCCGAGATGTAAATTGCAGCAACACCAATCACCGCAAGAAGAATCATACCGATTCCCAGCCAGAGAAATGGTTTCCAGTCCATTTTGGTTTTATCGTCTGTCATGAAAAGAAGTCTGCAAGTGTTTTCTGTTGTTTAATGTCTTTCAGCATTTTTGCATACGGAATCCAGAAGTTCGTTCGAAGACCGGCAACCGCAGCTGTGGTAGCCTCTCCCAGAGTCCCCACCCGTATGGGTGCTGTTCTCAGGGATACGTGTGATGCTTCGCGAATAACCCAGGTACCCAACGGCGCCCAGTAATCACCGGATATGTCACGAACGCAGAGTACTTTTGCACACCTGCCGATGGATTTCAGGTACTCAAGCACTGCAAGCCGTGCCGAGTAGTATACCCCGCCAATAGGAGAGTACTTGCTTTTTGAAAGACCGGTCTCTCCATCCTCAATCACAGTCTCTTCGTCACCCGACCACAGAGAATGTTTCTGCCAGCGTTCGATCATCTCAAACCGCCACTCCTCGGATGGTATCAAAAGGAAACAGAGTGTGTTTCCGTAAAGTGTTGCACAGAACACCTGATATTCAGGAAGTGCTGGCATCCGGATCACGTCCTTTTTCATCCCGGAGGAGATCATGTCATCCGTTGCAGTAATTGCCCACCGTGTGGGGACAACCTTTCTTTGTACTCCGAGAAGGCCAGCGGTGAGAAGATTTGTGATCTTGTACACATCTGTCCCATTTTCGAACAGGATGCGTGCTGCTTCTGTTGCTCTGAGATCCGTGTCTGAAGTACAACGATCAACAACGCGGGATACTCTGGCGTTGTCAATCACATCCAGCTTTTTCATTGTGCCAGACATTCCTACAGGTGCAACCGTCCCGTCGAAGTTGAGATCAAACTGTACCGGTTTGGTAAATGCAACCTCGATGTCAAGCGGTTTTTCGGACAATGCTATCTCCTGCACTTTTCCAACGTCCGGAACCTTGACGTCGAGCTCTTTACTTCCGCGAATTGTTCGGGAACGGATACTCACAATGTCATCGATGGATAATCCGTCCCGTACCCACTGGAGAGGGTTGTCTGAGTCGTTGATCATCAATGGACCTCCGACCACTCGCGGATATCCATAACTGCCGACGAAAACGGACGGGGACGCTCCCATGTACTCATTGACCGGCTTTACATCTTTGAGGGCATGAAACCGGCGGGTGATGGGACAGGTCGGCAAACCGCAGAGACCTTTTCCTTTGCAGACGGCACACTGGGACGGCATAGTATTAGTTCTGTTGGGCTTTCAGTTCATCAAGAGTTGCTTCTGGATGTTTCTTCAGATATGCGGCAACTTCGGGCTTGTGGAGAAGAAGACAGTTGGTACACGCCCAGACTTTTCCTCCAGATGAGCTGTCCACATACTCTCCAAGGTCGCTGTCACAACAGGGGTAGAATGGACAGTAGCAAAAATCACAGGCCTGACCCTTGAAGTGACAGGGATAATACGGACAACCCTTTTTCTGCCATTCCACCCAGTGCTCTCCTCCATAGCGGGAGAAGATGAAGTAGGAGGGTCCGCTGCGCAGCACACGTCCTTCATGACGATCAAGGGAGGCAGCAACTCCTTTCCGAACCGCAGTATACACGCGGCGGCCCGCATCGGTCAAGGTTCCTGCATATACATGCTTTGGCTTTGGTTCACTTTCCAACACTGCGGCAACCACAACTGCATCGGAGGTTGTCCCGGTGAAATCACGTTCGAGATCTCTGAGTGCATGGGCTTTTGCTTCGGTTGCGGTCATGATCGTCTCTAGAATGGCAGCATCGGACATACTCTCATCAGAGGTAACAATGATGTTGATTGTATGGGGTTTTGCAGGGTCTGGGTTTGGATTAGAGACACCGGCAGTAACAAAGACGGTGATGTAGTCGTACTGGAGAATACAGAGATTCTGCATCTGTACTGCGGTCAGCAGGCCAAATGCATCGGTTCCATATCCCTTCTGGTCAAGGATCTCGTTGATCACGTTTTCCGGTTTGTTGTGACTAAAGTCTTTTGGAACGGTGTGGTTGAGAATAGTGGTGATGTTTTTGAGTCCTCCGTCTATGCCGGTACTTGCTGCCCGGAACGTTCCCCGGATGTAGACGGTGTCTTTGTCATAATGATATCGCACGTGTCTCCTCCCCGTAATCAGTATTACATATGTTCCTTGGAATTGTTATTTTTACTCTGATATTACGCTGCGGTGTATCTCGTGGGTGCAATATAGTTGGAATCCCTGTGAAACACACATTTTACCCATCCGCCTCCGGTAAAGGGGGTGTCTCTCCTTTTTTCACAATCCCTGCATTTTTCATCCATGGGTCACGGTCTAGTCTGCAAAAAATGTGTAATTGATTTGAGGGAGATTTATCCTGGATAACGTAAATAGCATCAGAACCAAAATAGATACTCATGTTGTGGCAGCCGCTCTCGGTTGAGTCATGGATTGGTATGCGGAGAGGATCTCTTTCTGATGTCAAAGATACAGTGAATACGATCATTGAGGATGTAAAGACAAATGGTGATGCCGCACTGTTTGCCCTTACGGAAAAGTTTGATCATCAGAAACTTGCATCACTTCGTATTTCCCGGGAAGAAATTGATGCAGCCTATGACAGTGTTGCACCCGAACTGGTGCAGGCTCTGATTGAAGCAGAAGCCCGCATCACTCAGTTCCATGAGCTGCAGAAAAGCAAAACGCTGTGGCTTGAGGAGATGGAGCCTGGAATCACTCTTGGTGTCAAGACCACACCGCTGGACCGTATTGGTGCATATATTCCCGGAGGACGTGCCGCGTATCCGTCCACCGTTCTCATGACAACCGTTGCTGCGCGGGTTGCCGGCGTTCCGGAAATTGTCGTTTGTACTCCGCCGCCGGTAAACCCGCTGACACTTGTGGCTCTCGATATTGCCGGGGTTGAGGAGGCATATCAGATTGGCGGTGCCCAGGCGATTGCGGCCATGGCTCTCGGAACTGAGACTATCAAACCAGTCCAGAAAATTGTCGGACCCGGCAACGTCTTTGTTACTCAGGCAAAGATGATGCTCCGCGAGTATGCGGACATCGACTTTCCGGCAGGACCAAGCGAGATTGGAATCATTGCTGACTCCTCTGCAGAACCTGCCTTCATTGCGGCAGATGTCTTGGCTCAGGCTGAGCATGATCCAAACGCAGCCTGTGTTTTGGTGACCGACAGTGATGATCTTGCCTCATCCGTTGGAGAAGAGATCGCAGCACAGATTGCAACAGCCCCGCGCCGGGAGATTATGGAAAAGGCGCTTGCCCACTCTGGATATGTGATTGCGGAGGATATGGAGGATGCGGTTTCTTTAATGAACCTCATTGCGCCAGAACATCTTTCCATCCAGACAGCCGATCCGCTTGCAACGCTTTCCGGTATTCATCATGCGGGTTCAATCTTTATTGGTCCCTACACGCCGGTTGCCTGCGGTGATTACGCATCAGGAACCAACCATGTGCTTCCAACCGCCGGGTATGCGAAAAGCTACTCCGCGCTTGATGTCAACCACTTTATGAAAAGATCGCAGGTACAGATCGTCACCCGTGAAGGGCTTGAGACCATCGGCGATGTGATCGAAACCCTTGCAACCGCCGAAGGCCTTGCAGCTCATGCGAACTCGGTCCGTGTTCGCAGACAATAATACTACTCCCTATTTTTTTGGCACAGGCCGGTCATCACATTCATCATGGCAACCATCTCCCGGACCTCTCCCTCACACCGCTTTTCGATTTCTGCATACTCCATCTCGTCTGCCATCTCCCAGACCCGCTTCCCGGTCGGCTTTTGATCGCGTTCCCCCAGAAACCCGTTGGCAAGCTCATTGTGCGTACATGGATGCAGAACCGGTCGTGGAATCTGTAAAAATCCAATGCCCGCAGTTGCAAGATCCACAACCCGAAGTTTGCAGACGGTTTCATAGATGATCTCAGGCGCTGCGACCCGATATTCCTGACACTTTGCCGCAAGGAACGGCAGATCAAATGTGGATATTCCTATACCAAGAACGAGCGGGTCACAGTGAACACGTTTTTTTGTAGAGACATGTTCCCAGGCATCTGAAAATACGGAAAACAGATGTTTTACCACCTCCTCTTCCGAACCATCCCGCCAGATCCAGTGATGTTCAAAATCTGCGATAACCACACCTTCCAGCGGTCTTGCACGATAGATTACCCCGCCGAGCAGCGTGTGTCCTGCTCGGTACGGATTAACCGCAAGAGATGCCCCGTTTTTTCGTTTTCGATCACACGGCGGCACAAATGCCTCAAGATCAAACACGATGACTTCTGTCAGATCAGGCTGGAAGACTACCATCTCAGAGACCTGCCACAGTCAGTCCGATAAGGCCTACAACACCGCTCCATATTGTGTGCACGGCAATTGCTGTGAGCAGCAGCCCGACAATCTTTGACAGAATCACAATCACTGTCTCTCCAAGGACGGCGGTGATACGTGAGGAAAATGCCAGAATCATCCAAATGACCAGCAGGGCAAGAATAATTGCTACTGCGGTTATGAGAATACCATACTCTGATCCGATGATCATAACCGTTGTGATCGTTCCCGGACCACACATGATCGGTGTCCCTATAATGACACCTGCCATGGATTTTCTGACAGTTCCGGGAAGAAGTTCTGCCCCGTCACGAGCCTGCTCCGCCCGTGCCTCGTGCGCAGCTTTTCCTCCTATTTCCAGACCCAGCACAATCTGCAGACCCAATATGAAGAGGATGATACCTCCGGCAACTTTGAAGCTGTCCAGTTCAATGTTGAGAATGGAGAAGATGACGTCATTAAACACCAGAAATACCAGCATCAGTACCCCGGCTACTGATGTTGCAATTCCTGCCTGTTTCAAAACCTCTTTTCCGGAAAGTCCGCGAGTCAGATCAATAAACATGGATGTGGAAAGAAGCGGATCCAGAATGATAAACAGCGTAATTGCTGATGAAACAATGGCAGTGAGTATCTCCAGCATAGATGTAATTAGAGAATGTGTGTTTCTCTGATATATACGTGGGGACTGTCCTGTTTTCCCGCCGGATTGATTATGGAAAACGGTCAATGTACTAACGCAAAACCGATGTACTCCGTTATCAAGAACCAGCATCACCAGAAGATGATTCTTTTAATTGCAGCATTTGCCATCTTCATGGATGGTCTTGACAGTTCCATCGTCAACGTTGCACTTCCGGTAATTGCAGGTGATTTCGGGGTTGATATCTCGGGAAGTTCCTGGATTGTGATGGCCTATCTCCTTATTATGGCAGGATTTATTCTGGCGTTTGGAAAGATTGCCGATCAGGGACGCATCCGACAAATTTTTTCAATTGGATTTGCGTTGTTTGCGCTCGGTTCGTTTATCTGTGCGATATCTCCAACTCTGTCGTGCATGATAGCAGCACGTGCACTTCAGGGACTTGGTGCATCGATGATAGCAGCTGCTGCCCCGCTTCTTGTTACCCGGTTTTTGCCGGAGGGCATGCGCGGGCTTGGAATGGGTGTCATCGCCACTACTGGTGGTGTTGCTCTGACGTTCGGTCCTCCGATTGGCGGACTGATTACGGCATATCTTGGATGGCACTGGATATTTTTGATCAATGTGCCGATTGGAATTGCTGCAATTGTTCTTGGACGTTCTGCAATCCCTGCTCCGCATGTTCCGGTAAAACTGGAAAAGTTTGACTTTTTCGGAACATTTGTACTGTTCTTTGCAATTGCAGGATTTATCATGGCGCTTGAACGCGGCCCGGAATTTGGCTGGACCTGTCCTGAGATCCTGTTCTTTGTGGGAGTGTTTGCGGTATGTTCTGCGGTATTCTGTTTCCACTCACTGCGAAGCAGGGATCCCTTATTAAATATCAGAATTTTCCGCTATTGGAAGTTCTCTGCGGTAACGGTCTCGTATCTTCTGACATGCATGGTGTTTGCAGGCGTGATGTATATGGTTCCGTTTTACATGCACACTGCACTTGGTCTCGACTCGGCAGTGTCTGGTCTGCTGCTAATGATCTCGTCCGTCATTACTGCCCTTATCGGTATTCCTGTTGGCGCCTGGTGTGATCGGATTGGATGCCGTACTCCGTGCATTCTTGCGGCAATCTGTCGAATAGCATTTTGTACTGTTCTTTTGCTGATTGTTCCGTCGTACGGTATTTTGGCACTGCTTCCTGCCCTTATCTGTATGGGTCTTGCATTCGGTATCTCCGGAGGTCCTGCAACCACCCGTATTGTGCAGCATGCACCAGAAGGTGAAGCAGGTACCGGTACATCAGTGATGATAACTTCGGATTTTCTTGGGGGAGTTATTGGGGTTGCCGCATATGCAGTGGTGTTTTCTCTTGCAGTTCCTGCGTCTGTCGGCGTTGCGGTGAGTGACGTTCCTGCATCTCTGTTTGTGGAGGGTTTCCACGCAACCGCAGTTCTTGGTCTGCTCTGCGGCATTGTAACACTGATTCTGTCAGCAGTTGTTCCGAACTTGGTTACCAAGAGAGAGGATCTGGTAGTCAGCGAATAAAGATCTTCGTTGAATGACGTAAGATGCTGTATCTTTAATACCATTTGCAGCGATACTGACAAATAATGACTGCTGCAGACATCTCAAGAATACGGGTTACGGGATTTCGCTCTATTGCGGATGCTGCGTTTCCTCTTGACCGCATAAATATCCTGATCGGATCGAACGGATCGGGGAAAAGCAATATTCTTGGTATTTTTGAGCTTCTTCACGCGGCCACTACCGGAAATCTGCAGGCGTATGTCACTGAATGCGGCGGAGCAGAGATACTGTTCCGGTATGGTTCTGGGCAAACAAAAACGATTATGTTGCGCGTGGAGTTTGGAGATAGTTATTATGAACTCCATCTTCTTCCCTCTGGAAATGGATGCCGCATTGATCGTGAACATCTTACCCTTATTACTGATGATGCAACGCTGCAACTGGTGTCATCCAATACTGCTGAGACCGGAATATTTGCAGGCGTTCAGGCTGATGCATCATGGGAAAGTTTCCGGCTCCGCCTGCAGAGCTGGACAACCTATCGGTTCCAGAGCAGATGTACTGGAGCAGAGGATGAGAGACGGCTGACTGAATTTTTACATCGATTACAGGAAACTGCCCCTGAGCATTATGAAAAGATTGTTGACACCATTCGGCTGGTCTTTCCGCAGTTTGGAACTTTTCAGTTCCGGGAAGTAAACGGGGTGGTAAAGCTGTTCTGGACGGATGCCCTGGTTAAGGATCACATGTTCGGCCTTGGTGCTCTCTCCGGGGGAACTGCCCGTTTCATCAATCTCGCAGTCCTTCTCCTTCAACCCTCTCCCCCGCATCTGATTCTGATTGATGAACCCGAACTTGGTCTTCATCCATATGCAATACTGGTGCTTGCAGATCTGATGAAACTTGCAAGCAGAACCTCACAGCTGATAGTCTCCACACAGTCAGTACAGCTTCTGAACGCGTTTGGACCGCATGAGGACAATGCTGGTTCCAGGATTCTGATTGTAGAACAGGATCACGGTGCAACGGCGGTTACTGTTCCAACCCCTGAGAGTCTTGCTGACTGGATCGAAGAATATACTATCGGTGACCTGTGGCAGATGAATATTCTGGGAGGAAATCCGTGACCCTTCTGTTGAAGATTCATGTGGAAGGATTCACCGAGGCATCATTTGCATCACGAATTCTGCGGCCTCACTTTGAGGAGTACGACTGCAGTATTGCAGTTATTATCAACAAGACAAGCAACAGCCATGGTATTGCCCATCGCGGAGGATTGAGTCATTACGAACAGTTCCGGGTAAACACCCGTCGCCTGCTGAAAAATAAAAATGCCGTGGTGACAACAATGATCGACTACTACGGGCTCCCGACTGATTTTCCCGGCATGACAGACTGTGGGAAATTTTCTACGGCACCCGATCGAGTTTCGTATCTTGAGCGGATGCTTGATGAGGATATCAGTGGCGACTGGCTTTCCGAGGAGAATTTTATTCCATATATTCAACTGCATGAGTTTGAAGCACTGCTTTTTTCGGATATTTCAGTTGTGGATCGTGTTTTGTCTGTAGGTCGCGAGTCTAAGTATGCAGAACTTGAAGAGATCCGGAGAATGTACGCACCCGAAGAGATCAACACAAGCCCGGAGACTGCTCCCTCAAAACGGTTGAAAAAACTGTATCCGCACTATTCAAAGACCGTGGAAGGAATGGCCATTGCTGAACGGATCGGTCTTGCAAAGATGCGGAAATGTTGTCCGCACTTTAATGCGTGGGTTACAGAGCTGGAACAGGTCGCAATATCACGGCGCGAAAAGGAGTAAGCTGTTTTTTTGTCGTGAAAACTATCTGTTCACAAAAATCAAACTATTCTGTGTGTATTACCCAGCAGTTCATTTGCGGGAATGTGTAAAAAGAGAAAAACAAGCTGTGTTTACAGCTCGTCGTCAAACTCGTCTTCTTCCTCTACTTCGTCCTGTTTGAGCTCAACGTTGCTGACATCAAACTGACGGAATGCGAGTTTCTTTGCTTTGATAATATTTCTTCCTTCTTTGCCGATTGCAAGGCCGCGATCATCATCACGAACCTCAACATATGCGATCTCACCGTCCTCGTCCTCCTCAAACGTGACGGTCATAACCTGCACTGGCAGGAAACAGTTACGAATAAACTGAACTTTGTCAGGGTTGTACTCCACAACCTCGACCTTCTTGCCAAACGCATCGGATGCCTTCTTAATGCTTGCACCCTTCTTTCCGATTGCAAGCCCCATCTCTCCCGGGTTGATAACGAAGAGAATTCGGCCGAATTTGTCGTCAACCACACAGTCGCGTGCACCTGCGCCAGTCAGATTCTCGAACTGCGCGATCATACGCATTGCATCTTCGGAAATTGTTATTTCACTCATATTATGCTCTCTTCAGGCTCAGAATGTCGGATTCGCCTGCATCAACGATAGCAAGAACACTGATCATGTGATCGCGACCGCACTCTTTACCGAGCTGACGGGAGCTGCCGTTGAACTCATAGAGCGGGAGATTGTCTGCTGCGTTAATGATTGCCCGGACCTTTGCCGGTGCATTCTTTGCAACGATGACAAGTTCTGCTTTGTTTTCTGCAATGACTTTCTCAACGCTGTTCTGTCCTAAAACGACCTTCCCGGTCTTGATTGCCCTTCTCAGGGATAAGTTGAAATCCATTTGTAGATTCACCAGTTTTTGTGGTTAGTTCTGCACTCCGACCCGGCACCAGGGGAGGTGGCCCCCATAAAATCCGAATCTTCCCGCAGGTCCCGCAGTATAGATACAACTGCGGCAGTTATCCGGTCAGTCAACTGAACTTCCCGAGGAAACTCTGTACATATTGTATCTCGCAGATAATGAATGTATTCTACATCTGAAAAATAGTGTGTGTAGTATGGCTTTTACTGGTGTCTCAGCACCGCAATCAGATCGCCTTTCTTTGCTCCCACATGCCGCGCAACAGGTTCGCATTTTACCGTCATCAGGTATGCAATCGGCGGTAGTCCTGTGTACTCCGTTAAGCTTTCATAGTTTGCCAGACCCTTTGCAATAATCAGGGTTGCATTCCGCATTGCAGCAACAACCTCAGGAGGATACAGGTCCGGGTGCAGGCCAAGTTGGGCTCCTCCTCCTGCGTGGTACACCGCGTCTGCTGCCTCGTCCAGGTGCAGGCTTTTTGCTTCCTGCATTGTTACATCATTGAGCATCGGCTGATCTTTTACCACAATCGTCACATGGCTGCCGTGTTTCCGAAGTTCCGCACACAGCAACCTGTCAAATACCGCCTCACCGCAGTTGTCGGTACAGTACACCACACGTTTGGCGAGCGCAAGAATTTTTTCCGTGTCATCCTGCGCAAGACCCTGCTCGAACATTTTACGGAAATAACCTGTGAAATCTTTTGCAATCTCATGACCGGCCACACCGTAATCCATTGCATTTCCAATAACTGCTGCAACAATATGGTCATGCACATTCGAAAGCATCGGCTGTACATCTTGTACAACTTTCTCTGCAATTGCGTTGTCCTGTACCTTGAGATCAGCATACGGATCTTTCGATCCGATCACTGCATAGCAGCAGCGGTGTACTGCGCCTGCAATTACTGATGCGCCGATCGGTTCATCCGCGCGGGAGTCATACAACTCCGTACAACGTTCAAGCGCGGCAGATACTGTATCTGCATCCGCTCCTGCATGCTTTGCTTCTGCAACAACCCTTGAGAGCAGACATGCTCTGCATTCCGGTGCAAGTCTCATAACATTATCACCCAAACACAAAAACGAGTGGGGCCGCCGCGATTTGAACGCGAGTCAGAAGACCCCCAGTCTCCTAGGATTCCAGGCTACCCTACGGCCCCTCATACAACATCCTATTGATGAAGTATCATACATATAGGATGTACTTCCCTTATTAGTTTTTACTTTGACATCGGCAAAAAAAGGATTACTGATCCTCTGAACGCTTCATATCTTTCAGATGCTCCATCATCTCCATCTCATCGCGACCAACGTATACCATTGCAACGGTCAGTCCGAGAATTACAATCGTTGTTCCGATGATATCGATAAACGTCAGATCGCTTACCAGCAGTCGCCGGACCATTGTTGTGATTCCTGCAATGAGAATCGGCCGGACCAGAACCCGTCCGGCGCGGACATAGGAGGCAACCATATCCACCAGCGTTGCAATTACGATGATCAAAAGAATTGCCTGCAGCACATTTGACAACGCGTGCTGTGTGGGGTCCTGCAGTGCTGTCATCACCAGCGTTACAGTCTCAGCCACGCCCATCAGTGCTGCTACTACCAGCAGTATTGCGATCAACACATAGATCGCAATGGTTACTGCACCACAACCCTGCGCAAGGGCAAAGCGAGTGCGGGTAAACGGTTCGGGATCCTGCATCATGTCTTTCCTTCCGGTACGCAGATATTTCTGCGTGATGTACTCTTACTATGGCGGTCGCAGTAATATAAGAATGAGGTTTTGCGCCAAATTCCCTGTGTTCCTTTCGTCGCAGACCCGACACTTTATTATTTGCGAACGAACAATCTACTTAACGCGAAGGCATAATTGGGGGCTGTGCGGAAGAGATTGTATTCTCTTCTCGAAGCATGCCGTGTAGTCATCTGGAATGACTAACCGGTATGTATATATATTTTTCAATCCCAATAATGATGCTACCTTCCAGAGGACAACAAGGGCCAGTAGATCAGTCAGGCAGATCGTCGGACTTTTAATCCGCAGGTCGGGGGTTCAACTCCCTCCTGGCCCGCTTACACGTCGCCATGGGTTTTTAGGATGTCGTTGGAATCAACAGGACAATCCTATTTACTTTTCGGCAGCGTGTATTGGCGCGTCCGTTGGACATCTGTACAAGCGTCAATAAAAAACTCTGAGACTTTTATGTGGTGAGAACTCTGAACACAAGCACAGACATCCGTATCTATCAAGATCTTAAATTAGGAGCTCTATGACACGACTAAACGTATTACTCCATGAGATGGTTCCCGATCACCAGATCATGACTCCGGAAGAAGTTGCAAAACTCCTTGCCGACTATGACATTACCGAAGAGCACCTTCCCAAAATGTATCATGACGATCCTGCCGTCAAAGCCTGCGGAGCAAAACCGGGAATGGTCATCCGCATTACACGCAAAAGCCAGACTGCGGGTGAAGCAACATCTTACCGCCTTGTGGTCAGACGGCCGAAAAAATAACCAGAGTGGATATACTTGATTGATAGAAGTGTACTTTCCGGAGCGTACTTCTCCCAGGAGCACGTTGCCCGTCACCAGCTAGATTCGTTCAACAACTTTGTGGAATACAACCTTCAGAAAGTTGTCAACGAACAGCGTATTGTTGAGACGGAGATCGTAAACCGGGGAAAGAACCAGGAACCCGTATGGGTCGAACTCGGAGAAATCCGAGTAGAAAAGCCGATTGTCCGTGAAGCGGACGGATCACAGAGTAAGTTATACCCAACCGAGGCACGTCTGCGCAACCTTACCTATGCAGCCCCGATGGTTCTTACCATGACGCTCCACCAGGGCGAGAAAGAGTTTGAACCGCAGGAGACCACGATCGGTCAGCTTCCGGTTATGATTGGATCCAAGGTCTGCAACCTCTGTGGACTTAGTGATGCGGAGAGAACCGAACAGGGCGAGGATCCCAGTGATCCCGGAGGATATTTCATTGTCAACGGAACCGAGCGTGTGTTAATGACGCTTGAGGATCTTGCCTCCAACAAGATCATGACCGAGTACACCGAGCGGTACAATGAGCAGATTCATGTGTCAAAGGTATTCTCGCAGTTCCGCGGATACCGTGCGCTCGTTGTTGTCGAGAAAAACAAGAAGAATCTCCTCGATGTCAGCTTCCCGTCCGTTGCCGGTCACCTCCGTTTCGCAGACCTGATGCGTGCCTTAGGTCTTGAGACTGATGAGGAGATTGTGTCCGCAGTCTCCCTCTCTGAAGACATTCTGACCTACATGATGCAGAACCTGGAAGAGTCTGAGTGTGCAACCTCCGAGGAAGGTATCATGTATGTCGGTAAGAAACTCGCACCGAACCAGACCAAGGATTACCAGAGGAAGCGTGCCGAGTTTGTTCTTGACAGCTACCTCCTGCCGCACTTGAACTACCTCATCCCGTCCCACTTAAAGCCGGGAGACGAGAGTTATGAGCTGTATGCCAAAGATGTCCGCGTCGCAAAGGCAGAGTTCCTCGGCAGAATGGCGGAAGCATGTTTCGATCTCGCCTTAAACAAGAGGAGAATCGACGATAAAGATCACTACTCCAACAAGCGTCTGAAGCTTGCGGGAGACCTGATGGAAGATCTCTTCCGTATCTCCTTAAACAGACTCACCCGCGATGTGAAGTACCAGCTTGAGCGTGCGAGCATGCGCCACAGAGAGCTTGCCATCGGTACCGTGGTTCGTGCTGATGTGCTGACCGAGCGGTTAATTCATCCGCTTGCAACCGGAAACTGGGTGGGCGGCAGAACTGGTGTGTCGCAGCTGATGGACCGTGTGGATCACATGTCCGTTATCTCCCACCTGCGTCGTGTCATCTCGCCGCTGTCTCGGTCCCAGCCTCACTTCGAGGCCCGTGATCTGCACCCGACCCAGTGGGGCAGAATCTGTCCGTCCGAGACACCGGAAGGACCTAACTGTGGTCTGGTGAAGAACTTTGCCCAGCTTGTTGAGATCAGCAAAGGAATCGAGGACGAAGAAGAGATGCTGCACATTATCCGCAGTATGGACATTGAACCAATCCGGAGTGAGTAAATGGAAAAGAAAATGGCAAGGGTATTCGTCGACGGTGCGCTGTTCGGCAAGGTTGATGATGCAGAGGGATTTACCAGAAACTTCCGCCAGATGCGCCGGAATGGCCAGATTCCAACCGAAGTCAACATCTCCTACAAAGACTACAGTAACGAGATCGTTATCAATACCGACCGCGGACGCGCCCGCCGCCCGCTGATTGTTGTGGAAAACGGTGTTCCTGCCGTCACCGATGAGGATATTGAAAAGGTCCGGTCTGGTGAGTATGAGTTCATGACGCTTGTCCAGCAGGGCAAGATCGAGTTCATTGATGCAGAGGAAGAGGATGATCTCTACATTGCCGTCTATGAAGAGGACTTAACCCCGGAGCACACTCATCTGGAAATTGACCCGTCGCTTATCCTCGGTATTGGTGCTGCACACGTCCCCTTCCCAGAGCACAACGCATCTCCGCGTGTCACCATGGGAGCAGGAATGATTAAGCAGGCCCTCGGATTTGCCCAGTCAAATATGAAGCTGCGGCCGGATACCCGTGGTCACATGCTCCACTACGCCCAGGTCCCGATGGTTCACACGCAGGCAGCAGAACTGATTGGTTCCGACAACCGCCCGCAGGGTCAGAACTTCTGTGTTGCAATCATCTCGTATGAAGGATACAACATTGAAGATGCACTCATTTTCAACAAAGCCTCTGTGGAGCGTGGTCTTGGACGTTCCCACTTCTTCAGAACCTATGAAGGGGAAGAACGCCGCTATCCGGGAGGACAGGTTGACAGAATCGAGGTTCCGGACGATGATGTCCAGGGATCCCACGGTCCGGGTTCTTATGCAAACCTCGATACCGATGGTATCATCAACCCCGAGACCCGTGTGCTTGAAAAGGATGTTCTGATCGGTAAGACCTCTCCGCCCCGGTTCCTTGAAGAACCTACCGGCGAGCTGATCGCTGTTGAGAAGCGTCGCGATACCTCAATCACCATGCGCAGTAACGAGACCGGTATTGTGGACACAGTGATTGTGACCGAGTCTGAGAACTCCTCACGCCTGGTGAAAGTCCGGACCCGTGATCTCAGAGTGCCGGAGATCGGTGACAAGTTTGCATCCCGTCACGGTCAGAAGGGTGTCTGCGGACTGATTACACCGCAGGAAAACATGCCTTTCACTGAGGCAGGTATCGCACCGGATCTCGTCATCAACCCGCATGCAGTTCCGTCCCGTATGACCATTGGACATATGCTGGAAATGATCGGCGGTAAAGCCGGATCCCTGATGGGAACCCGTGTCAATGCAACCTCATTCCGCAGAAAGCCGGTTCAGCAGATCTTTGACAGTCCGTTTGCGCAGCAGCGTCTGCTCGATGACAAGGAGATTGGAAAAGGTGTTGCGGACAGCACGCTTACCCGTGAACAGGTTCTCCGCCATGAACTGGCTGAAGCCGGATTTGCCCACACCGGTCGTGAAGTCATGTATGATGGTATCACCGGCCGCAGATTCCAGGCTGATATTTACATCGGCGTCATTTATTACCAGAAGCTGTACCACATGGTATCCACGAAGATGCACGCACGTTCACGCGGACCGGTCCAGGTCTTAACGCGTCAGCCGACCGAAGGACGTGCCCGTGAAGGAGGTCTTCGTTTCGGAGAAATGGAGCGTGATGTGATGATCGGACACGGTGCAGCAATGGCTCTGAAGGAACGTCTGCTTGATGAGTCCGATGCAGTGAAACAGTATGTCTGTGCCCGGTGTGGTATGGTTGCGATGTACGATGCAAAGCAGAAGACCACCCGCTGTCTTGCCTGCGGTGCCGAGACTGATATCTACGAAGTCGAGATGAGTTATGCGTTCAAGCTGCTGCTTGATGAAATGAAGAGTATGGGAATTGCACCCAGACTGAAACTGGAGGATATGGTGTAACATGACCAGCCCAAAGAGAATCGGAAAGATTGAGTTCGGTCTGCTCTCCCCAAAAGCGATCCGCGATATGAGTGTCTGCAAGGTCATCTGGCCAGACACCTATGATGATGATGGTTTCCCGTACCCGAAAGGTCTGATGGACCCGAGCCTTGGCGTTATCGATCCGGGTCTCCGCTGCAAAACCTGCGGTCAGAAGCAGGGAGACTGTCCAGGTCACTTCGGTCACATTGATCTCGCCAAACCGGTGATTCACGTAGGATACACCCGACTCATCAGAAAACTTCTGCGTGTGACCTGCCGCAACTGCGGCAGACTCCTGCTTGACAAAGAGGAGATTGAACGCTTCAGTGCACTTGAAGACGATCCTTACTCGGCTGAGACCATCGGCGAGAAGGATATTAAGAAGGAGCGTGTCTGCCCGTACTGTGGTGATCAGCAGTTCAAGATTAACTTTGAAAAGCCGACGAGCTTTGTTGAAGTTGTAACCGAGACCGGTGAGGATGGCAAGGTTCACAAGACCGAGCACAAACTCACCTCCGCAGACATCCGTGAGAGACTGGAGAAGATCACCGATGATGATCTCCGTCTGCTTGGAATTGACCCGACCGTTGCCAGGCCGGAGTGGACCATTCTTACTGTTCTTCCGGTGCCGCCGGTGACCGTTCGTCCGTCAATTATTCTGGAAAACGGTCAGAGATCAGAGGATGATCTGACCCATAAGCTGGTGGATATTATCCGTATCAACCAGAGGTTCAAGGAAAACCAGGACGCAGGTGCACCGCAGCTGATCATTGAGGATCTGTGGGAACTTCTGCAGTACCACGTGACGACCTATCTGGACAACGAAGTTGCTGGATGCCCGCCCGCCCGTCACCGGTCGGGAAGACCGCTGAAGACGCTGTCTCAGCGCCTGAAAGGTAAGGATGGCCGGTTCCGTGGATCTCTTTCCGGTAAACGTGTGAACTTCTCCTCACGTACCGTTATCTCACCTGATCCGAACCTTTCGATTGGTGAGGTTGGTGTGCCGCTTGCCATTGCAAATGAGATGTCGGTTCCGGTTCGTGTCACCAAGCAGAACATCGAGGATATCCGGTCTATGATCCGCATCGGTCCAAACCGTCCTACCCTGCGTGATCCTTGCGGAGCAAACTATGTCAACCGTCCGGACGGTCGGCGTATCCGCCTGATTGCTGGCCCAGAAGGTAACTGCGAAACGGTTGCAGAGATGATCGAGCCGGGATGGAAGGTTGACCGCCAGCTCCGTGACGGAGATATTGTGCTGTTCAACCGTCAGCCGTCCTTACACAGAATGTCGATCATGTCCCATCACATCAAAGTGATGAACGGCAGAACCTTCCGCCTGAACCCGGCTGTCTGTCCTCCGTACAACGCAGACTTTGATGGTGATGAAATGAACCTGCACGTTCCGCAGACCGAAGAGGCCCGTGCGGAAGCAGAGCTTCTCGTGGCTGTGCAGGAAAACATTCTCTCCCCGCGTTTCGGCGGTCCGATTATCGGCGGTCTGCACGACCATATTTCGGGAATTTTCCTCCTGACAAACCAGACCAAATGGTACACCAAGTCCCAGTTCCTGTATCTGCTGAAGTACACGAACATGGAGCATCTGCCTGAACCCGGAAAGATTGAGGATGGAGTGCCCTACTGGAGCAACAAACAGGCCTTCTCAATGATTCTGCCGAATGATGTCAACATGTTCTACAAGGCAACCTGCTGCAGAAACTGTGATCCCTGTACAAAGGACACGCACTGCCCGCATGATGCATATGTGAG
Organism: Candidatus Methanocorpusculum faecipullorum; assembly: GCA_018883755.1. Lineage (GTDB taxonomy): Archaea > Halobacteriota > Methanomicrobia > Methanomicrobiales > Methanocorpusculaceae > Methanocorpusculum > Methanocorpusculum faecipullorum. Next base: position 22,751 of record JAHLFR010000046.1, read on the forward strand.
AATTGTTGATGGTCAGCTGCTTTCCGGAACAATTGACAAGAAGTCTGTCGGTGCAATGGACGGTGCGATTCTGAACCGTATCATCCGTCTCCATGGTGTGAAACGCGCCCGTGAGTACATTGATGATCTGACCAAGCTGTCGATTCGTGCAATCATGATCAACGGTTTCTCCTACGGTATCAATGATACTGATCTCGGTAAAGAGGAGTACAAACAGATCCGCGATGTCCTCGACAAGGCAGAGGCGGATGTGGCCCAGCGTATCAACATCTATGAACAGGGACACCTTGAACCGATGCCGGGAAGAACGCAGGAAGAAACACTTGAAATGCAGGTGATGAAAGAACTGGGTAAGGCTCGTGACCGTACCGGAGAAATTGCATCCCGTCACCTTGGATTCGAGAACTCCGCAGTGGTGATGGCTGTGTCCGGTGCCCGTGGTTCTATGCTGAACATGGCACAGATGGCCGGTTGTATCGGTCAGCAGGCAGTGCGTGGTGAGCGTATCGTTCGTGGATACGAGGACCGTACTCTGCCGCACTTCAAACGCGGTGACAAAGGATCGGATGCACACGGTTTTGTCCGTAACTCCTACAAGTCCGGTTTAACGCCAACCGAGTTCTTCTTCCATGCAATCGGTGGTCGTGAAGGTCTTGTGGATACTGCAGTTCGTACATCCCAGTCCGGTTATCTCCAGCGGCGTATGATTAATGCTCTGCAGGATCTGAAGGTCGCATATGACGGTACTGTCCGCAGTACCGGCGGCAAGATCATTCAGTTCAAGTATGGTGAAGATGGAACGGATCCGGCTAAATCCGCATCCGGTCTGCCGGTTGATGTGAAGGGTATTGCTGAGTCCGTGTTAAAGGAGGCTGTGTAACTATGGCGCCAAGAAAGAAGAAGTCTGATGATGAAATGGCACCGTATGCAGAACCTTCCCTTATTGAAGAGGATGTTCTCATGGATCCGGTCGAGGAGGAAGACCGTTTTGGTGACTCTCTGGAAGACGCAGTGATTGGTGAATACGAGGCAGGTATTCCTGAGTCGGAAGAGGAAGTCGAGGAGATCGAAGAGGAGATCGAAGAGGCAGCGGAGTCCGAGGATGAGTCCGACGCAGAGAGTGTAGCAAAATCCCGCAAAGGAAAGAAAACTGCAGGTGCCGAGGAGGAGATTCCTGAAAGCGAGATTGCAAAGCTTCTGCACACATGGGATCTTCCAAAGACACTGTTTGATCAGATCCGTGTCTGGCTTGAGGCCAAGACTCCTGAGGAGATGGAGACTGTTGATCTTGACCGGTTAAAGACCCGTGTCTGCCGTCTGGTGGATGAGGACATGCCGGTCTCAACCACGACCGAACTGACGAAGATCCTGATCGCCAAGCACGACGCAGGACATGATGTCACGAATGAACAGTTCGAAGAGATCGTGTCCCGTATCAATGCGGAGTATGAACGTACCCGTGTTCAGCCGTGCGAAGCTGTGGGTATTAATGCCGCTCACTCCATCGGTGAACCGGGTACGCAGATGACGATGCGTACGTTCCACTATGCGGGTGTGGCTGAAATTAACGTTACCTTAGGTCTGCCGCGTCTCATTGAGATTATGGACGCACGCAAGGAGCCGTCCACACCGACGATGACCATCTTCCTTGAGAAGGGGTACCGCGAGGATCGTGACAAGGCCCGTGAGGTCTCATGGAAGATCGAGGCTGCTCCGCTGCACGAGTTCGGTGATATCGAGACGGACATTGCGGATATGTGTGTGATTGTGCAGATCAACCGCGAGGTGTGCAAGAAGAGAAAGATCTCCGTTGCCGAGATCTTAGAGCGCGCTCCGCAGAAGATTAAAGACAAGCGCCACTACCGTGATTTCGAGGTGGAGGTTGACGAGAAGGAGGCTATCCTCCGTTTCCTCCCGAAAAACGAGGAGTCATACCAGAACCTGTTCCAGCTTGCCGAGCATGTCCGCCAGGTAATTGTGCAGGGTATTGATGATATCCGCCGTGTGGTGGTCCGAAAGGAGAATGATGAGTACATTCTCCATACGGAAGGTTCTAACCTGAAAGACGTCTTTGAGATTGATGGTGTGGACTGTACCAGAACGCGTACAAACAACATTGCAGAGATTGCAAACACGCTTGGTATTGAGGCAGCACGTTCCGCAATTATCTACGAGGCATTCTCAACCCTGAAGGAACAGGGTATCTCCGTGGATCTCCGCCACATCATGCTTGTTGCAGATATTATGTGTATGGATGGTGAGGTCAAACAGATCGGTCGTCACGGTATTGCAGGAGAAAAAGAGTCGGTTCTCTCCCGTGCATCCTTCGAGGTTACAGTTAACCACCTGCTGGACGCCGCAGTTGCCCACGAGTTTGATGAGCTGTCCGGTGTGACGGAGAACGTTATCGTTGGTCAGCCGATTCTTCTCGGTACAGGCGATGTGAAGCTGATGGTTCGCCGGGTTAACCCGACGAAATCAGCATAATACTTCTTTTCTTTTTTGATGTTTTCCTGTTGTGTAGCGTTCACGCGAAACAGTTTCTTTTCCGAAATTACTTAACTTCACACAACCCACATGAGCGGTATGTCTGTTACAAACGGCAATACGATACGCGTTCATTATACCGGAACTCTCACCGACGGTACACAGTTTGACTCTTCGGAGGGCCGTGACCCGCTGGAGTTTGTTGTCGGCAGCGGCATGGTGATCCCCGGATTCGACAAAGGTGTTGTCGGTATGGAAATAGGGGAGACCCGAACTCTGGAGATCCCTGCAAAGGATGCCTATGGGCCAAGATCTGATGATATGACTGTCGCCATCCCGCGCAGCGAGTTTGGTTCTGATTTTACCGCAGAGATCGGAGAGCAGCTGTTAATTCAGCTGGGTGACGGAAATCAGATTCCTGTGACCATTACCCAGATTGATGACAAAACTGTTACGCTTGATGCAAACCACAAGCTGGCAGGAAAGGATCTGATCTTTACCGTGACGCTTGTGGAGATCGTTGCAGAATAAGATATCCTTCAAAAATATTTTTCCGGGTGATGAAGACAATTCATTTCATCCTGTCAACTGCATCCGTTTTTTTTCGTGAGTTACAGATCCTGTTACGATTTTTTCAGTATCTTTCCCGCGGAAAATGCCCGTCCCAGTACCTGCCCCTGCGCGAGATAAAGATATTTTGCGTGATCATATGCCAGAGGCCGCAGTAACACCACATCGATCTTTCCTTCCGCGTCCAGAATGCGCTCGTCGGCATGTACTGCGAGAATCTCTGCAATAAACACCGAGTGTGATCCGATCTCCTGTCGTGAGACGACCCGGCATTCAAGAGAGAGCGGGAACTCTGCAATCATGGGGGCGTGCACGTGCTCAGCAGGCATCGGCGTCAGACCGAGATCCTCGAATTTATTCGTCTTTCTGCCGCTGGTGATTCCGAAATAATCCGCCTGGCACATCTGATTTTCTGAGGGGATATTCATCGTGAACTCTCCCCGCTCACAGAGTGCCGCATGGCTGTATCGGCCGGGACGCACGGCAATCATCACATGCGGCGGTTCGGACACGGCAATCCCTGTCCATGACACTGCAAGGCCGTTTGGTTTTTCATCGGCATCATACGTACAGACAACGGTTACCGGGCATGGAGGCAGAACCGCATAGGCAGGCAACTCACGCTTCATACAACTATATTTTTGCAGCAGGACAATATGTTAGTATGGAAAAACCTCTCTACCGTTCTGCAAACGACCGCTGGCTTGCAGGAGTCTGCGGAGGCATTGCTGAATACGCAAAAATTCCGTCAATACTTGTCAGGCTGATCTTTATTGCCCTGTGCCTTGTTCTGCTCCCGTTCTGGACCATCATTCTGATCCTGTTTTACATTGTGGCATCCTTCTATCTCCCTGAAGCACCTTCGCGAAAAACCATTGAAGATCCCAATGTTATCGATGCAGAGTTCGAGGTAAAGGAGTAATACCGCATGCCGTCCGGCTCCCGCAGTGATCTTACCGAACCACCGTTTTATCTTCCGCAGTTCGAGCAGGCCTACCGCTACATCATCGATGAATATTTGGTGCAGTCGCGTGAAACCGCGATTTTTATTCCGTGTGCTGTTCGAAAGCCTTACAGTCAAAGCCCGAGCCACAAACTGTTTCATGGCATGTTTCACGACGTTTTTCCCGATCAAGGGAGGTATCATGTTGTCATATTTGGTACCTGCGGTACGGTTCCCGCAGAGCTTGAGCTGATGTATCCCTATGCCCATTATCACTACATGCTTGGCAACGTGAAGGACCAGCGTATCAAAGATGATTTTCTCCGGATTGAGACCAGGCGTCTTATCGGGTATCTCGAAAAAACGAGGTTCACCTATGAAAAACGCATTGCCTACTGTATCGGCATCTTCCGCGCCGCAATGGAGGTTGCAACTGCTGAAACAAAAATTCCGGTTGAGATTTATCCAACCCGTCCGGTGATCGAAAAACTCTATGATGCTGACTGTCCGTTTCCGGAAGGAAGCCTTTCCATGCAGGAGTACCTTGATGAGTTCCGCACAGCACTGATTCGTGTGAGGGATGCGTAAGCATGGCCGTCCGCGAAGTTTCCGTTGTCCGGCTGGATGAAAAAAAGTCCAAGTTCTATGCGCATCTCTATGAGATTGACACAGTCGACGATGTTTTGGAGGTGCGTGCAATCCATGAAAAACTCTACAAAAAAGCTGCCCATCACTGTTATGCAATGGTCTGCGGAAATGTTACCGACAGTCGTGCCGACGGTGAGGTTGGCTCTCCCGGCCGCGCACTTGCCGAAGTGATGGAGAGAAACAATCTCGGATCGCATGTTCTTATGGTTTCCCGCATCTTCGGCGGCATCAAACTCGGACCAGCGGGTGTTGCCCGTGCATTCCGTGAGGCTGGTGCAGGTGCAGTGGCGGAGTACCAGAAGACGCGGAAGAAGTTATAGCTCCAAAAAGAAAACATAGTAGCATGGATCAATTACGCGGATGCCCGATGGCGAACGGCAGTACCTGTACTGCGGAGAACTGCCAGTGGTGGAACGATGAGTGGAAGGACTGTGCAGTGAATGTGATGGTCCGTTATCTGCGGGCACAGGATGTTCGTGCAACCTTTGATCATGCGGTTCCTGCTGAGTTCCTTGAAGGCAGCAGGAAATAAATGCGGCCAAAAATTCTTCTCACAAACGATGACGGTGTGAACTCCGGAGGTCTGTGGGCAGCTTATGAGGCACTGTCAGCGTTTGCGGATGTGACAGTGGTAGCACCTGCTGTGCAGCAGAGTGCGGTCGGCAGATCGATCTCGATCTTTGAACCGCTCAGGATGAATGAGGTATGGATCGGTGATCGGTCAGCGTACAGTGTGGAAGGCAGACCTACTGATGCGCTGCTGCTTGGCCTTTACGGTCTGAATCTCAAACCTGATCTGGTGGTGAGCGGGATCAATCTCGGTGAAAATATTTCGTACGAATCGATCACCACCTCCGGAACGGTCGGTGCTGCGATGGAAGCCGCAAACCAGGGGGTTCCGGCACTTGCCTACTCGCTGCAGATGAGTGATCAGGGAAACAAGTTTACCGATCCGCGCTGCCACACGCAGGACTTTTCCCAGGCCAAAGAGGTTGTAGCAAAGCTGACGCGGATCTTTCTTTCATCCGGTCTTCCGAAAAACTGCCATCTGGTAAATATCAATATCCCTGCCTGCCGTATGGAGGGCTATGAGGTTACCACACTTGGGACACGTCTGTTTGATACGTATGTGGAAAAACGAATCGATCCCCGCGGTAAGCCGTACTACTGGATAAACGGGGATGTGATTTATACGCCAGAGCCGCATTCGGATGTAACGGCGCTCCGGAACAATCGTGTGTCGGTGACCCCGCTGACGCTGGACAACACGGCCTTTGCTGCGTGTGGGGATCTCAAAAAACTGTTTGCGGATCAGGGACTCTGATCTTCAAGCATTTCACCGCAGCAGGAACAAAACCGTGCATCAACCGGATTTTCTGCGCTGCATCCCGGGCAGATTTTTGTTTTCTTTACCTCCGCAGCCTCTGCGGGTAGTTTTTCTTCTTCTGCTTTGATATCAGTTAAGAGTACCTGCAGCTTGTCGCCGAGTTCGCCGTATTTTTCCAGACCATTTTCCTGAACTGCACGTTTTCCTATCTCGGCATATACCGCATCCGCCTCTTTTTTGAGACTGCTGATCTTTGACTGAATCTCCAGTGTTTTCACTGATTTGTTCAGGTCTTCAACGGATTTGTTGATGCCCTTCTTTAAATCACCCAGAAAATCGCCCATGACTATCTTCTCTCAACTTGGGAAATCTGCGAATATATACTTTTATCTCTGTATGATCCTGATGTTCAGAACCAGTTTTGTAGAACACGAATCAAGTCTAATTCCTCTGTGGGAGAAAAAGGAAAAAGAGAATATTATCTTTGCGGGATGCAGTCATCACAGAAGTACTCAACGGATGGTTCCGGCTCAAAGAGATCACCCGAGACAATTTTTCTGCCTCCTGTGGTAAATGTTCTGCCGCAGACTTTGCACTGTTTTTCTGCTGCTTTTTCTTCGGGTGTCATCCGTGCAGTAAAGGAGAATGCAGTTGTCCTGCCGCTTTTCACCGGGATATTTTCCTGTTCACAGACCCTTGATGCAATCCGATACGCTGCAAGTGGTGCTGCTCCCAGATCCATCAGCCAGGAGAGAAGCGTCCGCTGGAGATTCTGTGTGAGCATCCATGTGAGTTCCTCATCCCCTGATCCAAGGATCTCATCATCCATCTCCTCCGGCGAGAGCCGGTATCCGCAGAGGGGACATTTGTTTCCGATGAGTTCCTCTTTTGCCATCTCTTCAAAGCAACTGGGGCAGATGATCTGTTTGAATCTGCTGCTGATTTCGGAGGGTGATGTGGGGTTTTCCTCTTTTTTGTTCGGGGAGTCACCGCTGCTGCCAAGTGTCATGTATGTTTTGTGTCTCCATTGTATTGTTCACGGTGGATATTCGTTGAGGTTTTCAGCCTCAGTATTTCTGTACCGCTTTTGGTACTGTTTGGGTTAGTAGTATGGCATGTGACATAATACGTCTTCTTATTGAGGATCTTTTTTTGGATTCGTCTCATCAGACATGCAGATAGTACCTTGGTACATATATCGTTATAGAGTTTATCAACATGATGTTGCTTATTGTAGATACGGTGTTTCGCATGGAATATTCCAGGTCCGTGCATTTTAGCTACCAACAAGATTAACTCCCAGTCAGCGCCACATTATCTCTATATTCATGTCGCAACTCCGTTGTCCGAAGTGTGGTGCTCCGGCAATGGCAGAGCACGGAAAGCAGTACACCATCTGTGAGAACTGCGGAACCGTCATCTACATTGATCGAAGCAGCGTCATCTTTCACTACATCATGCCTTTCATCCTCGATGAAGACAAGGCGCGTGCCGTCTTCCGTCGGTGGTGTGCGGGTCCCTCGCTTGCAAAGGATCTTGAACGGGAAGCACAGATTACCTCAGTTGAAAAAATATACTTCCCGGTCTTTCTTTTCCGCCGCGTTGTTGATGGTCAGGAGAAGTCCATCATTAAACCCGCCAAAGGAACAACGCTGCCCGGTCTTCAGAGTCAGGTAATCCCGCCGGGAGATATTCAGGTGTTTGACTCTACCGTCTCCACTGCGGGTGCTGAGGTAATTCATCCGGAGATCAGCGTTGAGACGTATCTCTCGGATCTTCCAGGCACTGCAAAGGAACAGGCCCTGCTTTATCTGCCGTTCTTCGTCTTCCGCTACCGGTATCAGGGAGTCGAGTACATCTCCGTCATGGGAGGGACATCCGGACGTGTTCATACGTCCGGGTTTCCCGGACGGTCCGCCGCCCCATATGCGCTTGTTGTCGGCGGCGGGTTTGGTCTGGCCTTTATCGGCGGAATCCTCGGATTTGTTACAACACCGCTCTTCTATGTCCTTGTCTTTGCGGGGGCGGCTTTGGCTGTTCTGACGGGGCGTGCAGTGGTCCGGACTCCTGATGGAGGTGAGAGCAAATGAGCAGTGTGCCAAAACTTCTTATCGGCCTCTCCTGCCCCGGGTGCGGCGGTACAATCGAGGTGACCGAGGGAAGCAGACTTGCGTTTTGTCCCTACTGTGGCTCGGCTCTTGCTATCACTGCTGACGATGCCGGTGTTACCCGCCTTATGTACAAAATGGAGATCACCGAGGCTGAGGCGGAGCGTTCTGCCCGTAAATGGTTCGGGGCGTTCCCGAAGGCACGTGATCTTTCCGCAACTGCGGTGATTACCGAGATCTTCCCTATGTATCTTCCGTTTTGGCGCGTTGTAGGTACTGGGAAAGGAGTGGCCTGCGGGTACTCCACCCACACTGACAAGGATGGACATACACAGAGAACCTATCATGAGGACAGCTCCGATGCGGAGTATCTCTGGAGTGTCATTGCCTGTCAGACAGGTGATCTCGGTATCGCAACACCGCCTGAGCTGAAAGGTACCCTCCTGCCGTACACCGACGGTGACATCCCAGTCTTTGAGATAACCTCCTCGCGTGATGAGGCCTATGATCAAGCAGATACCGACATTCGCATGGAAGCCCACAGGCGTGCTGCATCAGGAATTGAGACACTCACGTTCTCCAAAACCTTCTGCATCCCCCGTGAGTTTTCGCTCCTCTATTACCCGTACTGGATTGTCCGCTACCAGTACCGCGAACGCGATTACTTTGTTGTCCTTGACGGCGTCTCGGGAGATCCTGTTTCCGGGCGTGCACCGGGAGATCAGACGTATCAGGCACTTGCCGCAGGTCTTGGTGCAGGGTTCGGAGGTCTGTTTGCGGGTCTTGGTGTTGCCTATGCTGTGTTTTCCAACTCCGAGTATGCACTTGCCGGTCTTTCCGGTCTTGTCATTGGTCTCATCCTTGTTCTTGCCGGGTACTGGATGTTCCGGTTCGGATCAGAGGTTACGGAAGGAAAGCTCACCGGAGGTGTGACATTTTCCATGAAAGGATTTGGACAGAAAACTGTCCGGGAGATTGAACGATAATATGGCAATGATGGTTAAACCACTCAAATGCAGCAGCTGCGGCTCACCGCTTAAGGCAAAGGAAGCGGACCTTGTGCTTTTCTGTTCTGCCTGCGGAAAAACCATGGAGTTTCTCGACAGCGACGTCGGCGAGATCTCGTTTCACATTCTTGCCCCTAACTGGGAGGATAAAGATCTCATCTATCTTCCCTTCTGGGGAATTGATGCAAATGTTGACGTTACCCATGAGGATGTTGTCGGAGGGTTCCTGCGTATCACCAAAAAACCGATGAGGGGAGTCTGTCGCTTTTATGTCTGTGCAGCTGATCTGCTCCCGAGAAAAACCAACGGATGGAACCTTGAGTTTACCCGGGAGTTCCCCAAGGCCTCCGAGATCTCTGATTTCCGCAGTATTCCTCACATGCCTGCACTGAAGAGTTCCAAAAATGCCGAGAAGGATGCGGAGTTCCTGTTCCTGAAACATGAGATCGATCTTTCCGGAACCCTGCAGGAGCTGGAGTACACCTTCTCCGTTGTTGGGCATGAACTGTATTATATCC
>JAHLFR010000007.1 GCA_018883755.1 Candidatus Methanocorpusculum faecipullorum
GGTGAAAACGTGTTCTATCTTTGTAATACGATCGCCGTTTCTCCACCGATTCATGATCCCAAGACCTGAGATAACGGTTCCAAGGATAGCTCCTCCAGAAGCTGCCCCGTGATCTCCCATGTGCTGAAGGCGGGAGAACATCAGATAGGAAGTCCCAGAGTCGTAACCGCCGCATCCAAGACAGAGGACACCGCGATCATAGCGGTATGATTGGTGATCGGGAATGAAATCAGCCCTGAAAGGACCAAAAGCAACGGCGTATTTGTCTTCCCAGTGAACCCGGAGATTTGCATTGGAAACATCCCCGGTCGGAACGGGAAGAACTACACCTGGCAAGAGCTCAACGACGATATCACCCGCCGTTGTGGTAAACCGGAGGTGCGAGGTGTCGCGTGGCGTTTCCACATCTCCGGATGCAGTGACACCGGGTCTGAGGATGGCAACACCACATCCTGCCGGATGGGAGGGAAGAAGGGTAGAAAGCGTGGTTCCCTGCGGAACATCCTTCGCCTCCCCATTGAGGAATATCTGCATGTTTGTCACAATAACTCTCTTTTTCAGATTTTACATCTCAAACATCTCATCAGTACTGGCGTGAAGCGTTCCGGCATTCTGTTTTGGAACATCCTCACCTTTAGGATCAGCCTGGGTCGGTGCAGATTTCGGAGTGTTGTCTGCGGCGCGTTCACGTTCATTTGCAACCGCACGTGCCATGATGTCCTTTTCTGCGTCAGTGAGTTCTGCAAGTACTTCATGGGTAGGTCCAATCTTGATGATCTTTCCTCCCCGCATAAACATACAGCGGTCACAGACATCACGGACAAACTCCATATCATGTGAAACGATGACAAAAGTTTCATCCATCTCTTCCCTGGCATGAATGATAGAGTGTTTGACATCCACCTTGGTGATTGGGTCCATCGTGCCTGTCGGCTCATCCAAAAGGATAATGCGGGGTTCACGGATGAGTACCTGCGCCAGTGCGACACGGTGCTTTTCACCTTCCGAAAGGCTTGCAGGATAGCGGTGAAGGACATCTTTTGCCTTCTTTTCAGTAAATCCTGCCATCTGAAGAGTGATCATGGCCTTACGGGTGGCAAGCTCTTTTGGAAATTCCAGGCCGATCGCATCAGTCAGGTTGTCAATGATGGTCCGGTGAGGATAGAGATCATACTCCTGATGCAGAAGACCGATGTACTTCTTTGCCCGGCCGCGATAGAGGTATCCGGGTTTGGTCATATCGATCCACTCATCTCCAATACGTACCTCAAGCTTTCCTGCAGTGGGCTCGTAAAGTCCTGCAATCATTTTTGACAGAGTGGTTTTTCCGCCACCGGAAACACCAATGATACCGAATATTTCGCGTTCGTTTATCTCAAAACTGATCTTGTCTACTGCATTGATGACGCCACGGTCAACCGCGATGAATTTTTTGGAGAGGTTTTCCGCCCGGACGATTGGAGTACCGATCTCCTGATCAGCGTAAACCAGATCGTCATGATAACCTTCCATAAATGCGGCAATGATCTCTTCGGGTGTGCCGATTTTGGTAATCTTTCCGTCATCAAGCAGCACGGCACGATCGGCGACATCTTCTAAAACCTGTGAGAAGTGGGATGTGATCAGCATACCCATATTCTTCTCGCGGGATGCATTCTTGAGAAGGTCGTGGACAACCTTAGCGGTTTTTGGATCCAGAGTACCGGTCGGTTCATCTGCGAAGAGGAACATGGGATCGCGGGCAAGCTGGCGGGCGAGGACGACACGCTGTTTTTCTCCACCGGAAAGGTCGCGGGCGATATGCATCATGCGGTGGGTGAGACGGACTTCGTCAAGAAGATCGGCTGCCCTTGAGATGGCTTTTTCAGACGGATAGTCGATATCATCCAAGGCCCGGAGGACGTTTTCAATGACGCGATCGTCTCCGTACAGGGCAAATGTCCGCTGGAACATGATCGCAGTCCTTGCCATGATACGGGTTTTGAGTGTTTCATTTTCCGGCGCCCAGAAATCCACATCCTGTGCTTCAAGCACAGCACCGCAGTTACTGCATGCTGTTCCCGCATGACCGGGAAGTTCAATTCTGCCGCATTTGGGACAGACAGCAACGTGATAAATGATCTGTCCGGATGTAGGGGGCTGGTCAATACCACGAACAAGATGGATGAGTACGGTCTTACCACATCCGGATCGTCCGATGATACCAACGATCTCTCCTTCGGCTATCTCAAGATTGATGTTGTCCAAAACCCTTACTGACTCCTGCGCGGCTGCACAGGGCGTAGTATCGGAAGGACCTTCAGGATTTGCAGGAAAATCCATGCAGAGGTCCTTTATGGTGATAAACGGTGTCGTCATGCAAACATCCTCTATAATGCTAAATGTATGTGCTTTGAGGTGTTATTAGTGTTTAGAAGAATGCATTCTGGCGGGATTATTCACAATGTGACATCCCAGCCTTGAAAAAGAAAAAAAAGTTCAAACCAGACGGTAAGTCTCAAGATTCTGTGGTGCAACCGTCTGAATGTGGTATTTCTTGTAGATTGAACTTGCCAGATCAATTGTCTTTGACTCTTCACCGTGAATGGTGAACACCCGCTCAGGTTTGGGCTGGAGGTACTGCACATAGTTCATAAGCTGACGGCGGTCTGCATGACCGGAGAATCCTTCCACTGTCTGGACTTCCATGTTGATGACAATACTGCCTTTTTTGCCGACCGGAACTTCACGCCATCCTTTCTGAATGCGGCGACCGTACGTACCTTCAGCCTGATATCCAACAAAGATGAGCATGTTCTTCTCTGACTCCGCAAGGTTTCCGAGATACTCCAGGACCGGTCCTCCGTTCAGCATACCGCTTGTTGAGATAATCACACACGGGTCTTCCGAGAAGATAACTTGCTGACGTTTCTCCTGTGAATCTACCTGTTCAAAACACTCGGCAAGGAAGGGATTGTAGTTGTCACGGAAGATGAGGTTTCGAAGATCGTTGTTCAGGTACTCAGGATATGCAGTGTGCAGGGCAGTTGCTTCCTTAATCATTCCGTCAAGGTAGATCTTACACTGAGGGATGCGCTGGTTTCTGAACCCTTCCTCAAGAGCAAGCATCAGTTCCTGTGATCTGCCAACGGCGAATGCAGGAATCAACACCTTACCGCCGCGGGCAAGGGTCGTGTTAATAACTTCATAGAGGTGATCTTCTGCATCCTTTCTTGACGGGGAGAAATCCTCAGAGCCTCCATATGTACTCTCCATAACCAGTGCTTCCAGGCGCGGGAACTGTGAAACAGCCGGGTTGAACAGACGGCTTTTGCTGTAGAAGAAGTCACCGGTAAATGCAATGTTGTAAAGACCATTCCCAACATTGAAGTGGGCAATGGCTGAACCGAGAATGTGACCTGCGTTGTGCAGTGTCAGTTTCATATCAGGCGCAATATCCGTTACATCCCCATAACCGAGAGCAATGGTGTGCTTCACAAACTCACGAATTTCATTTGAGGAGTACGGCGGGACTTTGTCCTCTTTGTTGTTCACATCAAGATAGTCAAGCTGAAGCATTGCAGCGGTGTCGCGGGTTGCGGGTGTTGTGTAGACCGGACCGTCATAACCATAACGGTAAAGCAGCGGGATATAGGCCGAGTGATCCAGATGTGCGTGCGTAAGGACAACCGCATCAAGCGAGGTGAACGGATAAATCTCCGGAACGTTCAGGAACGGTGAAGAAGCACTGCCTGTGGCCCCAGGAGACTCCCCGCAGTCAATCAGAACCTTGCTTTCCGGAGTGGTGAGCAGAAATGCCGCACGGCCAACCTGCCGGCAGCAGCCGAGTGTGGTGATACGCAGCCACTGTTCCTTATCACGTCCAGTGTATATCGAGTCACGGTGAATACGACGTCCGCATTTGCGCAGGAACTCCTTTCGCTCGTCACGGGTTTCGCGCAGGAACTGACGCACCTGCTTGATTGTCACAGAGGGAATCGGCGGAGTTCGTACAACCTTCGGTGTCCAGCCAACCTTCATCGTAATGTCACGAAGTGTCGATCCGTTTTTACCGATGACAATACCCGGCTTTTCCGCCTCTATCAGAACCTCACCGGTATCGGTGTCGAAGAAAATATCAGTAATCCCCGCACTCTCCGGAACAACACTCTTGATCATATCGTATGCCTGTTCCGTATCGCCAAGAATATTCGGGCGCACCACAATTCTCTTGCGCAGATCACGTGCAAGAGTGCGGATCAGATCCTGCTCTTCAGCAAACCGTTTTGGATCATCGGTGTATATTACCATCTCCGGGCCTTCGTACTCAACATCAGTTACGGTAACGCCGCGGGGGACTTTCCGGTTTATAGTATCTTTCAGTTCTTTGAGTCTGTCTTCAACCTGCATAGAAATCGTTTCCAAAAAAGTGTAAAAATCAGAGTGATGGCGCGGGTGCCTGAAGCAGCTCTGCTATTTTTGTCTCCGGAACATACTCAAATTTGTCCCGGGTGATGACCACCACATTGTATCCTTCGCCGGATGCTGCATCGCGCCGCATTGCTGCACGAAGTGCTCTGACTGCAAGATCAATGGCTTCAGTTTCATTCATATTCGGCCTAAACCGATCCTCCAGAACACCATAGGCGGTAAGAGATCCGGAACCGGTTGAAACAAAGTCCTCCTCAAGCGTTGCACCACCGGCAGCATCCACCGAGTAAATGGAGGAGCCGTTTGCGTCAACACCTCCAACGAGGAGCTGGACATAGTACGGTGAGAACCTGTTCTGGTTCAGATAGTTGGACAGAATGGTTGCAGCTGCACCAACACTGATCTCCTTTCCGCGGCGGATCTGGTAGAGGTTGCACTCAACATTGATGATTCGAACCAGCTGCTGGGCATCGCCGACCCCTCCGGCAATAGTCATACCGATGCGATCCGTGATGCTGTGTACTTTCTTTGCCTTTTTGCTGGCGATGAGGGTACCCATAGTGGCACGCCGTTCGGTCGCAAGGACAACACCGCCCTGGAAAACAATACCGACAGTGGTAGTTCCCGTTTTAACGTCCTGATATTCCTGTGACATGGAGACCTCGTACTTGGACACCTGTTCTGCTGTTCCCTCAAAGGGCTGCTATTTGCAGGTAACGCTTGAGAATTTTTGAGTAAAGCCGCAAGGTATAACCCTGCTCCACTCCCCGCACCCGGGGTCGTGACCGCATGCATATCTGCAGCAGTGAAAAGCGCTATTATGTAATGTGCATGGGATGAGATAAAGTTGCCGACCGTGATACGAAAAAAAACGAAGAAGGGGTCACTCCCCGCTGATGTCCTGCTCGTCGGTTTCCTGTTGGGGAAGGATAAGTTTTAGTTTGAGAATCTGACGCCCACGCATCTTTGTGACGACAATGGTAATATACTGCTCGGCAATCGTAATCGACTCACCGAGGCGGGGGATGTGGCCCAGCCGTGAAAAAACAAGACCACCAACCGTTTCATAATTGCTGGGATCTTCCGGAAGCGCGATCCCAAAATGCTCATTGAGCAGAGTAACGCGTGCCTGAGCATCCACCAGATAGAGACCCTCACCAATCTCAATGATATCGGCAACCTCATCAGTATCCGATTCGTCCATGATATCGCCGACCAGTTCCTCAAGGATGTCTTCAAACGTCACTACACCGGAAAATCCTCCGAACTCATCCAGGACAATTGCCATGTGCATACGGCGCAGTTGTAACTCACGCAGAAGGTCATCGATCTTTTTGGATTCCGGTACACAGTAGACATCAAACATCAGCGTCTTTACAAACGCACGATGATTCCCTGCGGTGTAGGCATTGAACAGATCTTTGATGTTGAGTGTTCCGACAATGTTGTCAGTGTGCTCGTGAAAGACCGGGACGCGAGAGTAACCGGTATCGCGGAAATGGGCAACCGCATCCTCAAGAGATGCAGTATCCTCAATCACCGCAACGTCAGGACGGGGTGTCATGATCTCCCGTGCAGTTGTGTCATTAAACCGGAGGACAGAGTAGATCATCTCTTTCTCATCCTGTTCAATCGCCCCTTCCATCTCACCTACATCAATCCACTCGCGGATTTCCTCCTCAGTTACAGCGGGAACATCGGCAGTACCATTTTTACCAGTACGCCGGAGACGGTCATACACCCAGAAGAATGGGGAGAGCAGAAGAGTCAGATAATAGATCGGCGTTGCAACAAACAATGCGACAGACTCGGTCTTCCGTGTTGCAAAGGTCTTCGGACCGATTTCGCCGAAGATTAACAGCAACAGTGTTACCACACCTGTTGCAATAGCAACACCAGCATCCCCGAAGATACCAAACGCTACCGCGGTAGCAATTGCTGAAGCACCAACGTTGGCGATATTATTGCCGACAAGAATTGTAATCAGGAAATGATCCGGATTATTCTTCAGTTTTTCAAGACGTTTTCCTGCAGCCCCCCCTTCTTCGGAAAGAATGCGAACCTTCGCACGGGTAATCCCGACAAGTGCAACCTCGGATGCCGAAAAAAAGGCGGACAAGATCAGCAGGATTACAAAAATAACAATATCTGAGTATTCTATCATATATTTCACGCCGCAGGTGCGGCAGATCTATTCCGGTGTCCTGAGCCCGTAATCATCATTCGCAAATCTCTTTCTTAATATATGGATGATCGTCCTTAAATTGATCGGAGACCCGAAAACCATGCGGCTTCCGCAGCAAGTACGGACGTTTTTTCTGCGTAATCAAGAGTCTTCCGGAAGTTGAGATCTTCAAGTTCAAAGGTCATGAGCCCAGAGTATTTTGCTGCGGCAAGTTCGTATCTGAGCTGCTCCCCCGCAGATGTACCTGAGAGGGGCATGTGCATCATCTCGGCGGTTCCAAGACTTGCATGGATGTTAACCATGCGATCTTTGCACTCACGAAGAAACGCAAACGGATCATCAGGCAGTGCTGCCTGAGCATGGGCATAGTCCCAGGTAAACGAAAGCCATGCATATTCATCCAGAATATCCCGTACCGCATCAGGAGTGACAAGCTGGGCATTTACTGCCGGAGGCATATTTTCTATTGCAACAGTAACACCAGTACCAAACGCAGATTTAGAGACAGCATCCAGATAAACAGTGAGGCGCGCACGGTCCAGCGGACCAACCGGACGTTTTGCTGTACGCTTCCCGGGATGAATGGTAACAACGCCGCCGCCAAGCTGATCCAGCATTTCGATCGTTTTGCATGTATAGTCTGCCGAAAGTTTTGCAACACCCGGGTTAAAGGAACACGGATTCAGATCAAAAATCGGCGCATGCATTGCGATGGGGGCAAGATGCGGGTACTGTTCTATCAGATTCTCGAGTACTGAGATATCTGCTCCCTGCATCCAGAACTCCGGTGTTTCCATCCAGAACTCAATATGATCCAACCCTGCAGAATACATCGCGGAGAAGATCTCTGCGGGCTGATACTCGTGGAAAAACATGCTGGATGCGCCAAGCCGGATCATGGTGATCAGATAGTTTTCTTTCATCCAAATACCAATCTATGGGTAATGGCAGGAAAAGGGCAGCAGATGCTGCTGACATTCTGTGACACAGAACCGGATGAAAGGACAAACACAGCCATCAGCCCGGTTCTGGAAAACTCAACACTTGTGCCGCATGAGCCCGAGGCCCCAGCGGAGCCTGCAGTTCTCAGTGTGTCCGAACTCGCTGAACGGATACGTGACGCGATCGATACACCTCTTCTTACTAACATCTGCGTTCAAGGTGAGATAACCGGATACCGCCCTCACTCATCAGGACACATGTACTTCTCACTGTCCGAACACAGTGACGATAAAGCAACGATGCCGTGTGTTATGTGGAAGTATGCAGCGAAAACCGTTGCATTTCCGGTAAAGGACGGGATACTGGTTCGTGCAACCGGGTATGTGGACTTTTATCCGCCATATGGCAAGATGCAGTTCGTGATCAAAAAACTCGAACCTGCTCACGCAGGAAAGACCGGCCTGTATCTCCTGAAAGAAGAATGGAAAAAACAACTGACAGAGGAAGGTGTGATCCCCAGACCTCCGTGCGATCGTCGTGATCCTCCGGCATTTCCTTGCTGTGTTGGAGTAGTAACCTCACGAACAGGATCTGTTTTGCAGGATATCAGAAATGTCCTGTCACGGCGGTATCCCCTGCCGGTCCTTCTTGCGCACACCGCAGTACAGGGAGAGGGGGCGCATATCCAAATTGCTGCAGCAATCAGATCACTTCAGAAAAAAGTGGATGTGATCATCGTGGCAAGGGGAGGAGGAAGTTTTGAGGATCTGTTCGAGTTTAATCATCCTGACGTGGTGAGAGCAATTGCAGAGTCGGAAGTTCCGGTAATCAGTGCCGTCGGTCATGAAACCGACACAACACTTGCAGATTATGCAGCAGATATCCGTGTTCCAACACCATCGGCAGCAGCGGAGACGGTTGTCCCGGATCGGACAGTACTTTTGCAACAGCTGGAAGAGATGCGGCGCACAATCCGTGACACTGTAGTCGGGAGATTTGCAGCAGAACGAAGTACGCTTGCGGATCTTGCCGAGCGGGTTGATCCTTCAAGACTTTCGCGGAAACTGGATCAGATGCATCAGCAGACGGCAGACTTTGCGGAAAGAATTACCTCAGCTCTCCTTCGAAGAATTTCTGCCGAGCATATATTGTGTGAAACGCTTCGAGAAACTGTGGCAAAATCTGCCCGAACGAGGATTACAACCGCACGACTGGAGTTTCTTGCCCTAAAAGAGATCGTTGTTGGAAGAGATCCGTACAAACCACTCGAACTTGGTTACGCCCTTGTATGGAAAGACGGGACAGTTGTCCGTTCGGCAAAAAATATCAGTACTGGAGACCACCTGTCACTCCAACTCTCGGATGGAGATGCGGTCACCGTCGTGGAGAATGTTACCTATGACAGAGACACCTGAAGCTCAGACGTATGAATCGATGATTGCCGAGTTAAAGGCAATTGCAAAGCAGTTGGATGACCCTGAAACCCCAATCGAGGAGGCAGTGCGCCTGCACCAGCGGGGACTTGCACTGATTCGCAGTTGTGAAGAGTTCTTGCAAACAGCAGAACTGACGATCACGGAAGTTCAGCCCGAAGAGTAACGATCATCTCTTCCTCATTCTGCAACTTTTCGATCAGTTCACGCGGAAGCTGACATGCGGTGTGATCGCTGTAAACAGCGATGGTCCGTGGACAAAGGAAGGTACTGCGTCGCCAGACGAGATCCGTCCCGTGCGTGAGTGTAATACCAGGACAACCTTCGGATCTGACAGTTGCTGTTACACCACCGCAGGAGAGCGTAGTCGTGAGAATTGTTCCGTCGCGGGAGAGTGCGTCGCGGAACGCAGGAGAAAGATCTGCTGCACCACGATCGGCACCGACCGCAATGATGCAGTCACCGTTGGGAGAGAGATCTGTTTCTTTGGTGATCTCAAAAGTGCTTTTGTGCAGTGCCCGGACGTTTTTATGGCCGCGACAGTGGATAGTTTCGATGATCTCCATTGTTTTTGCTATGATCTTGTTGCACACAGACAAATAACTTATCTTGGCACCCAGGTCAGCAGTAGCTTAACTATCTCAAAAAGCAAC
The DNA here is from genome assembly GCA_018883755.1 of Candidatus Methanocorpusculum faecipullorum. Lineage (GTDB taxonomy): Archaea > Halobacteriota > Methanomicrobia > Methanomicrobiales > Methanocorpusculaceae > Methanocorpusculum > Methanocorpusculum faecipullorum. The sequence goes on from JAHLFR010000007.1 coordinate 9,624, forward strand.
ATGATTAGCACAATGGATACCGATATGATAATTCTTGACTGTCCCATCTGTGGTGAGGAGACGGATTTCGAAATTCTCAAAGAACCACCCGAGGCAGTTGTGCGCTGTACCGAATGCGGCCACACCATGCGAGTCACGCTGAAAGAACCGAGAGTCATCACCGTCAAGACCATCGTTAGCTACGGAACAGAGTCGCACACGGGAACTGTCGAGCTTATGGAAGGAGATGTCTGTTCCGTTGGTGATTTCCTTGTAGCAGAAGTAGGTGACGAATCTTACGGTGTTGAGGTTATGTCCATCGAACGAGACAATGCCCGACGAGCAAAACTCCCTGCAGAAGAAATTGATGTGCTCTGGACACGGCTCGTAGATAAAGTCATCATCCGCGCTTCCTTAAACAAAGGTGCGGTCACCATCCCGCTTTATGAGCAGGTACCAGGAGACAAAGTGTACACAGTGGATCACATCACCTCAGTTGGCGGAAAACAGTTCCGGATTACCCGGATCAAACTGCGGAAGGGAAACATCATTCAGCGGAAAGACAAAACTGCCCAGGCACATGAGATCAAACGGATCTACGGCGAGCGGTCCTGAAATCTATCACTTTTTTTCAAAAAATAGGATTATGCCTGCATCTCAGCGGCAGGCACAAGGGAAAGACCTGAGTGAAGAATCCTTTCAACGGCGGTCTCCAGAGGAATGTCAGGGTTGGAAACATACACAACCAGTGTCGGAACAGCTGCACTGCGTGATGCATATGCATACTCAATATTCAGACCAGCTTCACCGAACTTTGATGCAACCTCATACAGGCCTCCAGGTACATCCGACATCTTCACTGCAAGAACGTCCGTAAACTTCAGCAGATAGTTTTTCTTCTCAAATGCAGCAAACGCAGCATCCGGCTGATTCACAACCGCCCGGACCACTCCGAAGTTCTTCGCTTCTGCAATGCAGAACGCTGAGATGTTCACCCCGTTGTCCTGGAATATCTTTGCAATTTCTGCCAGGGTCCCCGGCGTATTCGGAGCAAAGATCGAAAGTTGTTTGATAATATATTCATTTGTCATGACGCGATCACTCCTACTGTCTATCTCCCACTGGATAGCGTATTAAGTTTTTGATGTACTCAAAAAAGAAATTAGAAGTTATAATCTGTGGCCGGAACAAGTTCAAGTCCTGCGGCGAGGATCTTCTCCACTGCATCTTCGGGATTTGATACCTTCACGATCAGGGTACCAAACGTTCCAGTTCTGAATGCATATGCATACTCGATGTTGATGCCGATACTGCCTAAAACATTTGCCACATGATACAGACCACCGGGAACATCATTCATTTTGATTCCCAGAACATCAGTGTACTGCAGAGCATAGTTCTGTTTTGAGAATGCATCAAAGGCAAGTTCCGGCTTATCGACAATCGCCCGCACCACACCGAAACTGTTCGCCTCGGCAATGCTGAACGCATGAATATTGACCTTACATTCCTCAAAGACCTTGGCAATTGCTGCAAGTTTCCCGGACTTGTTCTCGGAGAAGATCGAAAGCTGTTTGATGAAGTACTTATTTCGCGTCATTTAGAACACCCGGTGATCCACAACACGTTTTGCTTTTCCTTCAAACCGCGGGAGAGAGTTTGGCGGACACAGCTCAACTTTTGCGGAGACGTTCAGGGCGTCACGCAGGGTCCGCTCAACTCTCGCCTGAAGGCCAATGAGGCCGTTGATACTGTCCGTCATCGCATCCGGTTTTAACTCAACCTTCACCAGCATATCATCAAGCGGTCCGGTACGGGTAACTTCCAGCATGAAATGACTTGTCAACTCAGGCACGCGGAGAAGTGCATGCTCCACAGCAGACGGGAACACGTTAATCCCGCGGATGACCAGCATGTCGTCAACTCTTCCCTGTAAACGATCAATGCGCGGAGAAGTTCTGCCGCAGGGGCAGTCTCCCTCAAGAATAGAGGTAATATCACCGATACGGTAACGAATCATGGGAATTGCCTCTTTCTTCAGAACCGTCATTGTCAGCTCACCCTTTTCTCCGGCGGGTAGTGATTCGCCGGTCTCTGGATCTAGAATTTCTGTATAGGCGATATCACCGCAGATGTGCATACCGTTCAGTTCACTGCAGTCGGTAAACATCGGTCCAGAGATCTCAGATGTTCCAAAGATGTTGTGGGCCGTAACTCCTGACTGCTCGTGAATGTACTGCCGCATCGACTCGGACCACGGCTCGGCACCGAGAATAGCAGTTCTCAGCTTCGTATCCTTTGCAATGTCGACACCCATCTTCTTTGCAACATCGATTAAATGGATGAAGTACGAGGGCGTGCAGGCAACTGCTGTTGTGCCCAGATCCTGAATGAGCTCAATCTGTCTCTCAGAGTTACCAGTTGAGGCCGGAATCACCGTTGCACCCAGCATTTCTCCGCCGTAGTGCAGGCCAAGACCGCCGGTAAACAGACCATACCCATAGGCGACTTGGAGAACGTCGCCACGACCAAGACCACAGGAAACCAGGGAACGTGCAACCGCCTCAGACCAGAGCTCTACATCATTTTTCGTGTAGGCAACCACCGTTGGTTTACCGGTTGTACCTGAGGAGACGTGATAACGAACAAGATCCTCTTTCGGGCAGCAAACGAGTTTGTCCGGATAGTTATCACGCAGATCCGTCTTTTTCATCGTTGGAAGTTTGACGATATCTGCAATGGATTTGATATCAGACGGGAGCACGCCTGCAGCTTTCATCTTGTCATGATAGAAGACAGATGTTGCATAAAGGCGTTCAACAAGGACTTTCAGTTCCTGGTACTGCAGTTTTTCCAGCTCTGCTTTGGGAAGTGTTTCAATTTTTTCGTTATAGTATGCCATAATTAGATTTTCCTCCGATCTACAACCCGCTTTGCCTTGCCCTCAAACCGGGGGAGAGAACCCGGCTCTACGAGCTGGACGTTTGCACGAAGGGTAAGAGTTTCATGCAGGGCTTTACCGATTTTGTTCTGGAGCCTGGCGAGATCGCTCAGTTCACCGCTGAAGAGATGTTTGTTAATCTCAACCTCAATTGTCATCTCATCCAGATGGTTCAGGCGATCAATGTACACCATAAACTGATCGCCAACCTCGGGGATATTCTTGAGAACATGCTCAATCTGGGACGGGAAAACGTTAATGCCGCGCACCGTAAGCATATCGTCGCTTCTGCCAAATAGACGGGCAATCTTCTGACCGCGACCGCAGGGACAGTCATCCTCCATGAGCATGGTAATGTCTCCCGTGCGATACCGGAGAAGCGGCATTGCCTCTTTAACGAGAGGTGTCACCACCATCTCACCTTTTTCACCAGGACCAAGCGTCTCACCGGTCTTTGGATCGATAATCTCTACAATGTAGCAGTCATGCCAGATATGCAGACCATCCTGTTCGGGACACTCAAATGCAACACCCGGACCAAACAGCTCGCTCATACCATAACTGTCGTAAGCTTTGATGTTGAGACGGTTCTCCAAGTCCCGGCGCATGTTTTCGGACCATGCCTCAGCACCAAATACCCCTATTCGGAGTGACTCAAGATTTGCGTGCATATCCTCGGCAACCTCGGTGAGATGCATTGCATAGCTTGGAGTACAGTGAATGGCATTAACCCCAAAGTCCTGAATCATCTCGATCTGCCGTTTTGTATTACCAACACCAGCCGGAACAACCGCACAACCGATCTTTTCTGCACCATAATGGAATCCAAGACCACCAGTAAACAGAGAGTAGTTGGAAGCATTCTGGAACATGTCGCCTTCGCGGAGTCCAACCATCGTCAGATTGCGGGCAATCAGTTCCGACCAACTGTTCAGATCATTTTTGGTATATGCAACAACCGTCGGTTTACCGGTAGTACCGGACGTTGTGTGAATCCGATTGATGCGGTTCATCGGAACCGCAAGGAATCCAAACGGATATCCGCCACGGAGATCGGATTTTTTGGTAAAAGGGATCTTTGACAGATCATCGAGTGTTTTGATGTCTTCTGGACGAATCCCTGCCTCAGCAAACATCTTCTGATAGAAACCGATATTCTGCGTTCGTGCAACAGTTTCCTTCAATCTTTTCAGCTGAAGTTCCTGCAGCTCTTTTCCACGCAGGGTTTCCATTTTTTCATTCCAAAACATAAGGCAGTCCTTACAATTCCTGTGCAGTCAGGCCCCGTAATACTCCATGATACCATGTATCATGTCAGGGCTTAGCATCCCACTATGTATGTTTTCTGTAAACATAAGGATTATCATAAGCAGACAGGATCTCTCCGATCAATTCTTCCAAAACTAAAAGTAAGGTTATTAGGATTCACGGGCAATATGGTGTATGGACAAAACAGGTCTTGCAACTCTGATCCTTGGTATTGTTCTACTAATTGCCGGTGTTATTCTGATGTGGTACTGGCTGCCTCAGTTTATTCAGGTTCTGCTTGGCGGTATTGGAATCGTTCTTGCAGTTGCCGGTCTTTGTGGAATTGTGCTTGGGTACTTAATGATCAAAGAATAACCTCTTTTTTTATGCAGACATTTCCGCTTGATGGACGTTGGTTTAACCTGGAATTAAGCGTATCCTGTGGCCAGGCGTTTCGATGGAGAAAATACGGTAACACCTGGTATGCTCCATCTCCCTATGGAGAAAACGTAGTCTGGAAAATACAGCAGGAAAAGGATCTTCTCAGATATGATGGAATGAGTGAGAGAGAACTTATCCACTACTTTTCACTGGATCATAATCTTGCCGGAATCTTATCCAGTATTGATCGCGATCCGCTGATTCATGATGCAACATCCCGATGGCGAGGGTTACGAATTATGCGCCAAGATCCCTGGGAGTGTCTCATATCCTATATCTGCTCCAGCTGTGCCAACATCCCTGGGATTCAAATGAGAATAGAAAATCTTGCTAAGAAGTACGGCACGAAGATTGTTTGTGACAACAAACCATTTTACTCATTCCCTTCGCCCGAGACAATCGCAGATGCCCCCGTTTGTGACATTCGAACCTGCAAGGTTGGTTACCGAGACACATATATTTGCAAGGCAGCAGCAATGGCATCAGAAAACCCATCATGGCAGACGAATATACGCGACCTTCCCTATCTTGAGGCACAAAAAAAACTCCGTGAACTGGATGGAGTCGGACCAAAGGTTGCGGATTGTGTGCTGTTGTTTGCGTTTGAAAAATTAGAGGCAGTACCCGTTGATGTCTGGATAGAACGAATCCTGCGTACCAAATATCTTGGCGGAGAAAAGAAACTTGCCTATGCAAAAGCAGGGGCATATGCACGTGAACATTTTGGGATGTTTGCCGGATATGCACAGGAATATCTGTTTGCATCCCGCGAACTCATCAGCAGAAAAGGAGAATAACCAGTGCCTGAAAGACTAGGTATGAGATACGCAGGAGAGACAGCACAAGCAAAGCGGACCTCAATACCCAACATTCAGGAAAAATAATCTTGTGATATCAGAAAGCCTGTCCTACAGAAAAACAGATCTGTTGGCCAATTCGTCCGACAAAACATGACTCCCCATCATGTTTGGTCCAGGAATACAGACTTTTTTTATATCCGTGGACTTGCGGAAACATCTTTTCTGTTGGGCAGACTTTTTTCCGTCACCGGAGAGTAAATGGAAAAATTCTGAAATACACCAGTTTCCCTCCGCAATGCCTTGCCTGGAAGAATTATTCTTTTTCCCTTTGCAACAGACGATCGGGACGAATAACTATCTTTTGACTATGCAAATTATACCTATTGACTATCCATATACTTATACCTATCCATTAGGATACCTGTTATCTAATGACGGGCAGTCCCCGGAAACGTCCACCAGATCAGATGAACTTGCGGCTCGGTGCCAGTTTCATTCAGAAATTCAATAAGTACATGGAAGGACGGCAGGAGACAAAAGTCCATTTTATCCGTGCTGCAATGGAGTACTGGATGTCTGTGGATGGGGACATCGAGAAAATTGCTGAGAGACTAAAGCAGGCAGAACAGGTCATTGCACTTCAGCAGGAAAGAATCGATGAACTCCGTACATTTCAGGAACGGTGCATTGCGTACCAGCGTGAGATCATCGAAGAAAAAAACAAAAGAATCCAATACCTTACAGACCAGCTGAAAAAGAGCCCTAAAGCAGACATATATTATCCCGAAAATCTTCTTGAAGAGCCGACCGTCGCCGAGCCGGAGCCTGCATACCAAAACCAAGATGCGCCTACTGAAAAATAATTTTTTCAAAAAAGATAGTGGCAAGGAGAGTTACATAGGACCCATTGGGCCCATGCCGCCGAGATCTCCGCCGCCTTTACTCATCTGTTTCATCATCTTGTTCATCGCCATCCGGTTTCCGCGGAAACCTTTCAGCGTTTTTTGCATCATCTTGTAGTATTTGATAAGCTCTCGAACCTCATCAACAGAAGAACCAGATCCTTTTGCGACTCTGGTCATCCGTGATGTATTGATCAGCGAGGGATCATCAAGCTCTTGGGGCGTCATCGAGTCCATAATGATGCGGAACCGTTTCATCCTATCAGCAGTACCATCCAGAGCTTCAGAGGGAACATTCAACCCGCCAAGCGGCAGCATGGAAAGGACCTGTTTTAACGGCCCCATCTTCTGCACTGCTTCAAGCTGCTTGTACATATCATTCAGCGTGAACTTACCCCGCAGCATTGCGTTGACATCCACATCCTCCGGCTTGATGGCTTCTTCGGCCTTTTCAACAAGTGCTTTCAGATCGCCCATGCCAAGCAGACGGGAGATGAACCCATTTGCATCAAACCGCTCCAGATCCTCGATCGTTTCACCATTACCGATGAACACGATTCCAGACTCGGTCTCGGAAACCGCAGACATGGCACCTCCACCTTTTGCCGTACCATCCATTTTGGTAACGATCACACCATCAATACCGATAGCCTCATGGAACCGCTTCGCCTGCTCGCGTGCAGCCTGTCCCAGTGCTGCATCAATCACCAGCCAGCGGTGATCCGGTTTGAGCAGATCATTGATCTGCATAATCTCTTCAATGAGATCATCCTCCAATGCATGACGACCGGCCGTATCCACAATAATAACTTCGACATCCTTGAGTGCCGCAAGACCGTCACGGGTAATCTTCACCGCGTCTTTCTCATTGGGATCACCATAACAGGGAACATTGATCTTTTTGCACAGAGTTTCCAACTGTGCATAGGCACCAGGCCGGAAATTATCTGCACCTATTGCTCCAACTTTCAGTCCTTTTCGCTGGAAGTAACGACAAAGTTTTCCGGTTGTTGTTGTTTTACCAGAACCCTGAAGACCTGCCATCAAAATTTTTTGGGGACGCAGGCTGAACTCTGCCTCCTTACCGACGAGGTTGACCAACTCCTGATACACAATCCGCAGTACATGTTCGCGGACATTCATTCCCTTGGGAAGATCCTCGTCCAACGCCCGCGACTTAATCGACTGTGACAACTGCATCACAAGTTTCACATTCACATCCGCAGACAACAGGGCACGCTGAAGATCACGAACCAACTCATCCACTGCTGCACGATCAATAACCGTCTTCCCGGCAAGTTTCTTCATCGCATCCTTGAGCGAATTGGAAAGATTATCAAGTCCCATTACTCCTCATCCCCAAAAATTTCATCGATGATCAAAGCTGGCGTAAAGGGCTTCATATCCGAGTACTCCTGACCAACGCCAAGGAACACCAGAGGTTTGCCGATTGTATAAGCGATTGATATTGCGGCACCGCCTTTGGGATCCATATCCACCTTTGTCAGAATCACACCGTTTGTTGAAACAGTCTTCTCGAACTCCTCAGCACGAATCACTGCATCGTTTCCGGCAACCGCCTCATCCACATAAAAGACGAGATCCGGCTTCATCACGCGCTTGATCTTTTCCAGCTGATTCATCAGGTTGACACGGTTGTGGAACCTGCCTGCAGAATCAGCCAAAACGACATCAATATTGTGAGCCTTGGCATACTCCACAGTATCATAAAGTACTGCGGATGGATCAGCTCCCTCCTGATGGGCAATAAGTTTGATGCCAAGTCTATCGCAGTGAACACGGATCTGTTCAATCGCCCCTGCCCGGAACGTATCACCTGCACCGACAACAACAGACAACCCCTGACTCTGGAGATAATAAGCGATTTTTGCAACGGATGTGGTCTTGCCAGTACCATTCACACCAGTAAAGAGTATCTTCACCGGTTTTTCGTGTGCTTTAATGTAGCCAACCAAATCAAATCCGTCGCCGAGAACATCTTCGATTGCATGTTTAAGTGCATTTGTAACGACCTCTTCTGGGGATTCCCGAATTTTTCTGTGGGTTCCGACCAGTTCTTTTTTCATGTGATCGGTAATTGCTTCTGCAACTGGAAATGCAACATCGGATTCAAGCAGAACCATCTGCAGTTCGAACAAGGTTTCATCGATATCCTTTTCCGAGAGAACAAACTCCCGTTCGACAACCAGTGTTTTTAATTTTCCAAAGAAACCAGGGGCCTTTGCAGGACGTTCCACTGGTTTTTCTGCGGGAACAGGAGATACAGTTTCAACCTCAAAAGAGGGTGACGGAACCGGGGAAGGAGTAGAATCTGATATTGTAGATTCCGTTTCCAACACCTCAACTGGTTCAGGAATACTGGGTGCGGCAGGGGCTTTGAGCAGAGACGAATCAGCCTCAACCTCAGTTGTCACCGAGGCAGACTCCACGCTCTTGCCCAGTTTTTTTGTAATGCCGCTGAGTTTTTTCTTCAGCCCTTCAAACATTATCCTATTCATTCCTCCTGAGAGTATAAATTGCCTCTGCTCCATCTCTCACACAGAATAAAATCAGATATTATCCGACATTTTAAAGAGAAAAAACGTGAGTACCGGAGAATGAAAAAACAGAGACAAAGAGATTTCAGATGATTGAAGAATACTCTTCCCTTACAGATACAGGTATTTCATAAATTTGCATTTGTGAAAATCTCCCAACGAAAATGAATAGACCGATGAAAAAAATACACACTGAATGAATAAAAGAGAAAATGTCAGCGGTTCTGCTGCTGTGCAGAAGCATAGATCTCCTGCATACGCTGCTCAACTGCTGCCATCTGACTCTGCAGTTTTCCAAGAGACTCAGAAAGCCGTTTACCGGATGCATCCATCTCGGTGATCCGATCACGCAGGAAGGAGATAGCCTCCTCGGTTGACTTCTCAACCGTAACACCTGCACCAATCCCAACAAGCATTTTCTTTGAGTCCACTACAGTTGCACGAACGGACACACCGCCGCCCAGGCCTAAGAGGGTGGAAACCTCGCCGTCTGCGGCAGCCAGTGCTTCTAGTGCCTCAATAGAGGCAAGAGACTCGGCGCGTGCCGTTTCGATAAACCTCAACTGCTGGGACAGAAGCTCAAACTGCTGGGAATACTCTGCGGCATAGGAACGGAGGGCCTGTACCTCCTGTTCCAACGTTGCCTGATTTGCATTACTCGCCATTGATAGCCTTTACAGAATCAACAGTAATATATTTGCGTTCAAGCCGGTGCTTGCTTCCAATCGTTGCAAGAGTAAACTCTCCTGCAAGACGCTCACTTGGCGCATCGACTATTTTTGTGTAGGGCTTCATCTGTCCGTCATTTTTGAACGTGCCCTTAACCTCAAATTTCGGCATATTATTTCACCTCACAGAAATCCAAATACATCTTCAATTCTACCGAGTTCAAAACCCGTGGTCGCGTTTCCCGCCAGATAACCCTTGCTGTTCACGAGCAAACCGGTTCCAATCAGACCGGAACCCATATTCACGGATCCGGTACCGATGGAAACGTCCGCTGTCGGAAGACTGTTTTCGAGATGAACCAGCTCATCAGGACTGCTCCGGGCAGGTAACAGAACACCTGCATTTGTACAGGCTCCTGCCATACCAACCGTTCCAACGCCGCCAAATGACATAGGAATCGTCTCGACTTTCAGGAACTCGCCAACCATCCTGCGCATCTCAGACGACATGTCCGGATGCACAACCGCGAATGAATCATTGGTAAGAATAACGTTCCCTGCCGCATTCATCTCTTCACCGAGAAGCAGGACATCACCATACTCCTGCAGAAGATCAAGTTCTGAATCGTGAATGAGACCGGAAACAACAAAACCGCGGGAATTGCCGGTGAGGAGAAGACCAATCACGGATGATCCCTGAATAAAGGTAGGAATGACCTCTACATCAAGAGCTTCCGCTATCTTTGTTCTGAACTCCTCCGGAGAGTCGAGCGGAACAAATGCAATATCTTCAAAGACACGGGCAAAGACACCGATGTTCGGGTCTCCATTCAGTGACAGGGTGTGGTCCATTTATTCCTCAGCAAGTTCTGCCTGGACCTGTCCGTCTTCGAACTTCATTGCACGAACACGAATGCGTCTTGGCGGTTTCTGGGATCCACGTGCCCAGACTGCTTCGTTAATGCTCTTGTCAAGCTTAACGTCATCACTTTTCATGTGATGCTCAAGGTAGCTGCGGATGTCTTTGATTGCAGCGTTTGCACGCTTGTAGCACGGGACACGCTTGACATCACGGAGCGGAATAACATATACCTGTTCCTTTTGTGCTTCTACCATTTTCTTACACCTTCAGAGTGCTGCGTCTCCAGTTGCGTCTGCACGGGTGAGACACAACGTTACGCTTGGTTTTGATCATGACCCAGGCAGGAACACGGCGGTTCTGCTGGGTTGCCTTTGCAAGACGAATCTTACGAGCTTTAGTAAGTTTGCTCATGGTTAATCACCATTCTTTTTTCGAATGATCAACGACTGTTCATGGTTTTTCGGGAAGAGCGGCACATAGTCAATTCCCCGGCGAACCATTTCAGCCCTGATCTCACTTTCGAAATCACCGTTTGGAATCGTCCCGGTTTCGCCGTAGGCGATCTCAAAGGACCGTTCACACAGACGGATAATTTCTCTTTTTCCAATGCCAAGCAGAGGCCGCACATAGCTGACCCCGTACTTCATCTCAAGGCTCTGTACTTCGGACTGTGTCCGCATCGGGACCCGGTCATCACGACGGGTTCCATCGGCGACCACCTCATATTCCTGTGCAAGTGCACAGAGAGACCGTCGGTGGATTTCATTGATGGCATTTGCAGGATGCCCGTCCTCAACAATCATGTTGACGACTTCATCAAGGAAACCTGGCGCAAAGACCTGTTTCTTCCAGGGGAAACCGGTTGCCTTTGCCGCCGCCTCAATGGAAGGGACAGCATGGTTTGGATCGAATACGAAGGTTATCAGCTCCACCTCATAGTCCCGCGCAAGCAGAACTGCGGCAAGCGTACTGTCTTTGCCGCCGCTGTAGAGCACACCTGCTTTCATCCAACCCTGCGGATATTGAATTCCTTTTTCTGCGGTACAATCTGCGAAAGCAACTGCTTGAGTTGGTCATCAGTAATTTTCTGACGCAGGCGTCCTGACTGGGCAAGAGCGACAATCTGCTGCTCGACTGCTGCGGCAAACTCAGGTTTGGTCAGCTTGATAGTGTTCAGCCGTTCGCGGGCTTCAGGTTCCATTACCTGCATAAGAACAGACTGGATCTGAGCCTGCATCTGCTGCTGGCGCTGGGCCTGTTCCTGTTCAGCCATCTGCTGCTGCTGGAGCTGCATCATGCGCTGCCGGCGAAGTTCTGCGAGTTCATCGTCTCCCATTTCTGGTCACCACATTCTGTTGTCAGATATTCTTTAGTACTTTGCAAGACCCGGAGCTTCCTTGACAGCCTCTTCCTTTAAGGAGTGGGCAATGTTGTCGAGGAACTTGCGGCCTTTTGCGGAGACACTACGGCCGCCGGTAACTTTCTCAATGTAGCCGGCTGCTTCGAGCTGCTGCATAACTTTTCTTGCAATGCTGCCGCTTCCCTTTCTGAAGTGGGACGGCTTAGAGCCGCGGTCCTGCATACCACCATAGACCGAGCGCATGCGCTCGACTCCAATCGGGCCGTCAACATAGATACGACGCAGCACTGCTGCGGAACGGATGTACCACCAGTCTGGATTCTCTGGCGGCATCTGCTTGTGTACTCCCGTTTTTACGTACTCAGACCACTCGGGTGCCTTGATCTCGGACTCGTTCTTGAGTTCCTCGGCAACCTTTGCGATGAGTGCATTGGCTGGGATGTCAAATACTGTAGTCATAGACTTTTCCTCACTGTAAGCCCGTGCCTTTCGGCACGATTTGGTTGCACGAGACTTTCTCTGCAACACATGACATTAACAGTCTGTATGAATTGGTTCCCAGACAATAAATAAGTTCGTGAGAAAAAATTGCAATTATTCTTCTGGAGTACCGAGGGGTTAGGGTCAAGAGATCCTCAACATAGTCTGGATAAGATATTGAGTGAAATTCTGAAAAACAGAATTAGTCTTGGAAGAATTATTTTTTCTCAAGATAGAAGGATTTTATTCTGTCGCGTGCCGACTGTTTTTTGGGAGACGTTTTTCCTTTGACCGGAGTGGTTACGGGAAGTTTCCCCCGGTTCTTCGCACCAAGCACTACCATTCTACCGCGCGAGTCCAGTACTTCTGCTGATGTTTTCTGGGCAAGCTCGAGAATCTCTTCTTCATCAAGATCACAACTCTGCAGCCATTTAATCTTGATGACTTTTCTTGCCTCAAGCTGACGGCGCGTTTCTTCCACCAGATCCTCGGTGCAGCCGTTTTTACCAACCCAGATTGTGGGTTTTAGTGTTTGAATATAGGAGTTTGTATCGGATGAGTTGGGCACGTGTGGTATCCCTCGTGCCGTATATATTGATCAGTTCTGGGGATAAGAGTTCCCCTGTCAAAATGCCATAACATTGTTTTGAAACAAATCAATCGATGTCTCCCGGACACAAATAAAAAAGGATCAATCCGAAAAACTCTTGTAACCACCTGAAAAACACAGCGAGACAGAAGATACTCACCTCACGGGAAAGCGTATTACGGCACCACAGTTCTTACAGGTGGAGATGACTTTCCCGTGCTGGATGCGGACACGAATATTTTCCCCCGGTACAAAATATGCATGACAGGCAGGACAAAACGAATGGCGGAACTTTCTTGGCATCCGAAGACGCCTCCGCATTGCAATCTCGCGAGCGAGCGCAACATACCGGTTAGCAAGATCGGGATTGTCACGGTTCTTGTGTGCCTGAGTAAAAAGAATTTCAATTCTTTCAAGCGCAATCCCGTTTGCAGCAGGATTTTTTTTGTGTTGTGCCATGTAACTCAGGGTGTCTCCGGCAAAATTTTCACATGACGGCCGGACACGACAAGCCTATCAGCACAGAACAGGGCAACAGCTTCGGGAAATGCAATGTGCTCCTGCTCAAGGATCCGCTCATCAAGTGCTTCTTCGTCATCATCATCTAGGACAGGGACTGCTTTCTGCAGGATGATCGGTCCGGAGTCTAGTCCCTCATCCACAAAATGTACGGTACACCCTGCAATTTTGACACCATACTCCAAAGCCTGACGCTGACCATGAAGACCCGGAAACGCAGGCAGCAAGGCCGGGTGGATGTTGATCATTTTCCCGGCAAATGCCCGGATAATTTCTGTACCAATTATGCGCATGTACCCAGCACAGACAAAAAGATCAGCATTTACCGAATGCATGGCTGCAAGAAGATCAGTCTCAAAATCAGCTTTGGTCGGGTAGTCACGGAAATTCACCACTATCGCAGGAACTCCGGCACATTTTGCCCGTTCAATTGCATAGGCATCCTTATTGTCTGTGATGAGAGCAACACACTTTCCATTGATCTCCCCGCGTGCAAGGGCATCCAGTATCGCCTGAAAGTTTGAACCGCGCCCCGAAGCAAGTACCACAATCCGCTTCATGTTACAGGTATATTAGATGCAAATGGATTATTACATTTTGGCAAAGGAGAGTGTACACAAAGGGCAGATCCTCATCATGAATCCCACGGAAAAAGTTTCAACTTACTCTCCTGACTCCACGGATCTTTGCTCCGAGACATTCCCAGCTCCAAGGTAGGGATAAGCAATTCCAAAGAAGATCAGAGCAATCCCAATCCACTGTACCCAGGAGACCGCCTCGGAAAGTATAAGCACAGCACAGATGATCGATGCCGGAAGCTCTGATGAACTAAGAATGGTTGCAGCACCTGTTGAGATACGGGGAGTTCCAATCGAAAACAGGAACATCGGAAGGGCACACCCAAACAGGCCGAGGATTACCCCATAAATCCAGATGCCGGAAAAAGCAGTACCGCTCACAATATAGGAAGGTGAGAGAATACAAAGCAAGAGAGCAAGTGAACAGGACATGATCACAAAACTCCGCGTCAGTGGATGCATCTCGGGTTCTGTATGACCGAGCAGAAACATATAGAGCGCATAGAACAAAGCCGATAACATACCGAATATGACACCATCAGCAGTCAGCAGAACATTACTGCCCACCAGACCTGCGGCAAGAATTGTTCCGATGATCAGGATCACAACTGCGGCAATTGTTCTCCGCGAAGGAAGTTTTCGTTCCACAAGAGCCTGAATGATCACACCGATCCACGTAAACTGAAACAACAGAATAACCGATACCGATGCAGGAACACTTTGGAGAGAGAAACAGTAGCAGACACTTACGAGTGCGATTGAAGCACCGGTCGCAAACATCCGCCCCAGCCGTTTGATCGTCCATGGAGTTGGTGAGACTGGTCGGTGTAAAGACCCTCGAAAAAATCCAGCACCGATCAAAACCAACAGAATCAGCCATCCATAAAAGTACTGGCTCATCACCACATCGTTTGCTGTAAATCCTGCCTCATAAGCCAGTTTTATTGTGGGGGATGACGGTCCGTAACAACAACCTCCAAGAAACACCAGAAACGGAAACAGGAGCCAGCGGACGTTCATAATGTATACTCATATGAGGGTTTTTCCCTCATAAGTGCTGTCTTTTCACTCAACGGAAAAAGTACGGCATGATAATGGGGATGATGATCACAACAATCAGCAAATTGGTGATCACACTGCAGAGAGGTAGAGCATACTCCTCTTTGCCGCGTTTGGCAAGGAAACTCTTGACACCCTCGCGCAACATCTGACCCCCGTCCAGAGGACCAATTGGCAGTGCATTAAAGGTACCCAAGAGAATGTTAACCCAGGCACACCAGTACAGCACGTGAATTATTTCCCAGAATCCATCAAACGGAGCGGAGAGGAATGCAGGGTCCGGTGTATCTGTTACCAGCATGCCAAAGGAACTACTACCTGCAAGAGAGGAGAACGGCAGAACAAGGAAGTTCAAGGCGGACACAAGTACGTCTCCAAGCGTCTCCGGGTGTGTCCATGCATGCAGAGTATCAGTTATCGCCTGAGGGTCACCATACAGAACGCCCATGAATCCAGAGGTAGTATTTCCTGCTGATAAACCAGTAATATCCGAAGGTACAGAGGTCAATGTGATGTCATACATCTGCTGCACACCTTTGTACTCACCGAGTACCTGAATTGTCTGACCGGGGATCGTCCCTGCGAGAAGCGTAGAGATGTCCGTGGTATTTGCAACAGGGACGCCGTCAATTGCAAGAATCACCGTTCCAGGCTGCATGCCTGCAAGATCTGCAGGATATCCTTCATACACCCCCTGCACAAACGGCACTGTTCCCGGAACAACCATCCCAAGCAACAGAATAAGCGCAAGAATACAGATCGCACCAACCACCAGATTGTTTGTAATGCCCGCAGCAAACATACGAAGTTTTGTTGCAAGAGGAGACTTTTCGATCTCCTCTTCGTCGGGTTCAACAAAAGCACCAATCGGGATTACCAGAGCCAGGATTCCAGTATATTTTACACGAATTTTTTCCACACGGGAAAGCAAACCGTGACCAAACTCATGGATAACCACCGCAAACACCAGTGCAAACCACACTGCAAACGTGGATGGGACAAAATCGTTCACCCCCGGAATAAGGAGTAAATTCTGCGGCTGAATAATCGGAGAAGGATCAGGTTGAATCAGCATCGTCAGATATGCGGTAACGATAATCATTACCGTCATCAGGACACTGCAGGCTGCAACAACAACAACACCAAGCGTTCCGTACACCAGAAATGTTCTGCGAAAACGTGCCAGTACGTCAAAGATACCCGTCCGAGATGTCCGAACCATCAGGCACGGCCCCATAAAAGCAAATATCTCCGGGTGGAAATTACTCTTTTTAATTTCCCAGCATACCACTGCGTACACAATCACGCAGATGATCACCAGGGCAACCCATCCGAACTCCATTGTTCTGTATTGTTCTGCGGTGAAAGGCTAAGAAGTTGATCGTAGGTGTTCAGCTGAATACTCGTGAACGAAAACAGAAGATGGAGATGAGAAGAGATCACATCCTGCAATGCTCATCGAACAGTTTCCAATCCAAGCTGTATCCAATCAGATAAAATCCGTGAGAGCTTTCTGAGACATACGGGCACTGATCTCATCAACCGTCTTCCATGTCTTGCGGGCACACGACGGTGGGCATCCGTTCTCACGAAGGTACGTTTCCAGAAACCGGATTGTTACAGGATCAGATGGATAGCCGCTGCCTATATCACCAAACTCATTGGAAAGTTCAGTAACAAGCCGATCACGAGTAACTTTTGCCACAATGCTTGCAGCTCCCACAATCAGAAATTTGTCGTCCGCCTTATGTTCTGAGATCATCTGAAGATCTGTCAGACCAGACAGTTCACGTACATGCGATCCGAATCTTACTGCATTGACATCACAGGCATCCACATATACCACGTCCGGCACAAGAGATTGTATCACTGCAGCATGACAGGAAGCAGTGAACTCATTCATTGATCCTGACCGGGCGTCGATCTCTGCAGGAGTTCGCACCACGACAGCTGTTTTCCACCGGCATGTAATCTCCTCATAGAGCTCTTCGCGACGGTGCGGCGTCAGCTTCTTGGAGTCACGAAGACCAAGACCCGCAAGTTCTGCGGTGTCTAAAACCAGCACACCGGCAGTTACCATTGGCCCGAGAACCGAACCTTTTCCCGCTTCGTCGACACCGCAGATTTTCATCAGATCAATATCTATCACAGGGAATAGGTATAATACCCCACGATCCCAAACGATTCAGCATGTATCTCATCATCGTAGGTCTTGGCGGCATCGGCAGAAGTCTTGCCGGCATCGCCTCCGAGAATGGTCACAGCGTGGTTGTCATCGATCGTGACGAGGAACGTTGTGCTGAAATTCTTACCCAGTATGATCTCCTTGCCATAGCAGGCAACGCCACTGACAAAGCGGTGCTTGAGGACGCAGGAGTGGACCGGGCAGATGCTCTTGTTGCAACAACAAGTGATGATGCCCTCAATCTGATGGCATGCTGGCTTGCAAAGCGCTACAATGTGAGAACGCTTGTCTCTATTGTGAACCAGAAGGAACATTCGGAACTGTTCAAAGAGGTTGGTGTCCGCATTAGTGAAAACCCAGATGAGATCGTTGCCCGCAGCCTCTACGTCTGGTCGGAAAACCCCAATACCCAATTACTTGCATCCATTGCCGGCGGCAGTATTTTCGAGATCAAAGTCAGCGAGGGGGCACAAGGGGTTAATAAAACGGTACGTGAAGTATCTGACGTGAAAGATATGCTGTATATTGCGATTCAGAGAAACGGGAAACTCATCATTCCTTCTGGAAACGTCACATTCCAGCCAGACGATGTCATCACAGTCTTTACCAAAAAAGAATCGGAAGGAAGATCTGTGGAGTATATGGACAGCCTGTTCCACTGACAAAAAATCATTTTTATTAGAACAGTATCTATTGGAAAAAAAGGTGTCAGAGGTAAATGGGATGATTATCCAAGTTCATCCCAATCATTTTCGTTTCTGCGGCGAATAACTATAATTGCACCAACAATTACCAAAACGGCAACAACGGCGATAACAATGTACATTGCATATGGGCCCACTGCATCAAGTGGGGACTTCTGCGCTTCTTCCCAGAGGGCATTTGATGTCTCAAGCGTACTGGTCGATTTGTTCAGTGCCTCAAGTGACTGACTCTTCAAGGAGCTGGATACAGAACTAGGCAATGCATCATATGCAGATTTTGCAGTGTTGTAGAGATTCTGCGCAGTCTCTTTAGACGTGGACAAAAGGATTACTCTGTTGTCATTCCATCCTTTTGCATTCAGGTTTGCGATGTTCTGTTCGATTGCATCGAGATTACTCTTTGCCTTGGTCAGAGCGGCACTGACCATCTCTTTTTCTGCTTCCACTAAAGCTGCACTTGCGGAAACAAGTTCACTGGACGCAGTGGCAACGTCATTTTTATGATTGTCAGCAGCATCCAGATAATCCCGTGCAGTTTCCAGTTTGGAAATAGCGGTCGAAACATCAGCACCCTGCTTGGAAAGCTCGGTAATTTGGGAATCCAGTTCATTGATCGCGTTTTGAACATCCTCAATCTGATCGGGAATATCATCCGGATTATACACCATCTGTTTGTCAGATTGATAACTGCTGATAACGGTATTTGAATCAGTGATCTGTTCTACTTTTATAACTGTAATTTCCATCCCAGCTTTGTTCTCTGGGACCTTTCCATCAAGATAAATAGTGAGTTTCACATCCTGGGGCAGATCTGAAAGACTATATCCATCAAAATAACGCTTTCCTGCAGGGAACTCAGTAATTGGAGTACCATCTAGGGAAGTGAGAGATCCTGTCCATACTGCAGAGGTAAGATCAGTAGTAAGATCGATCCGATCGACATCAGAATTTGCAGCAAAGGTGATCGTCATGGTTGCGGAGACCGAATCCCCCGGCATCAAGCTTCCCGACGGATTGATGTTTGCTTCAGTATTACTGTTCCAAGCACTTACAGTACCGACCAGTGCGGCACAGAACAGAAGAGCAATCAAAAAATATGTGATTTTTTTCATATAACACCTCATTCAAAGAGTGGATCGATCCCGTCATCAAACATAGCAGTATGGGACCGCTCACGGGATCGTACAACCTCCTCCTTTGCCTCTTTTGCAAGCTCCATCAGTTCACGAATACGTGGAGCATCACCAATACTTGCAAGCAGAACAACTGCCGCCACATATCCGCTGTCCACCGGATAATCACCACCACGAACCTCAACGCCTGCAATATTTTCTTCAACCCAGCTCTTAGACTTCTCAACGCCTTTTCTATCAAGTTCACTTGGCGGACCTGCAACCAGTACAAGAGCACGCTCTGCAGTTGAGTAGTCGCAGGGAAGCGTAAGACGGCCTAACATTGCACGGCGGACCAAGCCAATGATCTTTGCAGATTTATCCTCACCTGATGCAATATCGACATGTGGTTCGGCTTTCTTTTCCTTCTTTCCAAGAATACTGGAGAGAAGACCTCCATTGTTGTCCTTCTTTGAAGACGGCTTTCCCCCACCCTTGACGACTGGAATAGCCTCACTGATGGCATAACCAACTGATGAAATACCTCCGCCACGGAGGGTGTTGATGATTTCACTGGAGTCAACAACCATTTCACCAACGCCATATTTACCGACCTCTCCTGCACGGAACAGAACACCAAACCGGCGGACGATTTCTTCATTGAGACGCTCATATGCACTCTTTACACTTTCACCATCATTTTTCCAAGCACTGTTGTCGAATACGATGACATTGTCCGCTTCGTTAACCAGCGTTGAAAGACTGCGTGCAGCGTTTAAAGAATAGAGACGACCTTCTTCAGGTGCAGGAATAATACCTACTGCGTATACCGGCTCGCGATAGATACGCTTTAAGTGACGACAGAGAACCGGGGATCCTCCAGATCCCGTTCCCCCACCAAGACCGGCACACACAACGAATGCATCGATGTCATGCGTACCGCGGCGATCGATTGCACTAATAATAGTGTCAATCTCATCTGCTGCTACTTTTGCACCGGTCACGTTATCAGTACCGACACCGTGGCCTTTAACCATTGTCTGACCGATCAGCAGGCGATCTTCCATGGGAATGTTCTTAATTCCCATCAGATCGGTTCGGGCAGTATTGATAACAATACCGCGGAAGCTTGTAGATCCTAACTTTCTGTCCTGTGCGAGGAACATATCCACGAGCTTCCCTCCTGCCTGTCCGAATCCTATAAAAAATACCCGCATTTACACTGACACCTTTTTTGTTGAGTGTATGTATGTCATTTCTTGGATATATATGACTGCATTAGTTATACGGCTACGTTAGTCAAAAACTTTCTTATGATGCAGGTGTACTAAATAGTGTATGAAGATCGGTATTCTCGGTGCAGGCCTGACAGGACTTGCCGCTGCCCTTCGTCTGGCAAAAGCAGGTGATGTCGTTGTATTTGAGAAGAATGAAATGGCGGGGGGTTGTCTTGCTTCCAAACAATATGGATCTTATATTCTGGAGACCCTGTATCACCACTGTTTCTCTGGCGATACCGAGCTGTTTTCTCTTTTAAAAGAACTCGACCTCAAAGACGATCTGATCTGGTTGAAAGGATCAACTGGATATTATATGAACGGAAAACTGCATCCTCTCACCACACCCATGGAAATTTTCCGTTATCCCTGCCTGAGTTTTTTTCAAAAGGTACGACTCGGGATGTTCGTCTTAAGTTCCCGCAAAATTGACATGGCAGTACTTGACAACATCACCGCAAAGGAGTATCTCTACGAAAAAGTCGGTGAAGATATCTATAATGTATTTTTTGCTCCGCTTCTTGCAAGCAAGTTTGGGCCGATGAAGGATGAGGTGTCTGCAGCATGGCTGATGAGCAGAATTGCAATAAGATCTGATCGCGGTGCAGAGGGAGAGCGGCTTGGATACCTGAAAGGAGGGTGGCACCGGCTGATCGATTCTATGGTGCATCGGTTGAAAGAGGCCGGTGCAGATCTGAGGTTTTCCACCCCGGTACAGAGACTCCAATTATTGGATGGAAAATGGATCATCAACGGAGAGGAATTTGATGCAGTTATTTCCACTCTTCCACCACAGATAACAATGTCTTTGATGAACGAAGAGACGGCAGAAAAGTTCTCCCTACCCATGTTACCATACCAAGGAGCGGCTTGTATGACGTTGGGACTCGCCAAGGATCCGTCAGCAGGAATTTACTGGACCAATATGGGAGATCCCGCACCGTACGGGGCGGTGGTTGTTCACACGAACTTTGTCCCTTATGACTGGTACGGCGAACATGTAGTGTATCTCGCCTCGTACTTCAAAGACAACCCAGCAACCGATCTCAAAGAGAAGATGATTGATGATTTCTGTGACAGGTTTGGAATAGGAAAAGAGATAATTCATCACGCCGACCTGTACATTGACAAGTTCGCGGGGCCCGTATATGTGACCGGTTATCGGAACATGATACCCAATACCGATGCCGGACACAATCTGTTCATTGCTGGCATGTACTCAGTGGAGAACTATCCCGAACGGAGCATGGAAGGTTCTGTTCGTGCAGGACACCGCGTGGCTGCCCTGCTTAAGGAGAAAATTTCGTGAATCCCGTACAAATAACCGTAGTGTTGCCTGTCTATAATGATGTTGAGGCATTACGATCTGCAATCCCAAAATCGCTTGAAGCGTTGACTGAGTTCGGAAAAAGTTTTGAACTGATTGTCGCCGAGGATGGGAGTTCCGACGGGAGCCGCGAGTTAGTTGAGGAATGGGAACGGAAAGATCCGCGTGTCCGTCTGCTGCACAGCGACGAACGGCAGGGACGGGGACGGGCACTGAACCGTGCACTTGCGGAGTCAAATGGCAAAATATTCTGTTACTATGACGTGGACCTTGCAACAGACATCAAACATCTTCCTGAACTCCTGACTCGAATCGAAGATGGTGCAGCAGTTGCGACCGGATCGCGTTTGATGCCGGAGAGTAAAATTATCCGGAGCGGTGACCGGGAGTTTGCGAGCCGCAGTTACAATACACTGGTCCGGCTGTTTCTTGGAAGCCGTCTCCGGGATCATCAGTGCGGATTCAAGGCATACCGGGCAGATGTGCTGCGGGAACTGGTTCCAAAGATCCGTGCGCCTCACTGGTTCTGGGATACCGAGTCAGTGGTACTTGCACAGCGTGCAGGACTCCGCGTGGACGAATTTCCGGTTGTTTGGACACAGGGACCGGGAACAACAGTCCGGTTCAAGGACGTGTACGGGATGGGAATGGATATTCTAAAAATGTGGTGGCGGCTACATGTGGAAAAAAATTAGTGCTGTACTTATCCCCACTCTTATTGCTGCTGCACTGATTGTGGTTATGCTTGCAAGAGTCTGGGATGATCTGCTGATCGCAGTCCAACATTTGGTTCCCGCCTACCTTATCGGAGCGATTCTGATCTGTCTTGCCGCATGGTACCTGCGTGGCTGGCGGTACCAGTATATCCTAAAGAAATTAGGGACGCAAATAGGTCTTAACTTTTCCACCGCCTGCATTTATGTATCCCAAACAGCGAATCTGATCATTCCCGCACGGCTGGGTGACTTTGTTCGGCTCTTTATTCTAAAACACGAGAAAGAAACGCCTTATACAAACAGTTTCACCTCAGTTGTCGCAGAGCGTGTGTATGATGTTATCATCATCGCAGTTCTTGGACTATTTGCATTGCCAATGCTGATTAGCCTCGTTCCCGCATGGTTTGTCTGGATGATCGTTTTCGTTCTGGGAGCAGGTGCAGTATTTTTCCTTTTTCTTCTTCTCTCACGCAGACTCCATGCGGAAAATAAAATCTTCAAAAAAATTTTGGAGGTGTTAGATCAGCTCAGACAGGTGTCTTCAACGCCAGCATCACTTGCAGCGTTATCACTTTCATCTGCTATCATCTGGATGATGGATGTGACCATCTGTTATCTTGTCTCGCTGATGTTTGGAGTGACAATCCCGTTTATGCTGGTACTGCTTGCAATTGTGATCGGAAATCTTGTGAAAGCGGTACCGATCACTCCCGGTGGTATTGGAACGTATGAACTTGCACTCGTAATTACGTTTGAGATAGGCGGAGTGCCTGCGGCGACGGCTACTCTGATCGCAGTGGTAGATCATCTGATCAAAAATCTTGTTACCCTCGCTGGAGGAGTGGTCTCCCTGTACTACTTCGGCGACTGGGCAGTGTCACTGTTAAAACGGTTGTTCCATGAGGATGCAAAAAAACTGAAGGAGGAGCATGGTTCCTCCTGAAGTACAGATACTGACGGTCGTTCTCTGGCTGATTGTGATGAAGTTCTGCCAGATGACCACCTATCCGTATCTAAAACCTGCGGTGGGCAACCTTTCATATGGTCTTGCCTACCCGTTTTCAATTCTTGTACTGACCTTTGTCACTTGGTATCTTGGTCTGGTTGGTCTACCGGTACAGCTTGCCCTGTTAGTATTTGTAACTTCAGGAGCGTATGCCTTTGTCTCAAAAAAGTATGATAAAACAGAGATACTTAAGAACCTGAAATGGGATCTGGTGTTCTTCGGGGCATTTGCACTGATGTTGATCTCACGGTTCCTGACACCAGGAATTATTCCAAGCGGAGAGAAGTTTATGGACGCTGCATTTCTGGGAAGCATTATGCTGAGCCCAACAGTTACGCCGCTGGATCCCTGGTATGCAGGCGGAGAACTGTCCATCTATTATTACCTCGGCCATTGGATGTGCGGAGTGCTTGGTATTCTTTCCAACGGTACACCTACAGTTGTGTTCAATCTGATGCTGCCGACCGTGTTTGCGCTTGCGGCTGTGTCAGCATATGCAATAGGTGTTCTCCTGTTAAAGCGTCATCAGTGGATATCAATGCTTGTCCTAATCCTCCCCAACGCTGCTCTAATCTGGCATACTATTGTTGGTGGAGGAGCTGTCGGGATCTGGTGGGCATCAACACGGGTGATCGAGAATACAATCAACGAGTATCCAATGTTTTCGTTTCTCTGGGGAGATCCCCATGCCCATGTACTTGGATGCTTTAACCAGTTGTTCTTCCTCTGCTTGCTTGCAGTGCTGCTGGTAAGATGGAGTACACTGTCCAGAACAGGGAAATATCTGCTTTGCGTAATGCTTGCGTTATCACTTGGGACAATGCCCGCAATGAACTCATGGGATGTGATGGTGTACGCCAGTGTGTATCTCGTTACAGCAGCAGTTTTGTGGATTAAACAGGGGCACAGTCTCCATGACGCTGTGCCGTTAGCCCTGGTCCCAGTACTTTCACTTGCATCCTATGCGCCGTTCCTGTACACAATGCTGTCTGGCGGAGGCACCAGTGTACAGGGATTTTTCCTGGTAACAACTCCGTCACCGTTCAATGAGTTTCTTGGAGTGTACCTGTTCTTTGTAGCAGTGTTTGTGGTTTTCTGTTTCTCTGTCCTGAAAAAATATCCGTGGCTGATTGCAGTGCCAGTGATATTTGCGATCGCCGGATATGCTAGTGCAGGTGTTGCACTGTTTTGTATTCTGTTGCTGATTGGAAAGCGAAGTTCATCCCCGGAGGTATTGTTTGGAATACTTGGAATGGTGATCGTGTTCCTGATGGAGTTCATTTATCTGAAGGACTATATGGGAGATGTAAACTACCGGATGAACACGGTGTTTAAGTTTGGATTCTGTGCATGGTTCATGCTGGGAACATCCATTCTTCTGATGATTGGAAAATATGCAGAGAACCGGTTTGCAGAGATTCCAAAAGGTCGTGCTGTTGCGATTGCTGCAATAATTTTCGTGGTACTTGCAACACTTATCGGATGCTGCGGGATCCAGTTAGGTTACCCAGGAGGAACACTGGACGGTGCAGCATGGCTGGAAAGCCATCATCCAGCAGATGCAGCGGGTATTGCGTATCTTGCAGGTATCGCATCTCCCGGAGATATCGTCGTAGAGGCGGCAGATGGATCGTATGCCTACAACGGGCGTGTATCAGCAATGACTGGGCTTCCCACGATTGTTGGCTGGGTGGGACATGAATCTGGGTGGCGAAGTGGTGTCGGTGATGCAGGAACACGGTGGAGCGATGTTCGAATGATCTACGAAGATCCATCCAAGACGATTTCTTTGATGGATCAGTACGGTGCAAAATATCTCTTTGTTGGAGATGTAGAACAGGAGTTGTACACGGTGAACCTGCCTGATGAAGGATTAACAGAGATATTTACAGCAGACGGTGTGAGTATTTATCAACGCAACAACTAACGAGTTAGGAAGAATGGATCATCCAGTACTTACTGTAGTAATTCCTGTCTATAATGATGCAGCTGCTCTACGCGAGGCAGTACCCGCATCAATAGAGATACTGGAAGGGCTCGGGCTGTCGTTTGAGATGATCCTCTGTGAGGATGCAAGTACCGACGGAAGCCGTGAGGTCGCCGAAACATTTGCAGCAACAGACAACCGTATCAAACTCAACCACAGTGATGTCCGCAGAGGAAAAGGAGGAGCACTCTCAGATGCACTTGCCCAGTCCCGCGGTGACATCTTTTGTTTTTATGATGTGGACCTCTCAACAGATCTTGCAGACCTGCACACCCTCATCGAGAAAATCCAGGCGGGTGCAGACATTGCAGTTGGATCACGGTTCCTTGAAGAAAGTACCGTACTGCGTTCAGGCGATCGTGAGATGACCAGTGTTGGATTCAATACAATGGTACATCTGCTCCTTGGAAGCAATATCCGTGATCATCAGTGCGGGTTTAAAGCATTTCACCGTGACCGACTAGCAAAACTGATTCCGTATGTGCAGGCGCGCGGTTGGACCTGGGACACTGAGGTTCTCGCAATTGGACAAAGATGCGGTTATACCATTGAAGAGATACCAATCACCTGGACAGAGGGTGAAAAGACGAATATCAGAACCAGAGACATTTTTTCCATGGGTTGGGCGGTACTGGGACTTGCATGGAGGATACGCATTATTGGCAGGTATCCGAAGGATGTCTAACCTGCAGATCCTAAGGTTCTGTCCAAACCTTTATGGCAAACTCTGACCCATATATAGAGTTACGCCAGCAACGGTCTGTTACCTTACCAGGAGAGCCGCTGATGAGCGATGACGGATGGTCAGAGAATCATCCCGAGTGAAGTGAGTCATTATGGCAAAGATTTACCAGATGTTTGAAGTCCCTGAAGAACTTCAGAACAAAGCACTTGAAGCTCTTGAGCTTGCACGTGACACCGGAAAGATTAAGAAAGGCGCAAATGAGGCAACCAAAGCCGTTGAGCGTGGAACCGCAGCTCTCGTCCTGATCGGTGCTGATGTTGCACCCGAAGAGATTGTCATGCACATTCCGGGACTTGCAGATGAAAAAGAGATTCCGTTCGTTTTTATCAACAAGCAGGCAGACATCGGTGCTGCATGCGGTCTTGACGTCGGATGCACTGCTGTTGCAATTGTAAAAGTCGGCAAAGGCAAGGAGATCGTTGAGGACCTTGCAGGCCAGATTAAGGCACTCAGAGGATAAATACCATGCCTGATGATGCAACGCCAGCAGAAGTCATTGAGGTCATCGGCCTTACGGGCATGCACGGTGAGGCAGCCAGATCAAGTGCCGTGTCCTTGACGGCCCGAACAAGGGGCGGATTATCACCCGGAACACCTTCGGCCCTATCCGCGAGGGTGACATCCTGATGCTCCTTGAGACAGAACGTGAAGCAAAGAAGCTCTCAAGACGGTGAGTAAGAGATGGTCGATATCTATACCTGCAGCTACTGTGGCAAACAGCTTGAGCCGGGAACCGGCAAACTGTTCGTCAGAAAGGATGGTGCAGTCTTCTACTTCTGCTCCTCCAAATGCCAGAGCAACTACAACCTCGGTCGTATCCCGCGCCGTGTTGCCTGGACGGCAGCCGGGCGCAAGGCACGCGGCAAGGAGTAAAATCATGGAGCGCACCTTTGTTATGATCAAGCCGGACGGTGTCCAGCGTGGTCTGGTCGGTGAGATCCTTTCCCGCTTTGAGAAGAAGGGATTCAAGATCGTCGCCGCAAAGTTTGGCGTGCTTCCTGAAGCAATTGTGGACAAGCATTACGAGGAGCACCTCGCAAAGCCGTTCTACCCGGGTATGAAGGCATACATCACCTCCGGCCCTGTGTTCCGCTTTGTTCTTGAAGGCGACAACGTTATTGCAACTGTTCGCAAGATGAACGGTGCAACTAACCCAGCAGAGGCAGCACCCGGAACTGTCCGCGGTGACTATGCATTGTCCATTGGGAAAAATGTAATTCACGCGTCCGACGCTCCCGAGAGTGCAGCACGCGAGATTGACATTCACTTTACTGCAGACGAGCTCGTTGCATACGAAAAGATCGACGAGTCACAGCTCTACGAGTAAACACCGGTATTCTCCGGAATCCTTCTTTTTTTAAAAAAACAGATTATATCGACTTGTCCGAATAGTAAAAGAAGAACTCCAGAATCATTCCAGGGATGTTGTGTTAAAATAAAAGAGAGGTGGATTATTTTCTCAGATAGTCATAAGCGGAAAGTAATGCCTTTACACCTTCGCCAACGGAAGATGCAATCTGTTTTGCTGCAACCGATGTAGAATCACCGGCCGCAAAGAATCCAGCAACGCTCGTTTTACAGTCAATATCCACAATGATCTCTTTCTCTGCATTCATGGGAGCAAAACCCTCAAACATTGCAGTGTTTGGATCAAGACCGACACCGAGGAATGCGCCATCCACTTTGAGCTTCTTCTCAGGAGACTGCCGTAAAATGCTGGAAAGGAATCCCTTCTTTTGTTCCGGTTGAGCATCAACTGGCAGCATCTTGACATATTCAAGCATTTGGCCGCCGCCAAACTCGGTGATCGTAAATCCGGTATGGAAGGTGACATTTTTCATTTCAGTCAGACGGCCGATAAGGACGGCATCCGCATCAAGTGGAGTTGCAGAGATAACATGCACCTGTGCGGCAATTCCTGCCATCTCGATTGCCATATCCATAGCAGTGTTGCCGCCGCCAAGGATTGCAACCGTTTTACCTTTATACATCGGACCGTCACAGGTGGTACAGACAGCAATCCCCTTTCCCAGGTACTCAGCTTCACCTGGAGCCCCAGAGAGACGCGGGGATCTCCCGGTCGCGGCAATCACTGCTTTTGCAGTATATTCCTTTTCGGAAAGTGTAGAGATAGTGAAGAGGCCATTATCCTTAGTAATTGATAGACCGACATCCTCAATGATTACAGCACCTGCATCACGGGCATGCTGCGCGAATTTCTGCATGAGATCATCGCCCGGAATATCAGGAATGCCAGGATAGTTCTCAACCGAACTACTCTTAGTTGCCATGCCACCTACGGCACCCCCAATAACAAGGGTTTCAAGGCCTTTCCGTCCCGCATACATCGCAGCAGAGAGTCCTGCTGCACCAGAACCGATAATGATCAGTTCGTGATCTCGCGGAACATCTTTTGTCTCATCAACAGGTGAAGGAGCATCCAGAAGCATTGCAACTTTCATGAGGTCATCACCGATGACGATCTGTCCATCTATGATCGTTACGGGAACACCACGCTGACCGGTAAGCTCGATCATTTTGTTTGCAGCTGCTTCGTCCTCTCCCACGTCATAATTAGTGTAGGGGACGTGCTGTTTGTCCAGAAAACCCTTAAGATTCCGGCAGTGTGGACATCCAGTCAGAGAGTAAACAATCACTTCATGAGACATATACTGATTGTTTCGATTGCTGATGATTAATACTCTCGGTTATCGGCGAAAAAGAGATTTAATATTTTTTAATTCGGATCTCTTCAGGGGGAACAGATGCTTCCTCTTCGAGTGGGGTGAGATTTTCCACTTTTTTAATACCAATCGCATGAACCAGCACATCACCAAAGATGGTAAAGCGGCGGACCACCATACCCACGACCTCGACATTGTCTCCAACGACAATGTCCTCGTCAAGGGGTACGGATTTTTTTGCAACAATTGCCGCGGAACCGTCGAAGATGGTAAGTGCTGGGCGGCAGAGCCAGACACCCTTGACCGCCTGAACAACACCTTCAACACGAACAGGCTTCCCAAGCATAGTGAGGTTGATCTGTTTTATCCGAACACGTTTAGACTGTTCCTCATACTCAGGCAGGAGCTTAACATACTGGGATCCAACGCTGTAACTGTTGAAAATGGGGATAACCAGAAGGACAAGTGATAAGGGAATCCCCCAAAGGAGGTACATCAGATCGGATGTGGCAAAGTATGATGCACTAAACAGTACCAGAAAGAAAACCACTACAAGGACATGCAGTGGAGAGATGCCGATTGTTACGCCATGAATTTTCATATAGTTACACAAACCCCCGGGATGCCGGAACTATCTTACTGTAAATGCATTCCGCCCCCATAAATACTTGTATGCTTTGATGTTGGTAAAAGAAAACAAAAAGAGGTAGATTGAGAAAGCGTAGGATTTAATCGCTTTTCAACCTTGGTCTGCCCAATTACTTGGTTTCGCAGAGTGCACAGATCTCACTCTTGTAGCAGTAGTAGTAGATTACTGCCATGAAGATGACTGCACCAACGATGTTTCCAAGGGTGGACCAGATGATGTTGTTTGTCCACATGGTTCCCCAGTTCAGAACCGCCGTGTCAGCACCACCATTTGCGATCATGTTTGTGATGATACCTGCCGGGATGAAGTACATGTTTGCAACACAGTGTTCAAATCCGGTGGCAACGAAAGCCATGATTGGGAACCAGATTGCAAGGATCTTGGAAACAACTTCATCGGCTGCAAGACCGAGGAACAGAGCAAGGCACACAAGCCAGTTACAAAGAATACCCTTGAAGAAGACCGAGAGGATACCCATCGGGCCGAAGTAGGATACCTTTGCCGTTGCGATTGCAATGGCACGGGTTCCAAATGCGGTTGCCGTTGCAACACCTGCTGCATCCCATGCAGTGTATGGACCGTAGCTGACAAGGAATGCCATGAAGAGAGAACCAATGAGGTTACCAATATACACAACAATCCACAGATATATGAGGCCTTTAAGACCAGTGTGGCCCTGAAGGACTGCCATTGGGGCGAACATTGCATCACCGGTGAACAGCTCTGCACCAGTGAGAACCACGAGAACTAAACCAATCGGGAACAGTGCTCCAAGAATGAACTGAGCAATACCTGCACCGAGTACATCTGCAACACCGGTCGAGCCAACCGTTGCGAGTGCCGCACCCATTGCGATGTAGGCACCTGCGAGGAAGGCACGGACAAACATGTTGCCTGCCGGCAGACAGCACTTGGTTTTACCTGCCGATCCAACTTTGACGCAAACCTGCGCCGGGCTAAATGTTACCATGAATACACACCTCACATCCCTCCCGATTTTGACGGGTAGAGCTGTGTTAATTGGAAATTGGAGGGAGGCATATTTATAACCCAACTATTGATTCTGATGCATATACGCCGTTATTTGGTGTCTTGTCAGCCAGTTGTTAATCAAATATAATTTATATTTAAATTTTGTAAATAATATTTTGAATTTTTGGCAGAGACCAAATACTGCGCGGTATCTGAGGAAACAGAAAATCAGGCACGCAGCGATATTCTCCAATGCAAATCGGGAAATGTATCCCAAGGAAAAAGTATTTCTACGGAAAAAAGGAAGAGACTGAAAGAATATTTTCGTCCTGTTGGGCACAACAGTGTGGCTACATTGACTCCAGTGCTTCAATACCCAGTACATCAAGTGCTGCGGCAAGCGTATTCCGGCTGGCATCGACCAGGGTGAGACGGGCATCACGAACAGAACCTTCAGCCTTCAGCACCGGTGCGAAACGGTAGAAGGAGTTGAACAGATCCGCAAGATCCCGGACATAGGTTGCAAGGAGGTGAGGGCGTAACTCAACGACAACTTTCTCAATCACATATGGGAACTGGGCAAGATGTTTTGCCAGCGCGATTTCATAGGGATCAGTGAAGGTATAGTTCTCTGCAAACCCACCCTCGGCTTTTGCCTTCTCAAGGATAGAGCAGGCACGGGCGTGTGCATACTGGATATAGGGTGCACTCTGTCGTTCAAAATCAAGTGCTTCTTTCCAGTCAAAGACTGTTGATTTTTCAGCAGAGACTTTAACGATATCATACCGCACGGCTCCGACCGCAACAGCAGATGCAATCAGTTCACGCTCGGCCTCATCAAGTTCGGGGCGGCGGATGGTAACTTCCTCAAGTGCCCGCTTTTTGGTCTCAGCAAGTAGCTCATCTGCAGTGATGAACACACCACCACGAGTGGTCATCGACCCTTCCGGAAGGGAGACAAACTCAAAGTGTACAATCTCAGGAGGACGCTCACCAATCATGGAAAGTGTCGTCTGGAGCTGTGCACCGATCAGTTTGTGATCGGCACCAAGGACGTCAATACTCCTATCACACTGACTGTTCTTCCAGAGATGGAATGCAAGGTCGCGTGCTGCATAAACAGAAGTACCATTGCTTCTGCGCAGTACATAGCGGTTCCCGAAACCTTTGTCCGAAAGATCAAGGTACATCATCTGCCCATCATGTTGGGCCTCGGGAAGAGCTTCAACTCTTGCAAGAACATTCTGCATATCACCATTCCAGAGGAAAGTGGTCTCGCGAACGAACCGATCATGATGAACGTTCATCGCAGCAAGAGTCTGTTTGATACCTTCGGCACAAATATCCACTGAGTCGTGGAAAAGTTTGACCGTTTCCGGATCGCCGGCTTCGATCTTTTCCATCATCTCATCAAACTCAGGTTCAATCTCCGGCTTTTCCTTTGCAATTTTGTTTGCCTCGACATAATGGCGCACAATGAACTCGTCGCCCTTTTCATTTGGCTGTCGCTCATAGTGGAGGTGTTTAACACCCCACGCAACAATTGCAATCTGGCGCCCCATATCATTCAGGTAATACTGCGCTTCAACTGGGTACCCGGCCTTACGGAACACCCGGACCAGCGTATCGCCAATGACCGTATTTCTGATATGACCAACATGCAAAGGACCATTCGGGTTGGCACTGGTATGTTCAAGAATAACCCGTTCGGTTCTTGTCGGAAGCTGACCGTAATCCGGATGCCGAGCAGCACGAACAGATGCAGCTACATAATCCCCTCCAAAGATGAAATTGATGTATGGGCCCTTTGCCGAGACGTCAAGACCAACAGCATCCGGATGCTCAGTAATCTTGGCAACAATCTCAGCTGCAATGACACTGGGGTTCTTCCGTTCTTTTTTTGCCAGGGCAAATGCAACCGTTGAGGCAATGTCTGCATGATCTCCGCCGTCTGTGAGCAGTACATCATTTTCTCCCGTGATCTCACGGAGAAGATGTTCAACTTTGTGAATATATTCCCGATACATAATTGTTACATCCCCGTTGGATAGCGCAGGATTGCGGCAATACCACCAAATGCACTAAAGAGCATGGAACCCTCCTCGAAATCATCAGAGATGATTTCAACACGGGTGTTGGAGATATCTGCAAGGCTGGTCAACTCCTCAATGATATCCGTCTCATCTGCAAGATAAAGCGGAGACTGACATTTTGGACAGTGACCAAACGGAAGATCCTTGAACTTTTTCCCTGCTTCAACCTGCAGAGTCTTTACTTCCTGATAACCGCAGTTACCACATTCAATGGTAAGCCGAGCTTTGCGTAACTTCTCTGAAAGAAGAAGAGTATCAACGGCTCCCGCCTCAAGGTTCGCACGAACACTTTCCTCACCATATGCCGCACATCCATTCTCTTTGATGAGCTCTTTGAAGAACCGTGTCATCTCTTTCTTTTCGTCCATGATGTCAACGCCGCGGAGCGCATCCTGGGCATTATCCACCAGTTCACGAAGACCGAACTCATTGGTGTAAGATGCATCAAAGAGACCGATGATACGTTTCTTTACCTCGTGGTGGAGGAAGTCTCCCTCAGCAAACTCCTCTTTGGTCGGCATCGGCCCACCAATTAAAACTCCCTTAAACTTTTCAAAGAAGTTTGGTTCGGCCAAAAATGCCTCAGATGCGCGCTCACCGACTTTTTTGTAGAACTCATGAATTGCAATAAGCCGGAGACGTTCGAAAC
This sequence comes from Candidatus Methanocorpusculum faecipullorum, assembly GCA_018883755.1. Classification (GTDB taxonomy): domain Archaea; phylum Halobacteriota; class Methanomicrobia; order Methanomicrobiales; family Methanocorpusculaceae; genus Methanocorpusculum; species Methanocorpusculum faecipullorum. Next base: position 42,714 of record JAHLFR010000007.1, read on the forward strand.
GAATACTGGACTGACCACCTTTCCGCTGCTTTCCGGGAACGGTCGAAGTAGTACCATTGATAGGCTCGATGCGGGTTCCGCGCAGGAAACCCCAGTATGCTTCACGGCGGTCAATGACCAGCAGACCATAAACGAACTTGTCATCAAGCATCGCCTTAAGCGGCTCAAGTTCGAAGTTGGAACTACACCGGTAACTGTAGGTACGTATAGCTTCCGGCGGCTCAACAATAATGGATTCGAGATCGGTTTTATCTCCACCAACGTTGATTGCTCCGCAAAAGACTGCCATTCCGTTTTCCGGCGGCGTCTTATAGTATTTGAGCCGTGCAAGAATTGAGGAGATCGCACTTTGTACGTTTGTCCGCGTCTGTTTGCTCTTAATGTTAGCGCACTGACCATACTCATCTCTCAGCTGGGCAGTCACGTCATAGATCTGTTTGTCCGGCGGAATATACAGTGAAATTAACTCAGTACCGGATCCTTCTTTTTCCTCAAGCTTTTCCAGTGCTTTTTTGAATTCATATCGCTTTCGCGCTTCGTCCTTTTCAATTTGTGCCTGGGGTATTTCCTCTGCCATTGTATATACAAATCCTCAAAATCTTATTCGTTTATAGAATGTGGTGTACCATTGGTCGGGCAACCTGATTAATGATGAGGTAGCAACCACCCGATACAAAAAGGAACACTCAAATTTGTGTCATGCGTAAGATCTAAGTTATGAACAAGAGTATTGGGCTGATACTTGGCATTGCGGTATTCATTGCCTTGTTGTTAATCCCGATAGATCCTGAGGTTCTCCCAACCGCTGCACGATATGCTGCGGCAGTTACGGTGCTGATGGCTATTTTCTGGATCACCCAGCCCATTCCTATTGAAGCAACTTCCCTTATCCCAATTGTTGCGTTCCCGCTCCTGGGGATTCTCACTCCCGCAGAGGCCTGTGCGCCGTATGCGGACAAAGTCATCTTCCTCTTCCTCGGCGGTTTTATTATTGCAATGTCGATGCAGCGCTGGGGTCTGCATAAACGGATTGCACTAAAGATTATCGAATTTACTGGGACCAGCCCGCGCCGCCTCATTCTTGGGTTTATGATCGCAACTGCATTTTTGTCAATGTGGATGTCCAATACAGCTACCGCAATGATGATGGTGCCAATCGCAATTGCGATCATTGCAACGGTGCTTCCAACCAAGGTTTACAAAGATATGTCCGACGAGCACAAAGCATTCGCCGGATGTATTGTTCTTGCAGTTGCCTATGCGGCAAGTATCGGAGGAATTGCGACACTGATCGGAACTCCTGCAAACGGAATTCTCGTTGCACAGATGCAGACAATTTTCCCGGACGCACCTGCGGTTGATTTCTTTACCTGGCTGAAGTTTGGAATTCCGCTGCTGCTGATTTTCATCCCGGTTACCTGGGCATGGTTAACGCATGTTGCATATCGTAAGATGCCAAAGACGCTTGAACACGCAAAGGAAGCGCTTGCTACTGAAGTTGCAGCTCTTGGCCCGATGTCACGCGGCGAAAAGAATACACTTGCGGTCTTTCTGCTGACAGCATTTTTGTGGATTTTCGAGAAGAACAAAGACTTTGGAACATTCACGATTCCGGGACTTGAGATGATATTCCCCGGCATTGATGATTGTACCGTTGCCATTTTTGGTGCTCTTCTACTGTTCCTGCTCCCGGTCAACTGGAAGAAACAGGAGTTTACCATGAACTGGCAGTGGGCAGTACGGATCCCGTGGGGTATTCTGCTTCTCTTTGGCGGAGGTATGTGTCTGTCTGCTGCATTTATTGAGAGTGGTCTTGCCCAGGCAATTGTGGATTATTTCACGGTGTTAAACGGTGTGCCGGTTGTTCTCCTGATTCTGATAGTTGCGCTGGTGGTCTGTTTCCTGACCGAGGTTACATCAAATACAGCTATCGCATCGGTAATGATGCCGATTCTTGCGGTAACCGGTCTGTCACTTGGCATTAACCCATGGATTCTGATGATGACCGCAGCGGTCTGTTCGAGCTTTGCATTTATGCTGCCGGTCGCAACACCGCCAAATGCGATTGCTTACAGTACAGAGTATGTTGAGATGAAGGACATGGTGAAGGCGGGATGGGCGATGAACCTTCTGGGTATTGCAATATTCATGATTCTGTTGTACACGGTGGTTCTGTGGGCATTTGGGTTCACGATGGATCTGCCGGAGTGGGCATTCACAACCACAATAAACTAAACTCTTTTTTTACTAGAAACCGGCGGACGAAGATAAGGAAATATAGACGACGAGCTTTGTTCCATAAGGTTGTTAATGTATAGTGTCCTATACATCTTGCATGAAATATCTCGCAGCAGGACTTGCTGCTATTTTGGCATGTTGTTTTGTGTTTTCCGCAGGATGTATCAATACAACACCATCTGGACCAATAGCAGCAGGTGATAATGTCACCGTTGAGTTTACCATGTATATCGGCGATACCGTAATGGTGACGTCGAACGAAACAAAGTATAATCAGATTTTAACATCAGGACAGATGCCAGTCCCACTTATTTTAACCGAAGATCCGATTGTTACTGCGGGTTCCACCACTGATAACGACGATCTTACTATCCCTACAAAAACCCACTCAAACCCTTACTGGTTCCTGATTGGTGAGTACAATGTAATTGCAGGAAACATTGTTGGTCTCGAAAAAGGTGATACAATCTGTATTCCAATCTATGCGGAGGGAACTGAAAAAACGGGGTTCTGGACAAATGAGCAGTGTGATGAACAGGGACTCAACAAACAACTGTTAAAAGCAGGGGACCGCCTGACGTATACACGAACGATCGGAGATGCAACCAGTACGGAGGACGGAAGCTATGATCAGAATAACCTCACAAATCAGCAGACGATGATTCATCAGCTTCTGGTCATTGATGTAACTGCTGAAGGAGTTACCTATCAAGAACTCTATGATACAGTTGAAATTACAGTTGTCTAAGTAATACAGCAGTGCGCGGCAGGAATTCTTACTTGCCGCAGGAGATCTTTTTTTGTTAAATGATTTTTCCCATAAATTCTTTGTGGGGTCGGGTATAAGGATTTCAGACTCAGTCCACTGAGTTTGATGAAAAAATGTCAGGATTGAGACTCCAACAACTATCCCACCCATTATCAATTCATAGGTCTTAGGAGGGACATATTTAAGAAACAAAAAGGGCAACTACCATAACGTAATACGTGTGTTGTCACGAGTGTATCGGACAGTGAGTATTCCTGTAAATTTCCCCCCCCCTCTATAGATATAGGTGTGTAGTCTATGGGTTTAGAGCAAATAAATGAGTTCATCATCAACAATCTCATTCTCTTGATTGTTGTGATCTACATGGCGGCAATGATCGCCATAGGGTACTTTGTTCAGCGTAAGGGTGCGGATAAAAGTGCAGAAAATTACCTGATTGCAAACAAGGGCGTAGGACCTCTCATGGTAGGCGGCACGGTCTTCTCCACGAACTGGTGTGGCGGAGTGCTACTGGGAGCTGCCGGTACAGCATACACAGGATATGTGGTGTCCACGATTGCTGATCCATGGGCAACCTGTCTGACCCTTGTACTGATGGCAATATTCTTCTGTGCAATTCTGCGCAAATTAAAGATTGCATCTCTGTCAGAGATGTATCGGCTGAGATTCGGAAAACGCGGGGCAACAGTTGCAACAGTGATGTGCATTCCGTCGATGATCACGTGGACCGCGGCAAACATAGTTGCACTGACAACGATTTTCAAGCTGTTTTTAGATTTTGATCCCCTGATCTGTGCAATTATTGCCGGGTTGATTGTTGTATTGTACACGTATCTCGGTGGAATGCTTGCGGTTGTGTATACAGATAACATCCAGGCGGTGATGATCATGCTTGGTCTTATTATTCTGATTCCAACCGGAATTGCGTTTGTCGGAGGATTTGATGTACTAGCTGCAGCAACGCCTGAGAACTTCTGGAACCTTCTGCCAAATGACGGAGCGGGAGCAGTTGCAACAGGCTTCACTGTGGATCCGCTTGGAATCTTTACATGGCTTGCAGGCCTATCTGGAATGGGATTTGGATACCTTGCATCAGTTGAGCTGACACAGCGGGTTTTGTGTGCCCGTGACACGAAGGCTGCACGTCAGGGCCTGCTCATCGGATCAGGCATGTACGCACTTGCAGGGTTCTTCTCGATGATGATTGCACTGATCGCAATTGTGATGGTTTCACAGGGTACAACAACGCCCGCGGGCGTCCCTATGGGAGAAATTCTTGCAGAAGACGGAAATTATGTACTGTTAGTACTTGCAGAGCGCTTGTTTGATCCAAGCGTGATGGGAATCATTGGCGTTGCACTAATGGCAATCTTCATTGGATCGCTTCTTGCAGCGATTATGTCAACATCAAGTTCGACAATCTTTGCCGCCTCTGCAGCTCTTTCAACACTGATGCTGCACGGATCACTGTCGAAGTATGCAACGACCTCATTACAGGTACTTCGGCTGACACGTATGCTGGTACTGGTGATAGGAGTATTCTGTGTATTCTTCAGCTTTGTGATAGACAGTCTGTACTGGATGATGATCTTTTCGTTTACGATCCTGTTCAACTGCATGTTCTGGGCACTTGTTGGCGGCCTGTTCTGGAAACGGTGTAATGCATCAGCTGCAATTGCCTCAATTGTTGTAGGTTTTGCTGGGGTAATTCTCTGTATTATTGCCCAGTCGCTCTACTTCGGCCAGATTGCAATCGAGCCGCAGGACAACCTGTGGATTGGTATCCAGACCTTTGTTCCGTGGGCAATGGGTGGAATTGCAATGCTGATTACAGCACTCCTTACACAAAAATCAGATCCTCCAGTGGCATTGTGTGATACGGATGGAGAACTGGTAAAATGGGAAGATCTTCCGCTTTCAGCAGATACGATTGAGGTTCGCAGACGTATCGAGGAGATTAAAGCACGAGAAGAGGAGTAAATTTCCTTTTTGGATTTCTTTTTTGCAACAACCCTAAAAATGTACTAAAAAAGGAATGGTGCAGATTACACTGCATTTTCCTGAAAAAATTATACTAACTCAGCAGTCTTGGCAAACTCCTTTGCACAGGAGACACGTCCGAACAGTTTCAGCATCCACTTCTCTTTCCACCCGTACGCAAAACTCCCACCCGATGCATTTGGGTGTCCACCCCCGTTAAACTGTTTGGCAATCAGATGGCTCACAGGTGCAACGCTTCGGAGAGAGAACTTGCCGGTATCAAATACCAGTAACTCCATATCACACCCGAGTTCTTTTCTCGCTTCTGCTGCAGTTTCACTAGGATAACCATAGGCAGGCATTACCGCAATCGTGTACTTTCCCCGGAATATCTTTGCACGTCGGATGCTCTTTTGCATACACCTGTTCTTATCTCGCTCGATCTCCGCAAAAATTTCAGAGATCTCATCATCAATGATAATCCCCTCTGTCAGCTTATTCCGGACCAGCTCAAGGTACTCCCTCTTTGAGGTCACCATTCCCAAAACTGCGGAACGCGAATCCTCATGTTTCCACAAATCATAATCACACACAACCCGCGCAACCTCTGTGGCCACAGGATTTCCCTGGGCAAATGCACGACAAACAACACCAGTGGCACAGACAGATGTATCCACGGTAAGAGAGATCACAAACGGCCGGACGCGTTCCATCTCCTCTTCCGTCCATTTGTGATGATCATACCATTCAATTTTCCATCCTGCCGCGTGCGCCTTGCGGATCTGATCCTCAATCCCTTTCTGATACCCAAGATCCGAAATGATCAGACGATCCCCTTTTCCGTTACACCCCCCAACCTGCCCGACAAACCAGCCAAACCGGTTTACCGACGAGAACAGGGTAAGAATCTCTGTGCCAAACATCATCCGGCAGACGGCGTCACTTCCTGCAGCGTCCAGATCGTTGTGGGTAAGATGTACCACACATGCTGTTCTTCCCACAATCTTTTCCTGCAGACTCGGTTTTTTTTCAGCGGATTTTTTACGCAGACAGAAAGGCATTGGCTACTATGTTGTATCTTTGACAAAATAAGATAACATGATGGATAAATCAGAATACTTATATAATTCTCGCGTCAACATTAATGACGCACAGCGCCTTTATAGCTCAGTAGGGAGAGCGCCAGACTGAAGATCTGGTTGTCGCCGGTTCAATTCCGGCTGAAGGCACTCTTTTTGTACAGTTATGTAATTTTTCTAAAAGAATAGAGACATCTGTCAAAAGACTATTTTTCAAAACACAATTCTGAGTATCAAAAAATTTAGAGCTGGAAAAAGAGGGGACGCTCACTCAATCAGCAGGAGCATCACTGTTGTCATTGGAGAAACCAGCACCGATCCTCCTTCCACCTCATTACACTCCAGAACATCCAGATTCCATCCTACGTTTGCACAGGTTGCATACACATCGATTCCCGCAGCCTCCATACTTGGGCGCATCTTTCTGCGGTTCTTACAATCCGTAATTACTGCCCCCTTCTCTTTTGCAACACACTTTCCACACCAGCCGCACTGGTGCCCGGTGTACCCAAACGCCTTGTAAAAGCCATCATAAAATGCCATCTCTTCCAACTCAAACATCACTGTTTGTACATACCGCGTCATCTCCCGTGACACTAATCGTTCTGGTGTTGTTTCCCCCACATCCCCTTCAAATCTCACCAGAAGAGCGCAAGAGTAACAGTCAAGGGCTGCCCGAGTTTCTGCAGGAGTTGGTGTATACGGCGGACAGGAAAACCTCCGGCCGAACCCATTACAACCAAACAAACACTTCATTCTCACCCACTCCCCTGTCACAATCTGATCAGCAGAGATCTTTACTGCATCACCGCCTTTTTCACGGATAAAATGAGTCAGTCTGTCAACTTCCTCATCGATAGAGTATTTTTTCATTGTGAACATCTCCGTTTCAATGCTTCTTCAATAATCCTTGTTGATGAATTAAAGGCACACCCGCAGAACGGCCCGATACGAACAACATCCGCCCGAATACCACGCTCCCGCATCTGGGCTATCAGCTTCTCCTCCGAAAACTTCTGATTAAACCCAAGTGTGACTACCTCTGGATCAATATCTGCAATCGGCCGGAACATATCCTCCATATCTCCTAAAAGTGCATGATCCACACATCTGAGACCGGAGATCATTTTCAGACGCTGTTCTTCTGGGACGATCGGTCGCGGTTTATGGACGACATTCCGTTCCCGGGCGACAATCACCCACAGCTCATCACCCAACTTCCTTGACTCCTCAAGATAAAACAAATGTCCGGGATGCAGAATATCAAACGTCCCGGTTGCAACGATTTTTCTCACGAAGAAACAACCTCCAAAGACTTTTCATGACCTTCGCGATCGAAGCAGCGCCACGAATCTGCCTCAAATGGATCACCCACGATAATATGACACTGACCCGTTTCCGCAAACGTCTGCAGATCCGCAGCAGACGGACGCAGTACACCGTTTGGGTGACTGTGTGCAGTACCTGCAATCTGCATTCCAAGCGGCACCATATCCATGAAGATAGTGGCACTATCGGTCGTAACCGTTGTTCCCGCAATCGGATACACCGTTGTAATCACACCTTTTTCTGATCCGAGCATCACGATGAACTCATCGGGAGAACTTGACCTCCCCATTTCAAGAAGGAGATCCAGAACTTCCCGATCAATTGCGCGAACGAACATATTCTATTTATGTTGGCGTGACGGAGAGATAATCATTCACATGCGGTCCGGAAAAGCAACCTGCCCTGGGACGGTCACCTGCAACGGGCAGGAAATCCCGTATACCATCATATACAGTGACCGCAGCAGATCGTGGGCCATAGAAGTTAAGGCCGATGCATCTGTCATAGTCCGCATGCCGCAGAATATTCCTCCCGAAAAAGTCAGAACACTTGTTGAAACCAAAAGTGAGTGGATATACCAGCAGGTACAAAAATACACATTGCGTCCCCAAATATCCCGCAGATATACTGATGGTGAAACCCTCCCGTTCCTTGGACAGGACTATCCTGTTGTCCGTAAGACTGGTGATCATGCAAAAGCAGAGTTTACAGACGGACAGTTTTACATTACTCTCCCTGATGGTTTTACTGAGTCTGATCAGACAGCCATTGCCCGGGATCTCATCATAATGTTGTACCGGAGAATTGGTACTTCACCTCTTGAAGAGATTATCCGCCACTACTCTCCTCTTGCAGAGGTAGATCCTCCGAGACTCCGGATACGGATGCAGGAACGAAAATGGGGGTGCTGTACTCCAAAAAATGGCATCATTGTCAATGCCCGCACCCTGCTTGCTCCAAAGATTGTTGCTGAGTATATTGTTGTCCACGAACTTGTCCATCTCAGATTCCGCCACCACCAAAAAACGTTCTGGAATGAGGTTGAGAGACTTATGCCGACATACCGCGACGCGGAAACAATTCTCAAAAACGACGGATGGAAGTTTGTATTCTAACGTCGCAAAAATTAGAAAATAGAGATGGGAGATAACTCCCTCATCGAGCTAACAGCATTATCCGGTGATGAAGTCATCGGTCCGCACCCATGCAGCTGCCTCAACAGGCAGCACAAAGATACGGCCGTCCCCTTTCTTCCCCGTCCGTGCATGTTCACGGATAGTCTTGATGATAGTTTCAACATCTTTGTCTGGGACCACGATCTCCAGCTTTGTTTTGGGCAGGGTATGAATCTGCATCTTGCCTGCACGGTACTGCAGGCAGATACCTCCCTGTTCACCACGTCCGCGGACATCGGTAATGGTAACTCCCGGAACATTTACTGCTTCAAGGGCATCAACCACGTCATCTACCTTTTCGGGTCTGATAACTGCTACAACCATTTTCATACTGTATCATCTCCTCCATTTAGTTTGTCAACTGCTCACCGTGCTGTGCGATGTCGAGACCAACATACTCCTCATCATCAGTGACCCGCAGGCCTATAACTTTGTTGATAATCCATGCAAGGACAAGGGTTACTACAAAGGAGTAGACAACTGCAACACAGGCATCCAGAATCTGAATTCCAAACTGTGTTACATTTCCTTCGAGAAGGCCGCCAACACCGCCAATTGCTGCAACTGCAAACACACCGGTCAGGACCGCACCAGCAAATCCACCCATTCCGTGGATAGCCCAGGCATCAAGGGATTCATCAAGACCTTTCTTGATTCTCCAGGTAAGGACCGTGTAGCAGACAACTGCTGCAATGATACCGATAGCAAGAGCACCAAGCACATTGACGAAACCCGCAGCAGGAGTGATGCCGACAAGACCGGCGATAGCTCCTGAAATGAAACCAAGCGAGTTTGGTTTACCTCCTTTCCAGGAAAGAGCCATCCAAGTCAATGCACCGGCTGCGCAGGCAACCGCAGTCACCAGGAACGCACTTGCCGCAAGACCATTCGCCGCAAGTGCACTGCCTGCGTTGAATCCAAACCAGCCAACGATCAGAAACACACCGCCAAGAAGTGTCAGCGGAATGTTGTGAGGACTCATTGTCTGGGTTCCGTAACCAAGCCGTTTCCCAATCACAAGCGCAAGTGCCAGTGCTGCAAATCCTGAACTAATATGAACCACCGTTCCTCCGGCAAAATCCAAAGCACCAAGCTGACCAGCCCATCCTCCTCCCCATGCCCAGTGTGCAAGCGGGGCGTAAACGATGGTCAACCAAATGGCACCAAAGATGAGGAACGCAGACATCTTAATTCTGCCAACAACACCAGAGGTCAGGATGGCGAGTGTCAGACATGCAAACATCATCTGGAAACAGACGAACAACATGTCGGGAATACCTCCTGACACACCATCAACTGTGATACCGTTTAAACCAAAGTACTCCAGGTTTCCAATGAATCCGCCAACATCACTGCCAAAGGCAAGTGAATAGCCGATGATAATCCACTGGATCACGCCAAGGGCAAGAGCCACAAGGGATAGCATCATAGTTGCGATAACGTTCTTTTTTCTTACCATTCCACCGTAGAACAAACCTACTGCGGGAACCATCAGCAACACTAATGCGGCTGAAATAAGTACCCAGGCTGTCGCACCAGTATCAAGATCCATAGTAATTCACCAATTAGCACTGCACAGATACAAAAGCCCAAAGCAGAAAAGAATCCCCAAAATCCCATGGTTTAAACACCACAGGCAGAGGAAAATCCCATTCTACTCTAAACCTTTTGTGGTGTCTTGTGCTAGTACCAATGTTGATGGTTTAGATATATAAAATAACATGTCTCATGCTAACGTGTGACATGACACAGTGTGTATTTTAGAGATTTCCAATACCTACGCGCAGAAGGAAGGATACAACCAATAGATACCAGCGCATATTATAGAGTAATATGAAAGCCTGCATTATGTGCGGCGGCGAGGGAACGCGTCTTCGCCCTCTGACATTTGAACGGCCAAAGCCGTGTATTCCAATAGTAAACCGTCCGTCTATTGCCCATCTGGTTACACACCTTGCCAATCTTGGTTTTACCGATATTGTCATCACCATTGGATATCTCGGTGATGAGATTCAGAAAGCACTTGGTGACGGATCACTTTACGGAGCAACTATCACCTATGTTCCCGAAAAGATCAAACTCGGAACAGCGGGGTCTGTCAAAAATGCTGAAGAGTATCTCAACGATGCTCCGTTCCTTGTGGTCGGCGGAGATCACATGACCGATCTCAACGTTCTCGAGTTCTATCGTGAACATATGAACTCCTCTGCGATCACCTCGATCGGTCTTATCAGCATTGAAGACCCCCGCGAATTTGGTATTGCCGAGATAGACGCATCCCTTCGTATCCGCAGATTCCGTGAAAAACCCTCTCCAGGAGAGATATTCTCAAACCTTGCAAGTACGGGAATTTATGTCTGTGATCCAAAGATCTTTGAGTTCATCCCCAAAGACACCAAGTTCGACTTTGCCAAAGACCTCTTCCCGCTTTTAATGGAAAAGGGGTATCAGCTCAATGGCTGGCTCGCACGCGGCAACTGGACAGATGTCGGCAATCCTGCAATGCTCCGCGCGGCAGAAAAATGGAAACTCCAGGAGAATGCAACAACCAGCATTGCAGGAACGCTCAACGTCAAAGATGCACATATCACCGGCCCGGTGCGGTTCGGAGACGGCATCACGCTTGGAGCAGGTTCACGTATTGTAGGTCCAGTCTTCATCGGCAGTGGTGTAACCATCGGAGAGAATGTTATCATCGGTCCTTACACCAGCATCGGAGAAAATGTTCTGATCAAAAACAATGCGAAGATATTCTCCTCATCTATTTACAACGGTGTTGTTATCGGTGCAAACACAACCATCTCGGGAAGCATCGTTGACATTGACACCATCATCGGCGACAACTGTTCCATCGAACACAACACTGTGATTGGTCCGAGATCAGTTCTGCGCAACAACGTAACTATCCACTCAGGTACCAGGCTCTGGCCGGAGGTCATCGTACCGGAAAAATCGATTGTTAAAGAACACATGCTCAACGAAAAGTTCGACACCCGTTGTGAAGGATCATAAATCCTATTCCCACACTCTTTTTTCACCCGAAAACCAAACACTCACGTATGAAATTTTCCGGAAAAGTTGTCGTTGTCACCGGAGCCGCAAAAGGTATCGGCAAAGCAGTTGCACTTCTCTTTGCTGAAGCTGGTGCAAAAGTTGCAGTTGTTGACATTGATGAAACCGAAGGGAAAAACACCTCAGACGAGATCATCAAAGCAGGAGGAGAGGCCTGTTTCATTCACTGCGATGTTGGATCCGAATCTAATGTTCTCCGGATGATCGCAGAGGTCACACAGACCTTTGGGACCATTGACATCCTCATAAACGATGCTGCGCTCCAGCTCAACAAAGGTCTTCTGGATACGAGCACGGAAGAGTTCCAGCGTGTTCTGGACGTAAACGTCACAGGCACATTTCTCTGTACCCGGGAGGTAGCAAAACTCATGATTGCACAGAACAAAGGCGGTGCGATCGTCAACTTTTCCTCGACCTTCGCCGTAGTCGGCTCCCCAGGCTACCTTGCTTACCATGCTTCTAAAGGAGCAATTGCATCATTCACCCGTGCAGTAGCTGTCGCACTCCTGCCGTATGGAATCCGTGTTAATGCAGTTGCACCGGGAACTACCGAGACTCCCGGTCTCTATGACGGTGCGCGAGATACCGGCAATTTGGAGACAGGTCTTGCCGGGTTCCTTGCACTTCAGCCACTCAAAAGATTCGGCAGACCGGAAGAGATCGCAGAGGTGGTACTTATGCTCGCAAGTGATGAGGCATCCTTTGTCTACGGAGCAGTATGGATGGCTGACGGTGCCTACACTATAATCTAAACCTCAAAAAAAGTTAGTCGTGGAGGTGCATTCCGGCACGCCGGATTTCAAGCTCCTCCTCCACCTTTGCAAAATCCACGTCCGCGGCCTTGAGGGCAACCATCAAATGGAACAGCAGATCCGCAGCCTCACCAACAATCGCCTCCTCACGTCCGTTTTTCACCGCAAGCACAAACTCACAGGACTCCTCGCCAACCTTTTCAAGCGGTTTGTCAATCCCTTTCTCATGAAACAAAAGATGACGGACATACGATTTTTTGCCCGGATCCTCTGTTGCACGCTGGCAGATAACCTGCCACAACTCATCAAACACGTGTGCATCTGTCATGTTGTCTCAGCATCTCCCGGAACTGCAATGTTTCCGATATCTTTACAGTAAAATCTGCGAACCAGCTGACGCGCCTTTTCGATGGTTGATCCACCTTTACCGATGGCAAGACCAACATCACTTTTCTCAGGAACAAGGACCGTTACCGGACCGTCATCTCCGCCGAACTGTACATCCAGGATCTCAGCAGGCTTGAACATGTTGGCAATAAAGTGATCCGGCTCCTCGGAAAACTCGACCATCTCGATCCGTTTTCCGAGAACCCGTGACATCTTTTTGATATTATCACCGCTCTTTCCGATTGCAAGTCCCATGTCACCCTGCTTAATCACATAGATGATCCGATCAAATCGATCATCAATCAGGCAGTCAATCGCAGTAGCCTTTGTTAAAATCCGGAGCTCCTCGATATACCGGCGTTCTTTAAATCCGATAGTCCGCTCCATTGCATATTTGTCAATAATATCCATACGTATCAGAAATTTACCTATTGCAACAATTGATGCGGGGACATGCCCCGCAGTATTCGAGAATGATTTTGGGTTAGTAGGATCTTCCTACAAGAGCCGCTTTACCCTTCTTACCGCAGATGATACATGGGCCCTCATCATCGACCACGTACTTGCTGCGGACCTCAGTTCCTAACAGACTTGAGTTCGTCAGCTCCTCGAGCTTGTCTGCACAGTCACGACAGCCGCACCAGTGAACAACCACTACGTTTCCATCGAGTTTCTCGTTACACTCTTCAGGAGTTACAGCAGTCATCAGATGGCTTTCCAGATGATTTTCCGCACGTTCAAGGATTTGATCGTGGGCTTCGTCAAGGAGTTTCTTTACCGACTCTGCAGCATTTTCACGTGGAATAACCGTTTTCACACCAAGACGATTCACACAGACAAGCTGGTTGTTGTCAAGATCACGGGGACCGAGCTCAACACGGAGCGGGACACCGTGCAGTTCCCAGTGGTAATATTTTGCACCGGGACGCATGTCACGGGAATCAGTCTTCACGCGAAGACCGGCAGATTTCAGTTCACTCTCCAGAGTTTTTACTGCAGCAAGAATCTCATCACCGCGCTTTCCCACGATGACCGGAATGATAACAACCTGTGTTGGGGCGACCGTTGCCGGAAGTACCAGTCCTTTGTCATCCCCGTGCACACCAATGATTGCAGCAATACACCTCTCGGAGATACCGTAACAGGTCTGTGATCCAAATTGCTGCTCACCATTCACATCCTCATAGGTGATGCCAAACGTCTTGGAGAAGTGATCTCCAAGATGGTGGACAGTTCCTATCTGGAGTGTGCGTCCATCCGGCATTACAGCATCAATCGCCATGGTAAAGTCAGCTCCCGGGAACTTATCCCAGTCCGGACGCTTGGAGATGATGATTGGAACGCCGAGATCGCGATAAAATTCCTGAGAGAGAGCAAGTTCATACTCAACCTGCTCATTCGCCTCATCCCAGGTTGCGTGGACTGTGTGAGACTCCATGAAAGAGGTGATCTCACGAAGCCGGATGAGCGGACGTGTGTGCTTTGTCTCATACCGGAAGGTGTTCACGATCTGATAGAGTTTCAGCGGGAGATCAGCATGAGACCGGATCCACAGCGCATACATTGGATAAATTGCTGTTTCAGAGGTTGGACGGAGGGCGAGTTTCACATCCAGAGGGGAGAGACCGCCATGAGTAACCCAGTACACCTCATCCTCAAAACCTTTGATGTGTTCCGCCTCTTTCATAAACTCCGTCTCGGGAATCAGGAGCGGGAACAGTGTCTCTTCATGATCTCTGTTTAAGAGGCTGCGAAGCAGTGTGTAAGTATGGTTGCGGAGTGCAAATCCAAACGGGTACCACACATACAGACCTTTTACCGGGTAGCGGACATCCATAATCTCCGCGCGCCGAATAACTTCATTGTACCACGCGCTGAAATCACTTCGCGGCGGTAATCCTTCCGTATCATCTGCCATGTTGTATATACACCTGAAGCAGTAGATCTATGCGTCGAGAGAGTATTAAGATAACCAACAGGATTTGTCCAAAAAATTGGAACTCATACAGGAGAAGTACACACGTCACGTTATGGTTTTGAAGTACAACAGTTGGAACAGGAGCGTAGCGAAACAATAACCACAGGGAAGGGCAGAATCAAATCTCAAGAACCGATCGTCCGCCGCCGGTAATACACTCACCTCCGGATCTTCCGACCACATAGGTATCCTCAACGCCGACCGTCCCGACTCCAGGAACACCGGATTTTGGTTCAAGTGCAATAACCATATTCTCTGTAAGCGGTGAATCAAAACCCAGCGCAATCACCGGCCATTCGTTTACCACAAGACCAATACCGTGACCAAGGAAGGACACACGGCGGCTTTTATACCCCATGAAATTCTCGGAGAGCTCTGGACTGATAGAGTTAAGAATCTCTGCATAAATTTCAGATGGAATGTTTCCTGCGGCAAGGAGGGATGCAGCCTTTCTCTGCACTGCAATACACTCTTCATGCAGCTTCAGGGCATGGTCCGGCAGTTTTCCCTGAAAGGAGTAGACCTGTGTTTTATCTGTGTGATATCCATTGTACCCATAGCCGATATCAACAAACACGAGATCTCCTTTTGCAAGCAGACGATCTCTGCTACCTACCGAGGGGACAATCGCAGATGCACCCAGCATTCCCCCAGGGCCGTCAAAGCAGGTTGCTTCAAGGGTCGTTGTGCCAAAACCCATCTGACCGATCTGCATCTCTGTTCCAAAACCGGAAAACCGTACCACTCCTTGATAGTGCAGATCCATCATTGCGTGATAGAGTTCCCCAAATAACTGTGCCTCACTCATCCCCTCATACAAAATCTCCGGCACAATCTTCATCAGAAGGTGATCGTGTTCCCTCCCTGCACACCGCAGAAACTCCAGTTCATACTGACTTTTCACCGCACGGAGACTGAGCATCACCGGGTCAAGGGCAAGCACTGTCTCGAACCGGAAGTACTTTTTCAACCGGTCAAGTACAGCTACCGGGACCTGATCCGTTTCAACAAAGATTCTCCCCAAATCCGAGGGGAGATAGTCCCTCATATCGCGGTAGCTTTTCATTGGATAAACAGTACCAAGCGGGGACTCAGCCTGTGCCCGCTCGAAACTCCTTCGAACAAAAAACAGCACATCCCCGTTTCTGCGTAAAACAAGAACACCGTCCTGAATCGTTCCAGTGAGATAGTACATATTGATTCTTCCAAAAATGAGGGCTGTGTCCCAGGACGAGTCAGACATTTCAAGTGCGGAGAAGAGGTGCGCAAGCCGCATCTCCGACTCAGATTTAGGAAGTTTCAGATACACGAAAAATCTCCATCCGTAAAATTACTGATGTGATATGTTGCACCAGAGATTAATACTGAGGGATTAGGGAGATGTCCTCAGAAATTACCCACTCTATGGTTTGTAGACGAAATCAGACACCTGAAAGAACGAGCATTGCAATCTCCGGCGTCACAAAGGACTCTACCAATGCTGCAATGACCAAAAGCGGAACAACAACAAGCAAAAAACGTGTCCCATACCATAGACATGTTTTCCCAGCATTGTCTCTTCCCTGTGCATCCAGATAAAGAGAACGTCCTGTCTGCAGACCAAGTGCTGC
The DNA here is from genome assembly GCA_018883755.1 of Candidatus Methanocorpusculum faecipullorum. Lineage (GTDB taxonomy): Archaea > Halobacteriota > Methanomicrobia > Methanomicrobiales > Methanocorpusculaceae > Methanocorpusculum > Methanocorpusculum faecipullorum. The sequence goes on from JAHLFR010000007.1 coordinate 59,083, forward strand.
AGCCATGAGAATTGCTGCAATCTCAAAAATTCCGTGAGGGACAAGTGTTGCCGCAAAAACTGATACATCATACCCGCGCAGCATAACACTTGAGATGCTACCGATCACATAGCCATTTGACACCAGAACAAACAGGGTGACGACCCCAAACGTCACTCCACCGATAAACAGGATTAAGCAGACCTTCAGATTATTGAAAAAGATCTGCCAGGACAGCAATGCAGGCATCGAGGAATCCAGTTCTGTAGTAGAGCTCTGGAATGTCACAACAATCTCGTCAGCCATAGCCGGCATCTCGATGGACTCGGCATACCCATATATACAGGAGCCAAAGAATACCACCACAACAACCGCAAGTGCAATGATATAGAGACATCTATCTGACAACATCAGATGAACAGCACCATCCGCAGAATATCCCGAACGCCCGGTGCAAATCCGACCGTGATCATAGCAAGCAGTACCAGATGCCAGACCTCATCCATACCCTCTTCGTTCCGGAACTTCTCCAGAACCCAGATGGCAGGGATCAGGACTACCATTTTGAGAGGAAACATCACAAATGCCGTTCCCGTAAGCTGGATAAGTGCATCTCCCAAGACGTGCTGTTCAATATAGTGCATCGGATGCAGATCCAGTGCAAAACTTGTGGCCGACGCATCCAGAAGCTGACCAAATATCAGAATCTTGTACAGTGGATGTGTCACGTATTCCCAGGAAAAACCATAGCGGAGTAAGGCCCAGAACAGAGACGCCACAACCGTTGCCATCACCAGAATACATCCTGCAACCCACAGCGCAAGCTCCGTCTGAGTGATTCCCCACCAGCAAAGGAACACTAAACACGCAAGATTTGATATGACACCAACCCAGAAATACGGTTTTGTATAGGAGGCGACAATCCCGTGATTTTCCAAGGTGCGGGAGAGTACCAGAACGAAAATCGTGTACAACAACACCAGGAAAAAGATTGGAGGTGTAACAAACAACACCCACCATGGCTCGGGGATAAATCCGGTATCCTCCACAACCCGGAGTACTCCGCCGAAGATGACAAACGGCATCGATGCCAAGATAAGCTGCGTATCAACCCTGATGTTATTCGCCCGTGCCCAGCGGTAAAGAAGATAAAGGGTGACGAGTAACAAGATTGCACACGTAATCGTCAGATAGATATTGTACGGCTGGTCCTCAAGGACTGCATCGATATAGTATTTTTGTATGAACGCACCTATTTCATTAAACATATGGGGGTCCCGACCGTGAACGTAGACAATAATAGGATACTAAAGGATAAAACCTTTGACAAATCCCGTTGGATTCAGATGCCACGCAATGTCGTGGTCGGCCATGACGCACTACTGCAAATCCCAGGAATTATCGACGACCTCGGTGTTGCAGGACCCATCATGCTCCTGTCAGGCCCTACAACTATGCAGACCGTTGGCGCACGGGTTGCAGAGCTCCTAGTGGGGCACTCTATCACCACCTGCCTTGTTGGACGAATCACCTATGATGAGATTCAACGCATTGAAGACGAGGCAAAGAAAACAGGAGTCGTTCTCATCATCGCAGTAGGGGGAGGACGTGTCATTGACACTGCAAAAGTTGTTTCCTATAATCTTGACATTCAGTTTGTCAGTGTCCCTACGGCAGCATCCCATGATGGTATTGCATCTTCCCGCGCTTCGGTTGTAACGGATTCTGGGAATGTCAGTGTTGCAGCCCAACCACCGCTTGCAATTGTAGCTGATACAGGTATCATTGCAACCGCCCCGCACCGACTGCTTGCTGCAGGATGTGCAGACATCATTGCAAATTATACTGCTATTCTTGACTGGGAGCTCTCCCATCGTCTTACGGGTGAGACAATTAGCGAGTATGCGCTGACCCTCTCAAAGATCACTGCAGAGATTCTGGTAAACAACACAGATCTTGTCAGCCACAATGATGAAACTGCTGTGTGGATTGTAGTAAAGGCACTTTTTTCCTCAGGGATTGCCATGAGCATTGCCGGAAGTTCCCGCCCTGCATCCGGCGGTGAACACAAGTTTGCCCACATGCTTGAACGTCTTGCACCGGGATCAGCTTTGCACGGTGAGGCTTGTGGACTCGGTACTATCATTGGCATGTATCTTCACGGAGGGGATTGGAAAGGTATCCGGACCTCACTCAAACGCATCGGGGCCCCGACCACACCACAGGACCTTGGTATTAGTAATGAGATCTGCGTTGAGGCAGTCCTCAGGGCCTGTGAGATCCGACCCGAACGATTCACAATCTTTGACACAGGAATCACGAGAGAAGCAGCGGTTGCGGCAGTAGAAGCATTGTATGAGGTGTAATACAGAATGGACGATACAGAAAAAATAGTCACCATCGTTGGATCCGTGCTTGCCCACGAGGGAGCCGAGTTCGTCTATGCGGGAAAGATAACCGAATGTGATAATTGTAAAGTCGGCAAAGTATGCCACAATGCAAAACTCCGGGAAGGACGCAGATACCGTGTGATTGCAGTTCGTCCAACAAAACACGAATGCTTTGTTCATGCCGGCGGAGCAGTTGCAGTGGAGGTGGCAGAAGCGCCAATCACTGCGGTAATTCCAACAAGCCAGGCAACCCGCCGGACCCGAATTACTTACACACCAGTTTGTGACGATCGGTTCTGTAAAGGCTATGCATTTTGCCATCCTGATGGGATGACAGACAAAGGACGTTATGTTGTGCTTGAGGTTCTTGGATCCTACAATGAAATGTGTCCGATGGGAAAGAAAAATCTCAAACTCGTTGAGCTGCGCCACGTGCCAACATAAGGGCATTGGCACACTCAGTGATCTTTTTTCGGATATTGATCCGGCAAACCCATTCCGTTGGCAGATCGTTTATGCCGAAGTACAGTCCAGCAAGTCCCCCGGAGATAGATGCAATTGTATCCGTGTCACCGCCAAGTGTTACCGCGCATTCAATACAGTCACGGACCGAATCAGATTCCAAGAAACAGGAAAATGCACATCGTGTGGCCTCCAGAGCATCGACCGATGGGATGAGTTCCCCGGAAAACAGATCCGATCTCCCTGATGCATCCCGAGCGGCTACAAGGGCTTCATCTTTGTCACCCCCTGCCAATAATACTGCGGCAGCAGCGGAAACCGCTGCACAACAGTCTCCTGCAACCGGATCATAGTGGGTGAACGCCGACACTCGCCGCGCTTCAGAGGCTACCGTTTCAGGAGTGCAGATCATACCTACGGGAAGTGTCCGCATGACACTGCCATTTGTTCTGCTCCCAAAAAGTAAATCTACCACTTTAACTGCCTCATCAGAAACGCATCCCTGTTCCAAAAGTACACATAGTGTCTTTGTGGTCCTGCCGAATGTTACTGGATTCTGCAGAACAACCCTTGTCATACGCAGGAGAAATGCATCCCGATCAAACGTACCATAGGAAAGATACGTTTCAAGCAGGGAAAGTGTCATCATTGTGTCGTCGGTTACCGCACCGGCAGGAAGGGAAAATTGTCCACCCCCAGTAACCGAGAGGTTGTAACGTGGCCCTGGCATCATTCCCTCAAAGGTAAGACCAACCGCATCACCTGCTGCCACACCGAACAGCCCTCCAAAGATCCTTTCCTTCTCAGATATAAACGTCATCCAAACCCTCATATGTGAGTGATGTACTCCCAAGAGAAAACCCGGTTCGCACAGGTTATTTTGGAAAATTACGCTTGTAGCGAGCAGAACTAAGTCACATACCTGGGGAACTAAACCGGGAGTTTCTTCTCAGATATAAACGTCACCAATAACCTATATCAGTAAATGAACAGACAAATGTAAGTAATCTTTTGATACGAGGTGTTTTGAAAATATGCAGAAAGAAGAGTTGCTTCACTTACATATGCTAATGGTTCAGATCAAGAAATACTATGAGTCTGTATCCGGTAACACTGTTCCGACAGCCGAGTATGACGCAATGCAGATATCCCCTATCCATATCCATAAAAATAAGAATCTTCACCGTGTCGCCCTCCTTACGCTTGGCAACGAGATCGTTACCGAGATGAACGTCCACAAAAAGCCCCAGACTTCATTTCCCCAAGAGTCCGGTGCGGGCGTCGTTGCAGAACACTAACTCTTTTCCTTCAAATATGGACGAGCATACAATTCACCGGGAGATAATCTCCCTCATCTTTGCCTCGTCAGACCCAGACATTCAAAGCATCAAGTTATCCGTCTGTCGGAAATATTCCCTTGATGCCATGCCAAAAAACTCGGCAATTCTTGCAGCGGCAACCCCGGATGAGTACGAGGCAGTCCGTCGGGTACTTCAGGTAAAACCGACGCGAACACTATCCGGAGTTGCACCAATTGCTGTCATGACCTCCCCGTGTGCATGCCCGCATGGAAAATGTCTCCCCTGTCCAGGAGGACCGGAACATGAGTTCCGATCACCGCAGAGTTACACTGGAGAGGAACCAGCCGCTCTTCGTGCCAGGCAAAACGAGTATGACCCCTACCGCCAGGTAACAGCACGGCTTGGACAGTTCAAACTCCTCGGACACCATGTGGATAAAGCCGAACTGATCGTCATGGGAGGAACCATGACCGCACGTGAACCCGCATACCAGGAATGGTTCGTCTCCGAGTGTCTTCGCGGGATGAACGAGTTCTCAGGAAAAACATCTGTTGCACATAATCTCGCAGAACTCATGGATGAGAACGAGCACGCAGCAGTACGGTGTATTGCAACCACCTTTGAGACAAGACCGGACTGGTGCCGGGAAGAGCACATCAATCGAATGCTCGAACTCGGAGTCACCAAAGTCGAACTTGGGTTCCAGCACACCGATGACGAATTACTGACGCAAAACAAGCGCGGTCACACCGTGGCCGACAGTGTTGAAGCGAACCGCCTATTGCGTGATGCAGGGATCAAAGTGGGATTCCACGTCATGCCAAACCTGTATGGCAGCAGCATTCCGCGTGATCGGAAAATGTTTGATACACTATTCACAGATCCAAGGTTCTGTCCAGACTTTCTCAAGATATATCCAACACTCGTAACACCCGGAGCAGAACTCGAAGAGCTCTGGAAAGCGGGAGAGTACGAAACGTATGACGAAGATGATCTTATCGATCTCCTCGCCTATGCCAAAGAACGACTGCCCGAATATGTCAGACTTCAGCGGATCCAGCGTGACATCCCAGCAAAACTCATTGTATCGGGATCAATACACGGTCACATTCGCCAGATGGCACAAAAACGCCTTGCTGAACAGGGAAAACAGTGCCATTGCATCAGATGCCGTGAGATTGGACGAAGACCTAGCCATGCACCTGTTGAAGAAAAATCCCTGATCTATGACTGCTGTGGCGGGAAAGAACACTTTCTCTCCACGGTTTCCGGAGAAGCCCTCATCGGATTTGTACGGTTGAGGTTCCCCGGCACTGTCTTCCGCTCAGAGCTTGATGGAGCAGCACTCGTTCGTGAACTGCATGTATACGGCAGCATTGTTCCCCTTGGGGAGCGCGGTGAGGGGGAGGACAGACAACATCGATCCTACGGCCAAAAACTGTTGTCCCGCGCAGAAGAGACTGCGAGAGATGCGGGATATGATAAAGTCGCGGTTATGAGCGGTGTAGGGGTACGACCCTACTATCGCAAACAGGGATATGTGCGGACAGGCCCATATATGATCAAGAACTTATGAAGCCAGCCACCTATGAGTTCCTCAGGCAGCGGTTCTCTGCCTACTATAATGGAGAGGTTCAGGGAGCAGGAGCTGTGTACATCCCTGAGGCACTTACTGAACGGGAATGGGGCTTCATCTTCTTTTCAAGCGGATCAAAAACAGCCGGGATGCGCAGGCATCTTTCCTTTAGTTCACCAGAGGATGTACACACCTATCTCAAAACCATGATCCCCGCGCATGTTTACTACTCAACCGCGTACTACGCGCGGCCTGGAGCGGGGCAGATGAGTGATAAAGGATGGCTGGGAGCAGATCTTATTTTTGACCTTGATGCGGACCACATAGTCAGAGGACCGTATGATGTCATGCTTGCGCGGGTCAAAGAGGAGCTATTCAAGCTCATCGACATGCTGACATCGGAACTCGGGTTTTTCGAGCGCGACCTCAGGATCAATTTCTCCGGTGGCCGCGGTTATCATATCCACATACCAACCCTTGCAGTCCGCAGTTGGGACAGTACTGAGCGGCGAGAACTGGTCAACTACGTCTCAGGAACAGGTCTTTCCGCAGAAAGCATGCTTACAGGTCCTGCGAGAAACAAAGGCTGGCAAAAACGTTACCGTGCAGCACTTCTCGCAGAGCTTGACAGAATAGCCGCACTGGAGTCTGATGCACAGGCAGAATACCTTACCGGACTCAAAGGGATCTCCGACAAGTTTGCGACAGGGTTTCTGAAAAATCTTGATGCAACCCGTACAACCGCTGCAACAATCCCGGAAAAACTTCTCGAAAACAAAGTCATCCGGGCGATTACAAATCCAGAAAACAAACCATTTCAGGATCAGATCCTAGCAATGGCGGCTCAGGCAGATGAACCGGTTACGACTGACATTAAGCGTCTCATCCGCCACCCCGGATCTCTTCACGGCGGCTCCGGCATGCGGGTAACTCCCCTTGAGGTTGACCGTCTTGATGCATTTGATCCGCTTTTGGACGCCGTGGTCTTTGGCGAGCGACAGGTAACAGTTGAGTGTTCCTTCCCACTGACAATGCCGATACTTGGAAACAGCTACAGTCTTTCCAAAGGATTAAACACAGTCCCCGAGGCACTTGCAGTATTCCTCTGCTGCCGCGGAATTGCAGAGATCGGAGGAGTGTAACATGCCGGATCGCATCAGCATCTCAGAACTTCACGGGTACCTGATCGATGAACGCAACAGCGGATCGCTCACCGAGATACCTGCAACCCTGTATGAAGAGGTGCATGCGGAACTCAATGCATTAACCAGTGAAGCGCGCAGCATGGGAGATCCATTCGGAGAAGGAGTACAGATTCTCTTAAAAGAACGTGAGAGCCTGCGCGAGTACATCCGGGATCTCTATGCCGAGCGGACCCGCAAAATCTTTTCACTGGCCCTCGCCAAAGCAACCGGGGAAGAGATTAACCGCGAAGAGCTCCGCTGCATGGTACCTGGAGAACGTTCACTCTATGAGGTTGTCGCAGACTCAGCTACGGCATGCAGAAAGGCTCTTCTTGACGGTAAACAAATATTAGATACCACAACCGCATTCCACTTCAGCCCTGGAGAGGCAGGGATAGTGGCAGATGAGCCGAATTCGACTGATGCAGCCTCTTTTGCGGACGCGCATGCAGATGAAGTGTTCCAGAACGGAAACGCCGATGCAGAAACTGCTCCCGAATCGTACCGCGTGATTATGGTACAAGAAAAAGTAGAGGAATTTCAGGATTATAGCGGACGATGTTATGCTCTTTCGCCAGGAGATATCGTTTCGCTGCCACAACCCATGGCAGAAATTCTCTGCAACCGCAACATAGCATTAAATATCAGGCTTCGCAAATAAGTATGGTATTCGGTATCCTTGATTTAGAGGGGACAATATTCATGAAAAAACCAGTAAAATTCAACACCTACTGCCCGTACTGCCGGAAGCACACCGAGCATGAGGTGGAAAAGGTAAAGAAGGGTAAGACAACCGGCCTCCACTGGATTGACCGTCAGAAGGCACGCCGCAGCTCTGTTGGAAACCGCGGTAAGTTCGGTAAGGTTCCGGGAGGAGACAAGCCAACCAAGAAGATCAACGTACGTTACCGGTGCAAGGAGTGCGGAAAGGCACACCTGAGAGCAGGATACCGCGCTGGCAAATTTGAACTTACGGAGTGAGCAAGAATGGTAAAATCAACCCGCGAAAACCGGAGCAAGTTTCTGAAGGTTAAATGCCCAGACTGCGAGCACGAGCAGCTCGTCTTTGAGAAGGCATCCTCTAAAGTTGAGTGCATCGTCTGCGGACGTGTCCTTGCAGAGCCGACTGGCGGTAAGGCAGACATCAAAGCAGATGTCATCGCATCTTACGAATAAATTCGGAACCATCATCAATGAGTGAAAGAGACTGGCCAATTGAAGGAGAACTTGTCGTCTGCAGTGTTGTAGAGGTCAAGGACTTTGCGGCATTCGTTGCCCTGGATGAGTATGAAGGACGTCAGGGGTTAATCCCGATTGCGGAGATTGCCCGTGGATGGATCAAATACATCCGGGACTATATTCGTGAAGGACAAAAAGTCGTATGCAAAGTCCTTCATGTGGACGAATCCCGCGGCCATATTGATCTTTCCCTCAAAGATGTAAATGAACACCAGCGCCGTGAGAAGATTCAGGACTGGAAGAACGAACAAAAAGCCCACAAATGGATCGAGTTTGCCTCAAAGGACAGTAATGTCCCAGTGAAGGATATTGAAGAGGCAATGTACAAGGAGTACTCCTCTCTCTATGCTGCATTTGAGGACATCGCCATCTATGGTGACACAACACTGGAAAAGTTCTCCCTGCCTGAGGTCGTAAGGAACGCACTGGCAAAAGTTGCATCAGAAAATGTGAAAGTTCCCCGGGTTACGGTTTCCGCAATCCTGGAACTGACCTCCAATAAACCGGACGGAGTAAACGTAATTCGACGCGCACTCCGTTCCGCTGAACCCAAAGTTGACGGTGCCGAGATCGAGTTGTTGTATCTGGGCGCACCCAAATACCGGGTAAAGGTCGTTGCTCCGGACTACAAAACAGCAGAGAAGGCTCTGGAAAAAGCTGCAAATGCTGCGATCGGGGTGATGGAGCGCGCCGATGGTACCGGGAAACTGGTACGAAAACAGAAATAACTAGGTGTATTATGACTGGTCACATTCGGCAATGCCCGATTGATCACACCTATACTCTTTTGAAAGTTTGTCCGAAATGTGGTGCTGTAACTGAGTCAGTGCACCCTGCACGATATTCCCCACAGGATAAATATGGTAAATACCGGAGGATGATACGCGAATGGAACAAGTAAATGTGCGCTGGTATGTAGAAGATGTATCTGCCCACTCTGCAAGCGTGGTAATAGCTGGTCTTCCGGGTGTTGGCCATGTGGGAAAACTGGTGGTGGATCATCTGGTCCGTGCACTTTCCGCAGTGAAGGTTGCGGAGATAACTTCTACACTGTTTCCGCCGCAGATGTATCTTGATTGCGATGCTGTTCTTCGCCTTCCACGCAACGAGATATTTTTTGTGCCAGGAACCGATGAACACGATCCGGTGCTTTTCCTCGCGGGTGACTGTCAGAGTACCAGTGCCGAAGGGCATTACACTCTTGCGGAAGGATATCTGAGAGTGTTTGATCTGCTGGGCGTCCGCCGCATCTATACGCTGGGCGGTTACGGTGTTGGAAGAATGGTCGAACACCCGCGGGTACTTTCAGCACTGAGTTCTGCATCCCTCAAAGAGGAAGTACTTGCAGCCGGTGCAGTGATAAATCCCGAGGAACCGGTAGGAGGCATTATCGGTGCTGCAGGGTTACTTATTACGCTCGGGCGCTTGCACGGGATGGAAGGAATTGCGCTTCTTGGAGAGACCTCCGGTTACTTGGTAGACCCAGTGAGCTCAACAGCAGTACTGGATGTACTGGAGCGACTAACACACATTCATGCAGACCGGACGGAACTGACGGATCTTGCTGAGCAGATGATGACTGATATTGCAGCAATTGCAAATGCTGCAATGCCAAAACCCCCGGACGATCTCAGCTACATCGGGTGAGACGAATGCAGAAAAATACAGACCTGCATCTGCACTCCTGTTTCTCCATGGCAACGTCTCCGGACATGGTGCCGGAACACATTCTGGCGGGATGCAGAATCAAAGGCATTGATGTTATCGGAAGCGGCGATGCACTGCATCCTGAATGGCGCAAAATGTGGGAGCCGTATGTGGACAATGAATTTGGGATTACAGTGATACCACAAACCGAAGTGGAGGACTCCTCACGCGTACATCACGTAATTCTCGCAGAAACATTTGATCAGTTTGCGGAACTGCAGGACATGTTCGAACCGGTATGCGGGCATCTTACTACCGCAGGGAGACCACATCTTCAGCTGGGAGGAGAAGAGATCGCAACAGCAGTCCATGACGTGGGAGGAATGATTGGTCCTGCACATGCATTTACTCCGTGGACGTCATTGTTTGCAGCATTCACATCCCCTTCCGAATGCTACGGGGAAGAGACGTTTGAGTTCTGTGAGCTTGGGCTCTCAGCAGATTCCACGTACGGTGCAGGTATTGCAGAATTTGCCGATGTTCCATTCCTTACAAACTCAGATGCTCACAGCCCGACACCAATAAAACTCGGGCGCGAGTTTACACGAATGGATCTTTCCACAGACTCGCCTAAATCAGTTCTCGCAGGAATTTCCTCAGGAAACATCGTCCTGAACGCCGGCTTTTTTCCAGAAGAGGGAAAATACAACCGTACGGCATGTACCCGCTGCTACCAACAGTTTTCCCTTGCGGAGGCAGAGCACTTCCACTGGAAATGCCCGCATGACAACGGAAGAATCAAGCTTGGTGTTCGTGAACGTGCAGAAAAACTCTCCACACTTGCGGAACCAACACAACGTCCGCCGTATCTGAAAATGATTCCTTTGGGAGAGGTGATTGCACGCGTACTTGGAACGGCCTCACCAAACACGAAAAAATGCAAAGAACTGTACAACAGATTCGTCGAAACATTCGACAATGAGATTGCAGTTCTGCTGGAGGTTCCCAAACATGATCTCTGTTCCGTATCATGTGAAGTGGCAGATGCAGTGATAAAAATGCGGGAGGGACAGGTCACACTCTTCCCAGGCGGCGGCGGGAAATACGGATCATTTGCATTCTGAATATTTACGGCTGACAAAATGAAAACAATGGGCAGGGCTCTCACTGGGGAAGCAGCTCAGCTGCGATCCGTTCCTCGGCAATGTTGATGTATCCTTCATCGATCTCAAACCCGATAAACGGGATCCCAAGACGAACTGCGGCAACAGCAGTGCTGCCGATACCCATAAACGGATCCATCACAAGGCGGCAACGGCTGACACCGTGATCACGGATACACATCATCGGCAGCTGAACCGGAAAGGTTGCCGGATGAGGACGCTCCTCGCGGACGGTTTCATAGGGGATGAACCACGTGTTGCCGCGATCGCGGATATCCTGTTTTTTCTGTACCCATCTGCGGACATTGCTTTTGTCCTGATAGGGAACACCGTTTGCGAGCCGATCGATCGGAACGTCACCGGTTTTGGTAAAGTGAAAGATGAACTCGTGGCAGTCATTATGGAACCGATGACTGTTGATCGGCTTGTAATGACCAACCGCGACACCAGTCTCGGGAATCTTTGCATTGTAGAACTTTCCCATGTCCTCTTTAGGAAGAGCAATGGATTTGATCCAATGGATCATATTCTGAAGAATGAACCCGGATCTCCGGAACTCCTGCGCAACGTCCATGGGAATCCACGGATCTTTGAGACTGCCTCCAACATTGAGATACAGAGAGCCCTCATCAGAGAGTACACGTATCGCAGCATCGGCAACATCTTTCATCCAGGAGAGATATCCGTTACGCGGAACTGTGTCATCATAGGTGGTGTAGAGCTTACCAAGGTTGTAAGGTGGAGAGGTCACAATAACATCAACAGATCCGGCAGAAAGCCGGTTCATGCCGGTGATACAGTCACAGTGATGAATAATTCCCAGAGAGCTCATGGTCAGAAGATCTTTTCTATGGTGATATCGTAGGTGATCGTTTCTCCGGCAAGCGGATGATTCGCGTCCACCGTGATGCTTTTATCGGTTACACTAACCACCGTGACAAGACAAGGCTTTTTCAGGACTTCGACTCGGATGATCTCTCCTGCAACCGGTTCGTGATCAAGACTGAGTTTATGCCGTTTAATGGTGACAACGAGTTTCTTGTGGTACCTGCCGTAAGCTTTCTCCGGAGGAAGCACAACGGTGACTGTCTCACCCTCGGACTTGCCAATAAGAGCCTCTTCAAATGCTGGATTGATCTGTTTTTTTCCGAGCGTGACCAGTACCGGTTTACCAGAGCGAGTATCCTCAAAGATTTCCCCATCTGGACGACGGCTGGTGAAATGAAGAAGAAGCGTACTTTCCGCAGTGACACCACTCATGATTATTCTGTATGTTTTGAATGTACATTAGTATTTGTCCGGACAAAAAGGAGGGATTGGTTACTCCCGCGGAATGTGGCAAACACCGAAGTCACCCTTCTTGATTCTCCGAAGCGAGAGCCAGAAGAACGTCGCCACAATTCCAATGGTCAGGAGCGGGGCAAACCAAATTGGGATGTGCAAGCCGAACCCTTCACCGCACATGATAAGGCCAAGTGTAAAGATAGAATACATCGCACCATTTTTCAGATAGGCATATCTTCTGATATTTTCGATGTTCCGGACGGTTAACTCACGCACAACAACTGCGCCGATACCATTTCCAATCAGAATCAGCGGGACAGACATGGTAAATGCAAAGGCGCCGATAACACCATCAATAGAAAATGTTGCGTCGATTACTTCAAGCAGCATCAATTTACTCATGTCCGATTTTGTTGAAGTACCGGCTTCAAGCTCCGCAGACTTTTTGTCGGCAAAGAGCCTGAACCCCTGCATGATGAAAAAGATTGCAGAACCTCCCACTGCTGCCACCGCAAGAAGAGCATTGATCTGTGCTGCGGCATAGCAGATCAGAAACAGAACAACAGCTGCAACAGCATAGAACCAGGGACCCTGACGGGACATGGCACGCTCTCCTGGAACAATACAGTTCTTCTCCTCGGCCATCAACCAGTGGAGGAAAAGGAAGATCATGAAGATCCCTCCCGCCAAAAGGAGGAACGGTGCACTGGCCTCAATTGCAGCCGCAGCAGTAGCATCGTCGGAGAACGTTGCAGTCAGTGCTCCAATCGGACCAAGGGAAGGGGTTGAAAACCAGATGATAAGCCATGGAAGCACACCACGGATACCAAAAACTGCAATGATAATACCCCAGGTCAGGAACCAGCGGCGTGCCCACGCTTTCATGGTGGACAAAATGTCTGCATTGATGATTGCATTGTCGATACTAGCCACTGTTTCAAATGCGACGAGGCCGACAATCACGAGAACAGCGTAGGCAATCTCCATGCTAACTAACTGAGGACATATAGGGGCTGATAGATTATTAATATCGCCATTTGGCCTGAACGTTTGTACAGAAAACAGAAGTGATGTATCTTATCTGATAGCCCGAATGTGCTGATGAATATATACTATAGAAACGGATTGAGATAATGGTATGAAAAAGTATCTCCAGACGGTTCTGGGTTGTCTGTGCCTAATTTCAGCAGGCAGTGTGACAACAGTGTCAGCATGTGCAGAGAAAGAAATGGAACTGACAACCCATTCAGAACCAGCCGGAGCAACAATGACTGTTTCCGAGAAGCAAGGGGAAATGGAATGGCAGTCTCCCAGAACGGGACTGGAGGAATGATTCGGAGATGAACGTCCTTTCCCTTTCCGATGATGAATCGGCGGCAGTTATTGACAGGACCATCCAGTCCCTTCAGAAGGCAACGAGTACTGCTGACGCAGTGAAAAGAATCGGGTCTGCTTTATCCCAGTACACGGTCTTTGATCTTCAGTACATAGGAGGATTTATCCGCCGCGAAGTAAACAAGCTGCCAAATCCATACCGGAGAGTATACCTACCTTACAGTTTGGATCTGCTGAATCAGTATCACGTGTTTATGCAGATGTACCGAACGCAGAAGCTTCCCGATGAACCAATAAAGGATCCTACGCTCTGGAGTGAGTACTGGGAAATTGCACGCGTACAGTGTTTTGTTCGATCCGGGCCATCGGATGATCCGTTTCCACAGATGGAACATCCCCTGAGCAAATTTTTTTACCGGCTCGTATACGGATATGTGATGCTGATTGCAAATGGATACGGACACCCAATCGGTATGCCGTTTCCGGGAGGGGCAACAGTCCATCGCGAGGGAGAACAGGTACTTTGTCCAATCAGAGATAAAGAGAGGGATCTTCCCGCAGCATTATGTAATTTTTGTCCGGCAGAACAGGATCCGCGATACAAATAATTCTTCCAAGTAAAGAGAAAAGCAAACTCAGGAATGTACGGATATATAGCAGGCACACACCATACAATGATCGAATTCCGATGTATGAACTGATACACGCACGCGGGAATACGTATTATATTGACTGCCCGGCGAAGATGGGGCTATATGTGAAAGATGATGCCCATGCCTATCTGATCGATAGTGGTAACGACAAGGAAGCGGGAAAGAAGATTTTGAAAATCCTACAGGCACATGGATGGAACCTGGATGCAGTAATTGTTACCCACTCACATGCAGATCATTTTGGCGGATGTGCAGTTTTGCAGGAGCGGACAGGGTGCAAAGTGTACGGGAGCGAGATAGAGCGGGCATTTATGCAACATCCTATTCTGGAACCGGCATATTTGTACGGGGGATATCCCCCAAAGGAACTCAGAAATAAATTCCTGATGGCAAAACCGTGTACGGTACTGGATATATGCGAAGAAACCTTCCCACATGAGTTCACGATAATCCCCCTGCCGGGACATTATTTTGATATGATCGGAGTTGTGACCCCGGACAAGGTGTTTTTCTGTGCAGACAGTTTATCAGGGGAGCACATACTAGAGAAGTACCATGTCGCTGTTCTCTATGATGTAGAGGCATATCTTACAACACTGGAAACGGTGGAAACTACAGATGCCGAATTATTTGTCCCTGCACATGCCGAACCGGTAACAGATATCAGGGAACTCGCACGAATGAACGCCATGAAGGTAGAGGAAATTGCAGATCAGATACTTGAGTTGTGCGGAGCAGGTGCATCATTTGAGGATATCTTAGCGGGATTATTTGTACGGTACAATCTCTCGATGGACTGCAACCAGTATGTACTGGTCGGGAGTACAGTACGGTCGTACCTCTCTTATCTGCATGGAAAAGGACTCATTGACGTAATGTTTGCAGACAACCGGATGTTGTGGGCAAGAAAGTAAGGAGCGTATAGAAAACCAGGAAAAAGAAATCCTGAAGAAATATTTCATTGCTACAGTAAATTCCGGATCTTCGTGGCTATTCAAAACTCACTAAAGACCCAAAATAGAGAGAATGGTTACTGAACAACACTCTCACGATGTATTCTGAATCGGAGAAACATTGTTGTTTCGCAAAGCAGGCGGTGTATACCTCCGTAGAAGCAGTGAGAGACTTACCACCGTTACCGAACTCACCACCATCGCTGCCGCTGCGTATTCTGGTCGGAACATCACATGTGTAAACGGATACAATACACCTGCCGCAAGTGGGATCAGAAACAGATTGTATGCGAATGCCCAGAACAGATTCATTCGGATTCTCGAAAATACCTTGCGTGCAAGCTGGACTGCCGCAACTGCACCAATCAGATCCGAACGAAGTAAAACAATTCCCCCAGATGCAACCGCCGCGTCCGTCCCGCTGCCCACAGCGATACCTACATCAGCCTGCGTCATCGCCGGAGTATCATTAATTCCATCACCCACGAACACCACTGCCTTTCCCTCTTCTTGCATGTGCTGGATAATCGTACGTTTCTCATCCGGCATCAGACCTGCTTCAACATGAGAGATGCCAGCAAGGCCAGCAACAACCTCAGCAGCACGTGCATTATCCCCTGTCAGCATCGTTACCGGAAGGCCCATACTCTCAAACTCCGCAACGGCACGGACGGCGTCAGGTCGGAGTGCATCGGAGATCCCAACAGCTCCCACAACCTTTCCGGCGACAGCAACGAACACCACCGACGATCCCGCTGCACGGAATTTTTCCGCAGCAGATGATACTAAATCATCCACGATGATACTCATTTCCTCCATGAACTCGGCCGATCCTATCACCACAGTTTCACGTTTCACCCGTGCCGTCATTCCCCTGCCGGGAACAGTTTCCACCCGTGCCGCCGCAAGATCCGCAATACCGCGTTTATCCGCCTCTGCAACAATCGCCGAGTCAAGTGGATGCAAAGATTTCCGCCCAAGAGATGCGGCGATCGCAAGGAGATCTTCTTCGCTTGTACCTGGGGCAGGTACTACTTCAGATACTGTTGGAGAACCTACTGTTAGTGTACCCGTCTTATCCACCGCAACGGCTTTCAGTTTCCCTGCACGCTCCAGTACCTCACCATTCCGGATCAAAATTCCAAGACTTGCCGCCCGACCAATACCTACAGTCACCGCAGTCGGTGTTGCAAGTCCCAGTGCACAGGGACAGGCAACCACAATTACCGCAATGAAACTCGACAATGCAATCAACAGTGTCTCGCCGGCAAAGAAGAACCAGTACACGAATGCAATAATTGCTACACTTAGAACAAACGGAATAAAGTACCGGACGGCTGCGTCTGCAAGCCGCTGTACAGGAGGTTTAGTCTCCTGTGCTTCCCGCACCATTTTAATGATCCCTGCAAGTACAGTGTCTGCCCCCACCTTTTCCACCTCCATCGTGAGAACTCCCTGTGACACCACAGTACCACCAATAACGCTCGTTCCCGGCATTTTTACCACCGGCACAGACTCACCAGTAATTGCAGACTCATTCACCGTAACCGGGTTTTCAAGAACTATACCATCCGATGGAATCTGACCACCTGTCTTTACCAGAACTGTGTCCCCTGCGACAAGTTCCCCAACTCGCACCTCCTGGGCTACACCATCACGAATGACCGTTGCAACCGGAGGACGGAGATGCAGCAGTGCAAGAATCGCATCCGATGTTCGCCCCCGCGCCCGTGTTTCGAGAAATCGGCCAAGTCCTAAAAATGCGGTAAGCATCACAGCAGTTTCAAACAGCAGAAAGTCTGGTGATGGTAAATATCCTGCAACAGCACCAAGACCCGCAATATACGACGTCGTAATACCCAGCATATACATAACCTCCATACCGAGCATCCCTCCGCGAAGCTGGGAGATCCCCTGTTGGAAGATCGGATACGCACATACAACCAGAATCGGTGTTGCAATAACCAGCATCAAAATATCCATCAGAAACATATCTTCCGCAAACAGAGGATGAACAAACAGCATCAACCCCATTAAAACTGCTGAACCGATAAATCCGAGAATCGTTCTGTTTCGCAAACCAGACAGTTCGTCCTTCTCATGCTCAGGGATATAGAACAGATCATCAAACCCGCTGTTCACGGTAACCGAAGAATAACCTGCCTTTTTCAAAACTGAAACAAACTGTGATGGGTCTGCAAGCAACGGATGATACAAGATCGTTACCAGATCCCCGCTCTCAGAAACATCCTGCACGCCAGAAAGTTCCTGTAGTGCACGCTTTGCAGCAGCTGATATGGAAACATCATCCGCAGGAGTTACAATAAACGAGACCGGCACTGAGTTCACCGAGAACCCAGCCGATCGGACTGCTTCATCTATCTTTTCCGGGGTTACCAGATCCGTATCGATATTTGCGCTCACAGTTGCTGTGGAAAGATTGACCGTGACCTCCAAAATACCGGGGAGGGCCTTTAGTGTGGATTCAAGATGAGCCGAGCATGCGCTGCAATGCATGCCGCCAACCAGAAATCGGAGGTAACGAATCGTCATGAACCATATGTTATTCCTCACTACACAAATAGACTCTGTTAGGGTTCACGAAAAATAACAGGAAATATTGCAGACAACACCAAAAAGAAAAAATCAGGTTAGTCTTTTGTCATCAGACGAAGATCTGCAGAACTGCTGATGATACGGGTGGTACCACTCTGGACCTGTAAGAGCATCGTCTCCGGACCAACAGCAACACCAGAAGCATCAAATGAGACACCGTCACCAAAGAAAATACTCTGGTCTGCAGAGTAGTTGAGGGTTTTCAAAGCAGAACCAACTGACGACGGAGCGGTGGATCCGGACACACTCATAGCATCGGCAAGCATCACCACCGCCTCAAATGATCTGGAAGATACACCTGTCATCGACTTTCCGGGATACACACTTGAATAGAACAGTGACACCTCCCGAACCAGCGGTTTTGACTTTCCAAGTTCTGAGGACCAGATATCTGAACCAATAAGAGAATCATAAATCAGTGTACTTTGTACCAAGGCAGGATCACCAAGAATCACATCCCCTGAAACATACCAGAAAGCAGGGATTGATCCCGTCTGTCGGGCACCAGCAAGAAGAATGGTCAAATCCGCTGCACTATCAGGTAAACTCACTAGAACCTGCCCGGTACAGGATAATCCCGCCATCAGTGCAACAGCTTCCGTCTCACTCAGCGGAAGGGAATAGGGCACCACCGAAACATGGTAACCGCGGTTTTCCAGTGTGGAGATTGTTCCAGCGGAAGGCTGAGTGTTGTCTGGATGTAATATTGTAACATTGTTGAGGGGCGTACCATACCCTCTCCTCTCATCAACACTA
Organism: Candidatus Methanocorpusculum faecipullorum; assembly: GCA_018883755.1. GTDB lineage: Archaea > Halobacteriota > Methanomicrobia > Methanomicrobiales > Methanocorpusculaceae > Methanocorpusculum > Methanocorpusculum faecipullorum. The sequence continues at coordinate 77,621 of JAHLFR010000007.1, forward strand.
TCCAAGAACAAGGAAAAACCCGCATTGGCATCAGGAGCAAGCGACACGGACCATCCGTCCGGAACCCAATTCTTGGAAACAGTATGTACACCAGGAAGATCCGTAACCACGCCACTAAGATCTCCTATAACCGCAGTTACATTCTCTGGCACGGGGTATCCCGCTACAAGAGGGAGGATAGATACTTTCGCACCATACAATCCCGAAATACCACTTGTTGACGCTCCCGGTAGTCCAACAGTACTTGCACTGTTAACTAACTCAGCACCCGCAACCGCTCCACGGACCACTTCATCGTTCCCGTACACCCCAATGATAACCTCAGACGGAGGACGCACATATGTATCCACAGGGACCACAGAACCTGACTGGAACTGTGCAATCTGCATCAGAATCCGACCACACCCATCATCATCGAACTCATACGAACCGGCAGCCCCCTCATAGTTCTTTCCCAGGTACCAACTGGAAACATACTGAGTACTCCCGTTACTCTGCGGAACAAGCCGGCAGAGTGTCATCATCGCATCATATCCCTCTGCCGCATAAATCGATCCGGTCGTACCAAACCGTGCCTGATACACATTATAAAATGGATGTGAAGAGATGTCGGACATACGTTTTGCCGTATAGACACCCTCCATTCGGGAGTCATTCGCAATTGTTGCATCCTCACCAATCCATGAAGAGACCATTATCGGGCCGGTCAGTCCAAACTCACGGGCTTTTGCAACAATATTGGGAACATCCTCACCACCAGTGATGATTAGGAGACTTGGATTCTGGACTAAGAGAGAACGAAGTGATACAATCTCTCCTGACGATGAAGAAACGATTCCTGAAATGATCCTGCTGCCAGTCGCATATTTCAAATCGTGAATGTATGCAGCAGTGTAGGCGTTGTCCGGCCCGAGTACCCCGATAACATCATGCTGCTGCAAAAGCGACTGCATAGATTCTATTTCATAATATGGCGGGGTACTGAACGTAACCACCCCGTCAGGAGCACTTGCTGCATACCCTGGTGAGGCTACAGCCACATGCACTGTTCCCCGCATATCAGTTTGTGCATCCCACGTTTCACTGATCTCGTCAGTAGCAGTGATCACAGCGTCGAGAGCAGGAAGAGACGTAAGATCTTCACTATCCAGATACACGAGGGATGGACGGGTTTTTGTATCCTGCAAGAGGTAAGCGGTATCAATTCCATTTCGCACCTGCTCACCAATTGTAGAATTACTCGGCAGGATCACACCGATTGTACCATTATACTTCGTTACATTGGTGATTGGCGGAAGCGGATCAGGCTCATTGTTGCCACCCCCAGTAAAAACAGCAAACAAAATTACCAGGGAGAGAGCAACCAGAAGAAGCGCAACGACCTGTTTCATTGGAACTAAAACCTCATCGGAAGAACATCCTCAACATTCGACACATTCCACACCGCTGGCGGACAGGAGTTTGTCTTTTTCACAGAATACCGGGCTGCAGCTGCCTGCAGATAACCTGGTTCCGGCAGGACAAACAACAGATCTGTTGCAGGATCTACGGGGGAACCAGAAACAGTCTCGAGAGCTGCACGAAGATGCTGATATGAACCATTTGAGGGGTTCTGCACAACAGCATAACCAGCAGCTACAAGCGCCTCATCATATTTTCCCATACACGCAAGAGCACGGGCACGGCCAGCCCATGCCGCAGGGAACTGATCGTTGATCTTTAGTGCCCCGTCATATGCATCAACCGATGCAGAATATACTCCGGACTCATACTCCAGCCATCCAAGTTCTGCAAACAACCGGGATCTCATCTCACGCCCGGGATTTGCCCGGAGTGCAGCACGCAGCATCGTCCGTGCCTCATTCACATATCCTGCGGAAAGTAATGCCTTCGCTGCCGCGGAACACACAACAGCACGTTCATCATCGCGGGTGGAACGTGCTGTTACCTCGACAAAAACAGTACTCATCTGATCGGGAGTGAGATATGGAATTATCTGTTCAAACACCTGTACGGCATCTTCACCACTCCGCCACGCATCAGTTACCGCCACATTCAATTCACGAATAATCTCCGTCACTGGTGAACCTTCTGCTGCAAGAACCACCGCACGTTGGGATGGGGTTTTCGCATACTCCTCCGCGTCAACACCGGCAGCCATTGCTGCAGCGAACTGTAGCGATGAGATATGTGAAGAACCGGACCGCTCATACCACATAAGTGCACTGGCAGGATCAAATCCGAAATAAGCGGCAGTTCCCCTTGTAACCGAAACAGAAGACTCTGACTCTTCATCTTTTGCTGCAAGCAAAAGAGTGTCCGGGGTACCATCTGCTGAAAGGGACATATTCATTTCTGACAACCGTGACATTGCAGCAGCCACCAAATCCTCATCATCCTCATCCTCTGCATCAAGCACCTGCTCAAGATACCTGTACTCCTTCTCATACGCATGACGTCTCCTGCAGGATGCAGCAAGATCCAGATACAGACGCAATTTTTCAGAAACGGGCAACATATCCGCAATTCCCGCAATCCGCGTATAGTAATCCGACATATCTTCACCGAGGTCCTCACCAACCTCACACAGATTTTTCAAACCAATTGCAGTCTGGTAACCACCTGCACCACGTGATGCAATGAAAGCGTTCTTGTAGGCCTCAAACGCATTATCATAATCTCCTAATTTTCGCAGAATGGTACCTATCAGCTCAAATGACGATATCTCAGCGGGGGTTCCGGGGAAGGCAAGAGTAATATTTGCATAGAGATCCATTGCCGGATCATTGTTTCCTGAAGCATACAACCAGTTTGCAGTAGAAAGTGCTGCATCGGGGGTATCACACTTCAAAAGCGGAGCACAGAGTGTTTCCCACTCAGACAATGTAGGCTGCGGCATATTCAGCCATGTGATCATTTCCTCACGCGTAAGAGAGGAGAACCATGCCCCTGCAATGCAGACAACACAGTCATAAATCTCATGGGGAAGAAGATCAGGTACGCCTGCAACAACTGCCGCGTACCGGTCAAGGGGAAATTCATGCCAGAACGGACGGCGCCCAACACCGAAGTACATGTCAGGATTTGCAACCTCAGCAATTGTGATACGCCGTGTTTCAAGTTGCCACCAACTCTGGGGATGTGAATCCCCGGCAGATGCAATGATCTCGGCTGCCTGATTTGTTCCCGAAATATAGGATCGCAGCAGTGCCTCAACTGCTACCATCCGTGCGCTGTTCTGTTTATCAACTGCTGATGCGTACTCCTGCTTCAGCCACTCTTCGACCGGTAGCACATCGGTATCAACCTGCTTTGATGCCATAAGAAGATCCATCAGAAGTCGGCTATCATCTGGTTGATGCAGGATTGCAGAGATCACTCGTGCATGGAAACCTCCATCTACACCCATTCGGTGGAGAAACAAATTGCGGAACACAATATTTTCATGCACACCTCTCCGCACCTCCTCAGTTACAGACGCAGATAATATCTCTTCTGCAAGAATCTCCAGATAATCACAATAATATTGTTGGGTCAGATTCCCCTCGCTGACTCGCATACTTATGTAGTGTTTTGTACGTTTACCCTATGTATGCCTTCTGATAGATCTAAGAAAGTGAAAAAAGAACACAAAACCGAATCGGGATAACCCGTTACTGCAGGTGATAACCAGGATAAACCCGATTTTTCCCACACTACAGAAAAAAATTGATTTTATTGGTCAGGAAGATTAGACCAGCTTGTACAGCGGGCCGTTGTGATCCTGAACCTCGCCGCCGAGCTCGGTAAGAGCCTCGGACAGAACGATGTCGGAGAAGGCTGCTGCGGTTGCAATACCTTCCATGTTCTCAATTGGACCAAACATGATCAGATCTGCACCAAGGGTCATTGCCATGATGTTACATCCAATATCTGGGGAAGACCAGGCAATCTGGCGAACGCCCTCGATACCGCCATAGTGGTGGTGGAACATCTGTTCTGCAAGGATGTCCTTACCCTTGTACTGCTCGTGGATGTTCTTTCTCCAGCGTTTCAGCCAGGTCCAGGACACAGTCATGTTGTGGTATGCACCACCGGTCGGCAGACCATGGATTGCCTTGCATGCAAGGATCTCACGGAACGAACCGGCAGAGCCAAGACCGAGCGGAGTTGCTGCAGTGTCGAGAATTGGGCGTTTGATACCGCACTCTTCTGCAATCTGAAGCATACCCTTTGCCTGACCTGCAACACCACCCTCAGAAAGTACCTTCTCACGGCCTGCAACGGAACCGTCTCCCGGGTTGAATGCAAGAACAATTGCAGCGTCAACGTCAGACTCGGCAAGTGCCTGGATGTTCTCCGGCTGGATGGAACCATTGATGGAGTTGTAGATTGCACGGTCTGCAAGACCAACTTCCGTAACGTACTTCGTTGCGTGAACGAGTGCCTCAGGGGCAGATGAGTCCATCAGGAATGCAGTCTTGTTGTCGATGCTGTCGAACCACTGGAAGTAGGACTCGAATGCCTCGCCGTGTTCTGCAATGATCTGGAGGAAGAAGTGGTTTCCGGTTTCGTCCGTCAGCTCCTGACAGCGGTTCCAGAGCGCTTCTGCTTTCGCTTTGTCGATCTTGCCGGTGTGGTCATCAAGAACACACTCGTGCTTGTTGTAGAAGATGGATGCACCAAGAACACGCGGGTATTCTCCGGGCTGTCCACCAATTTTTGTTCCGTTAAAGTCAAAGACCTGTTGTTCCTTTTCGAACTTGAACATATTGGCACCTCAATTTACATAAAGTTCAGCCCTAACATCAGAATCACAATGAATGCAATACATCCTGCTACAAGACCGTAGAGGATACCGATGTCACGACCAATTTTTCTTCCGACACGCATCGCGATTTCTGCGTCAGTGAACTCAATCTTCTTCTCGATTGCGTCAAGACGCTTCTCGATCTCGAGGAACTGCGGGTTTGCACTTGCAACCGTTGCACCTCCGGCAGCTCCGCCTTCGTCATCAGAGATCTGAACAACGATTGGGTCGGCGCCGAATGCCCCGGGATCGCGAGCGGTGAGCTCGGCAATCTTTGCAGAGATCTGACCAAGGTCTTCACTCTCCATGATGTTAACGATCTCAACCTGCTCCTGGAACCGCTTGATGTGTTCCTCGGTCAGGTTCTCAAGGAACGGAATT
>JAHLFR010000008.1 GCA_018883755.1 Candidatus Methanocorpusculum faecipullorum
TATTTTTCTGATTTACCCTTCACTCTCTTCATACGGAACAGCTCTTCGCGTTCCATCTCATCGAGACGCATCTTGATAAAGTTCCGTGCCTCGATCAGCTCCGGAATCACCTTGAACTCCAGTGCATTCACACGGCGTTTGGTACCTTCAATCTCGTCAAGGAGACGCTTCATTGTCGTCTCAAGTTCGGCGGAGAGAATGATCGTCTCCACCAGATCCTCGAATGCCGCAGCCGCCTCATCAATCGCGGACGATGTTCCAAGAACACCGTATCCGCGATCGGTAAGCGTCTTTTTGACACTCCTTGCCTCAATCTTCGGCACAACAACACCCATGATGTTCTTGCTCTTGAGATCAATCTGCGGGCTCTCGGACGCCGAGAATGCCGCAGCCTTCACTCCGATACTTCCCTCCACAGTCTCTGCAATTGCAATCATTTCCTGTGCACGGGCGTACTTCACAGCAAGATCATTGCGGAGATCCTTTGCCTCCGCAAGCACCTTGAAGAACTCAAGGATAAGTCCATCGCGCTTCATTTTCAGAAGCTTATAGCCCCGCTCCGATAACTTGATCCGCTTTTTCAGGTTGATCAGTTCAGAACGGGTCGGCTTCACATTCAGCGCCATGGGGGATCACTTCCGGTAGTTCGGGTGGTAGGTCTTGATCAGGTCACGGTCGATACGCTTCTCAAGCTCGCTCTCCGGCAGCTGAACAAACATGTTCCAGCCGATATCAAGCGTCTGAGCAATCGTACGATCCTCGTCTGCGCCCTGACGGACGAACTTATTCTCAAATTCATCGGCGAACTCAAGGAACTTCTGGTCACGCTCGGAGAGTGCATCCTTTCCGACGATTGCAACAAGACCGCGGAGATCAACACCCTCTGCATAACCGGAGTAGAGCATATCCGAGACCTTCTTGTGGTCTTCACGGGTTAAGCCCTTACCGATACCGAGGTTCATCAGACGGGACAGAGACGGAAGCACATTGATTGGCGGGTAGATACCCTTACGGTGCAGTTCCGGCGAGATAACGATCTGACCTTCGGTAATGTATCCGGTAAGATCCGGAATCGGGTGGGTAATATCGTCACCCGGCATAGTCAGAATCGGAATCTGCGTAACAGAACCTTTCAGACCCTTAATGATACCTGCACGCTCGTAGATCGAAGCAAGATCGGTGTACATGTATCCCGGATATCCACGGCGACCCGGCACTTCCTCACGGGCAGCACCAATCTGACGCAGTGCCTCACAGTAGTTGGTCATATCAGTCAGGATAACCAGCACGTGGTATCCAAGTTCGTATGCCAGATACTCTGCGGTGGTCAGAGCGAGACGCGGAGTAACCGTACGCTCGACAGCCGGATCATCTGCAAGGTTCAGGAACACGACAGCACGCTCAAGTGCACCGGTTCTCTCGAAGTCTGCCATGAAGTAGTTTGCTTCTTCACGGGTGATACCCATTGCAGCAAACACCACAGCGAACTCTTCCGTGGATCCGGGCACTTTTGCCTGACGGGCGATCTGCAGTGCAATTTCGTTGTGCGGAAGACCTGCGGAGGAGAAGATCGGAAGCTTCTGACCACGGACCAGTGTGTTGGTTCCGTCGATGGTCGAGATACCAGTCTGGATGAAATCACGCGGTGATCCTCTTGCATACGGGTTGATTGCAGCACCGTTAATGTCGAGGCGCTTGTCCGGGACGATGTCCGGTCCGCCGTCGATCGGCTTTCCTCCTCCGGAGAGGATACGGCCGAGCATGGATTTGGAAACCGGCATCTTGAACGTTTCACCGAGGAAACGGACACCGGTGTCGCGGCCAAGACCTGTAGTGGTCTCGAAACACTGCACAACGACAAGATCCTCGGAGGTATCGAGAACCTGTCCGCGCTTCAGTGTTCCGTCGGGCAGAACAAGACTGACCTGCTCTTCATAACTTACCGGTTCGGTCTTCTCAACGAAGAGCAGCGGGCCGGCAACTTTGGAGACTGTCTTATATTCTTTCATGGTTATGCCCTCAGTGCTTTGAATTCAGCGTCCATCTCAGAGTAGATCTTGTCAAGGACAGGCTTGTACTCCTTGGTGAACTTGATCTGCGGCATCTCGTTCTTTGCTTTGACAGCAAGGATCTGTACCGGCGGGATACCTGCGGCCTGTGCAGCATATGCAAGGTCTGCATAGGTCTTGATCATCTTGAACATGTCAAGCTGTTTGTCAAGACTGCAGTAGGTGTCGACCGGGTCGAAACCGTTCTGCTGCAGGAACAGTTCACGAATCATACGTGCAACTTCGATGGTGATCTGCTCAGCTTCCGGCAGTGCATCGGAACCGACGAGCTGAACGATCTCCTGAAGCTCAGCCTCTTTCTGGAGGACTTCCATGAACCAGCTGCGGAGCTTGTTCCACTCAGGCGAGACCTTTTCATCGTAGTAATCATTGAGCTGAGCCATGTACAGAGAGTACGACTGCAGCCAGTTGATTGCCGGGAAGTGGCGTCTGCGGGAGAGGTTTGCATCCAGTGCCCAGAAAACCTTCACAATACGAAGCGTGTTCTGCGTAACCGGCTCGGAGAAATCACCACCAGCCGGAGAGACTGCACCGATAACGGAGACGGAACCACTGCCGCCGGCGAGCGGCTGGACAAGACCTGCACGCTCATAGAACTCAGAGAGTCTGGAGGACAGGTATGCCGGGTATCCTTCTTCACCGGGCATCTCTTCAAGACGGGAACAGATTTCACGCATTGCTTCTGCCCACCGGGAAGTGGAGTCTGCCATGAGTGCCACATCGTAGCCCATGTCACGGAAGTACTCTGCAAGGGTAATTCCGGTGTACACAGATGCTTCACGGGCAGCCACCGGCATGTTGGAGGTGTTTGCGATCAGGATGGTTCTCTCCATCAGAGAGTTTCCGGTCTTCGGATCGGTCAGCTCCGGGAACTCGGTCAGTACCTCGGTCATCTCGTTTCCGCGTTCACCGCAACCGATGTAAACGACGATCTCTGCATCGGACCACTTTGCCAGCTGCTGCTGGGTAACGGTCTTTCCGGAACCGAACGGACCCGGAATTGCTGCAGTTCCGCCTTTTGCAATCGGGAAGAGACCGTCAAGAATTCTCTGACCCGTCAGCAGCGGAATGTTCGGAGTGTGCTTCTCCACGTACGGACGCGGAACACGGACCGGCCAGCGCTGCATCATGGGGAACTCTTCGCCTGAGTCAAGTTCGATGATGATATCGTCAACGGTGAAACTTCCTGCCTTAATGTTCTTGACAACGCCGCCCTTTGCGTTCGGCGGGATCATGATTTTGTGCACGATACTGCGGGTTTCCTGCACTTCACCGATGATCTGTCCCGGCTTGACGGTTGCACCAGCACTTACGACCGGCTTAAACTCCCACTTCTTCTGGTGGTCAAGTCCCGGTGCGGTAACTCCGCGTGCGATGAAGTTACCCATCTTCTCGATAAGGACCTCCAGCGGACGCTGGATACCATCGTAAATACTGGTCAGCAGTCCCGGACCAAGCTCGACTGCGAGCGAAAGTCCGGTGTTTATGACGGGTTCTCCCGGGCGGATGCCCGTGGTGGACTCATAGACCTGGATAACGATATCGTCACCATCGATCTTAATGACCTCACCCATCAGCTCCTCGTTGCCGACCTTGACCACATCATACATGTGGGCATCAAGGTCGACTGCAGTGACCACAGGTCCTGCAATGCGTTTGAGTATTCCTGGCTTATTACTTACTTCCACAAATCAACACCCACCGAACGCTTAATACGCTCTCTCAGGGAGAGACCTGCCTCCTGGCCGCCAATCGTTACAATGGTCGGTTTGACGGAGTTTTCAATGGTTACCTGCAGACGACGCGGGATATGTTCAAGGTCTGCGCTCTGAAGAACGAGAATACCAACTTCGGGATCATTTAAGACACGGGTGATGGTCTCGGTCAGTTTCTCCGGAGTGTCTGCAGAGTACGTTTTACGTACGCCTGCAAGCTGGAATCCAATAACGAACTCCTTGTTTCCAATAACTGCGATTTCCATTACATCACCAGATACTTCTCTAAGACCTCGGGTGCAAGGCCGGCTTCTTTACCGCGGGCAAGTGCACGGAGGTTGGCTACTTCATACTTCTTTCTCTCAAGGTACACGAGAAGCGGAGAGATCGAGAACGGGTTACGCTTCGAAACGTTATCCATCTGATTGAGCTGGGCTGCAATCAGCATGCCTTCGATTGCGTAGATCGGTTTCTTTTCTCTGAGCGACTCAAGTGCCTCAATAAGCACAGGAGACTTGACTTTCTTTTTGAGCGTATCGACAACTTCATCCAGGCTTTCGACCGAGCAGAGACGCTCAAGTTCGTCAGCATGGTATGATCCTCCCTCAATCCAGATATCCGCAGTGCTCACGTCGGGTTTGCCCTGTGCACGGATTCTGAAGAGGTTCGTGATATTTTTGATGTCGATCTCGAACATGACGTACTTTAAGAACGGTAATCCGCCCTTCATGCCGCCACGTGCTGCTTTGATCAGCGTCGCATAGTAGTACTTGTAGAGCTCATTCTCGAGTTTTCCAAAGGAGTGTGTCTCGAGTGCGTCTGAAAGTCCTGCGGAGAGGATTGCTGCCATCTGCTTTTCCGGCAGGGTTTCCACAATTCTTTCCACGCTGGTTTCAGTGAGCAGGCGATCGAGCGTTGCCGCATCGAGTGCACCGGCCGGTACAAGTACTGCCCGGATCTTTCCATCGGAGAGACCCTGGACTTTTCCACGAAGGATAGTCAAAATGTTCTGAATATCCCACTTGTGCAGGTAATCACGGGTAAATCCTTTCATCTCGCCGGGAGCGAGTGCGATGACACGCTGATATTCTTTGGCGAGGTTCCAGGACATGGCGTTTTCGATGAGATCCACTCCGCTGAATGATGCGGACAGTTCATCGATTTCGCGTTTGTACTCCATCTCCTCAATGAGTCTGGTAAACTCAGGGAGACCCATGTTCAGCATGCGGAGATACTCTTCCCTTGGGATGAGCTTCGCTTTGCGTACCCGCATACGGGTTGAGACATAGATGTATGGAGCAGGACCGCTCATTACCTCAGTCATTGTTTGTTTCCCTCACTCGTTTAGGAGTTTGCTCCAAACAGTATCTCCGATGCGTCTTTGAGGCTTGACTCCCACACCTCGCCCATAAAGGTCCGGTAGGAGAGGTCAAGCGTAAGCTGGCCATCGGCGCTCTGTACTACGACACCGCCGTCGATGTCGGTAATTCCTCCGAACGTAAATCCGGAAAGGGTCTTCAGTTCCGAAAGAGCTGCCTTTACAGCTTCTTCATCACGCTGGTTTGCATATACGGATCCTTCCTTGATCTGCTTTACTGCGTCCTTCAGAAGGGAACGTACGGCCTTTGCGTGCATCTCGGCCGGAAGTTCTGCGATTTCTTTTGCAGCTTCGCAATAGACTTTGTCGAGCAGTTCCTTTTGTGCATTGAGCTGATCGCGTTTTACGACCAGGTTTGCGGCAGCAACTTCACGGATCATGATGCGTTCTGCCTGCAGGTCAGCATCGGCTTCTGCTGCGATGCGGATCTCTTCTGCACGTTTGGTTGCATCGGCAACGATGGTCTTTGCTTCAGCTTCCGCCTCGGATTTGATCCGGGCAGCCTCGCGTTCACCCTTTGCCTTGATTTCGTCAACTACAACCTCAAGTCCCATGATTTGCACGAGCCTCCGCTTTACTGGAAGAGCAGCAGCAGGGAAATCACAAGACCGAAGATGACGATAGTCTCCGGAAGCACAGTGAAGAGAAGGGCAAGACCGAACATGTCACGGTCTTCTGCGGTTGCTCCGACTGCGGCAGCTCCGATACCCATTTCACCAAGACCGGTTCCGACGCCGGCGAGACCGACTGCGAGACCTGCACCAATTGCGGTGTATCCGGATGCCATTGCCTGTGCTGCTTCAACTGTCATTGTTTCAATTGTCATAATTATTACTCCTCTGAGAATTTGCGTTTAAGTCCAAACGGATTGTACTTGATGCCTCCACCAACGTAGAACTTGGTGAAGAATTCAACGTAGTGAAGACGAATCGAGTGGAGACCTCCACCAAGGATACCAAGACCTACGTTGAGAGCGTGTCCGCATATGAAGATGAGAACACCAACAATTATCATTATTACACCGACTGCATCCAGGTTTGCAAGGGCTGGGTCGATAAACATACCAAACGAGAGGTAATTGACCACCATTGCAATTGCAACGGATGAAAGTCCAACTGCAGCAATACGGCAGAAGGAAAGCACGTGCGAGATGATAGTCGGGATTTCCATTAAGTCGAGCACATTCTCCTGTGCAAGGAGGATACATCCGACGACGAGCAGAATGAGTCCTGCAAGAGCTGCTACCGAGAATCCAGGGACAATCATGGGTGCAGTGGTCAGGTCAGGCATCATGCCGACAATGCCAAACATCTGTTCCATTGAGAAGAAGGACCAGACGAGGACTAAGAGACCCCAGAGGATGGCGATCCATCCAAACTGTCCGAGAATTGCTTTGGTCCGGTGTTTTCCGGCGTGATCCATTCTGTAATGGTTGATCATTCCAAAGATGCGGCCAAGCGTGATGTAGATGATACCAAACCAGACTGATACAATCAGTAAGGGCATTGCATCCGGTCCGCTTGCGTGGGCGGCGGCATCTGCTCCGATGGCTAAGTGACGCTGGAAGATGATAGCGTGCCATGGCAGGGAATATCCTAAGCACTCGCTGTACAGGAGGCCGAAGAATATTGTGGAGATGCTAGAGCCGACGAGAATTTTGATAAGGTTTTTCCCACCTTCGCCCTTGAACATTGCCAGTTTTCTGGCAAAAAGTGCAAGGATAAGGAACAGGATACCGTATCCGACATCACCAACAATCAGTCCGAAAAAGATCGGGAACATGATGGCGAGAATCAGTGTCGGGTCAATTTCGTTGTATCTTGGACGTGCATAAACGTCCATGAAAAGTTCAGTGGGCTTTGCGAACGATGGGTTGTTGTACTCCACCGGAATTGCTGTTGCGTCGATCTCATCGTCGTCAACAGTCACATATACGCGGCCACCGGTTGCCTGGTTTAAGCCTGCGGTAATCGGTTCGATATGATCTGCCGGAACCCATCCGTCGATAACGAATGCTTCCTCAGTTGTTGCGAACCGTAACGGGGCTTCTGCACGTTCCACATCGCCGGACAGTACTTCGTCGCATGCGGCGAGTAAGTCGGCGTATTTTGCTTTGAGCTCGGAAATTTTTGCATTTGCATCATCAAAGGCAGCTTTTGCCTGGCTCTGGTCGGCAGTGTACTTGTCCACTGCGGCCTGAACACTACCGGTCTCGTTCGGAATCGTAACGGACTGGAAGCCTGAGTCGGCTAATATGCGTTCGATTTCTGCGACATCTTTTGTTTCGGCGAATACAACGATGAAGTTGCCGTCTTTGCGGGCCGCATAGTATTTTTCATGCGGGACGCTGATCTCGACATCTTTGGCGATGTATCCTGCGAGGACAGAGATGCTTTCGTAACCGTGGTAGAGATCCATCTCAAGCGGTACGAGTGCAAAAGGTTTGAGTTCAGTAATGCGCTGTTCACATTCCCGGATGCGGGATTCTGCAGCCGATCGTTGTACCGTGAGGTCGTTAACTTCTGCTTCGATTACGGGAAGTTCACGCTCAATTGCTTGTCGGATCGTTGCTACAGGACGCTTCGGGACGTCGAAGAGCGTTTCAGGGCTTGTCTGGAATACGTTTTCAATGGAACGTATCTTAAGGAGACTGGTCGAGAGTTCACCGGCCCCTTCGAGAGGGGTACCTAAGCGAACACCTTCATAGCCTTCTTTTCCCTGATCTACAAAATCGGTGATGTGGAAGACTCGGTGACGGTATAGTTCAGTCACAACTGACGCCATCTGCTCTTTAGGCGCTGCAATGAGCAGATGCGTCATCGGCTTAGGCTGAAACATGCAGTTTCTCCTTAAACCGTTCTACAAACAGCGATGCTGCCTGAGGGAGTTTTTTGCTTCCCTGTGCAATGGTGGAGTCGGCGTCTGCTTTGCCTTGTTCCACAATTGCGGCATGTTTTGCTGCTGCAACATTTCGTGCATCTGAAAGACGCTGCTTCTTGTAATCCTCGGCCACTGATGTTGCCTTGGCAATCAGGTTATCAGCTTCAAGCCTGGCGTTTGCAAGAATCTGCTCACGCTCGGTCTGGGCTGCAGTGATCATGGATTTACATTGGGCTTCGGTTTCTTTGATGCTTTTGAGAACCTCAGTTTTCATCCAACCCTCCTCTCACGGCAACATAATATTAGGTGAGCATTAGTGTTTATACTTACGTTCTTTGGTTGCAGCAGGATGTGAGGAAAGGGGGTGAGAGGTCTTCAGAACAAGGGGTTCAGAGATGCAGGAAAGAACGAGCGCAGGACACGAAATGGATCAAAAAAGAAGGGTTACGCAGTCAGCGTAATGGTTCCGATGGACAGCACCTGGCTGGAACCGTCGGAGAAGTTTCCGGTGATGGTGTACTGATATATCCCCGAACTGACTTTTCCGGATGCAGGAACACGGAGGATTTTCCCAACGAGTTCCACTCCCGTACCTTCATCCATGAGATTTGTGTAGGTACCGCCGTCGTTGAACAAGGTAAGACTGAAGTTGGTGAGCTGATGAACGTCGTTTCCGCTGACCACAGTTGCAGTGGCATACCCGTCACCGGCAAGTACTGTCGCAGCAACGGTTTTGGTCGGGACGATGTCATTTGCCATTCCCACCATGACAACAGCGACAATGGCAACGAGTACAACGGTGAGAGCAACCAGAAGAATAGTGGCAATGACCGGTGACACCGCCTCGTCTCTGTCCGCATGAAATTTCATGATGATGTGTAATTGCGAATCAGACTGATATAAAATATATGTCCGGAACAAAAACCTCAGAACTAAATGAGAGGAATTCCCCGCCAGAGATTCCGATTACCACAATATTTTTTTTCCTGCATCGTCCATATGAGTAATTAAGCATGATAGAAACCATTCTGATGGTCATTGTCGCTGTTGCAATCGCGGCAATCCTCTTCTTCCTCCTCCGGAACGGACTGAAACTCCTCATCAATGCAGTGTGCGGAGTGGTTATCCTCTTTATTGTCTCGTACTTTAACCTCGCCCCTATCGGTGATCTTTCCATTGCCCAGGTTATTGTCTGTGCCGTTGGCGGAATACTTGGCGCAGCACTGCTGATCATCCTTTCCTTCTTTGGAATCATCATCTAACAATCTCTTTTTCATCTCTTTCGGCAGCCTAAAGGCAAGGAACGGATCAGGTTCCGGACGGAAAACAGAACCAGAGACGAACACGATCACTTACGTCAGAAGGAAAAATTTTACAAACGTAAACACCACCACTGCAACCGCCATCATCACACACGAGTGTTTGATTCCTGCACAGACCGAGCCTTCACCCATCATCCCTGCAACAAGTCCGGAACAGAACCCGTGAATGAATACTGAATGATAAATCAGACAATTATAGATGTCAGCTGGGGACCATCCGGTTACAGTATTTGTCACTCCGGAACCTATTACAAGAAGACCGCTTCCGCTTTGCAGCAGCATCGGCAAAAACATCACCGCCATAATGCTCTGCACAAAGACAAACACAAAAAATGCCAGATACACCACGATCACATACAACTGCATCTCTCCCCGGCGTTCGTTTTTCCTCATCACCAGACTCTTTGAGTCCTCGGCAATGATCTGGAGAACCTGTGTTAAATTGTCTGTAAAATGTTCAGCCTGCATCAGCAGAACACTCATCCGATCGATCACTCCCACCTGCACATTCTCACGAAACCTCCTTACCGCATCCGATGTTCTGCTGCCCCACAGAATATCACGGCGAACCATCCGTATCTCCTCCAGCATATCACTCCGCCCTTCAAGCGCAATCAGATCGATTGCCTGTGAAAGCGTCAGATTATGCCGGACAGCAGAGACCAGCTGATCTACAAAATCGGGAACCGCACCTTCTACTCTTCGCCGGTACCGGGTTTGTATCTCATAAAATACCGCAAACGGTACGAGTGTGGTAAGGACTCCCGCAATCACAACATTCGCCGCTGCCGTAATCCACGAAAGAAACCCATCAGGTGTTAGTGGAACAGGTACAAACAGGAGATACAGGACAGCCATCAGCAAAAGTGCTGCAGGAACACTGCATGCAAACACCGCCGGTGGATGAAACTTCATATAAGAAACAGGGGCGTGGAAAAACCGCAGATACTTTTCCCGTGCGTCACGCCTGGCAAGTTTCTCAAACGCCGGAGCCTCCGAGACCTGCGGAATCGTTATGCGAACAGAAGAGAACACCTGTTTCCTTATCTCTTCACTCTGTTCTGCATGCATGATCTCTGTTGTGGTTTCCTCGTGTGTATCTGAGATGACTGAAAGAATCAACAGGAATAACGCAGTCCCAAACGGTAACATCACATAAATGATCAGAGCAAGGACCAGCGGGTTTACACTTGAGATAACTCCCATCACCATGACAACGATTACGAGAAAGAGGGGGCCTGCAACAAAAACTGTGATGTAGATCTCTGCAATAACTCCCAGTGTGTTCAGGTACATCTTCTGGGAGAGCCGCTGCTCTTCCCGCAGTTCATCCGTTTTCATCCGAAGATACTCGGTTGCGGAACCGAGTGTACGGTATGATGACGACAAACCCGTTAGAAAGGACCGGAACTTCTCAGACGGTGTGGTCTGGGAAAGTCTCCCAAGCGCTGAGTAAAAATCCAGGGAACAGTTCCGGCAGTCACTGATGACCTGCCGGAACTCGCGTGCCGCCTCACCATACGAGGCGGCGTATTTTGCAAGTGATTCCACCACAGCATACAGATTCGGCTCGGACTGATGCAGTGCATAAAGATACGTTACCGCATGAAACAGCGAGAGGTCAATACGTGTCCCCCTGCGTTTACACAGAACTTTTGGCAGATACAAGACCCCAGCAAACACCACGTATCCCGCCGCAAACGCAGGCACGAGAAGTGTGACACCGAAAATCACACAAAATTCCGGAGCGTTTAGGAATAATGACGGCGGAACCATCCGCAGGGAGAGATATAAAAGAAGAAGATACAGAACGGTTCCGAACAAACATTCCGAAATCAATGCATACAGATACAGCTTTTCTGCTTTTACCTGCATTCGTGCCGAAAAGATCTCTGCTTCAAGAACTGCCAGACGCATCTTCTTTCGATCTTTCAGAGAGGGAGGGGTACTCGTCATACGAATGGGGGAACAACATCGGCTTTCATATTCCGGCGCGGACGCGGTGTCACACTGCCGTGTTCAAGAAGGACTGTGAGATCATCCAATGAAGAAAGAACCAGCTCCGGTGCTGCTGCATACCTCCAGAGAATCTCCGACACATCGCGGTAGTCGCGGATCTGCTGTTCAACCATCGCCGTGAGAACAACTGCTCTGCGCTGCTGCTCTCGGACAACCCAGTTCATATCATTCCCGGAGATCTCAGCGATGCGGTTATAGATTTCAGAACGTGCGGAGTAGATCACACTGTCTGTATCCGGCCGGTACTTGAACACTGTATTTACTACCACATCCTTCGTCTCTGAAATCCCCATAATTTCCACAATCTCATTGCAGCGGCGAATCTGCTTTCCTTCACGATACATCCGGATCTGGGAGGAAACAATGTTCAGTGATGCTATCATTGCTTTCGGAACATTCAGCGGTTCATTTTCCAGCCGGTGGATCGCAGAGTCCACCGAACCTGCATGAAGCGTTGAAAACGTGGTGTGTCCTGTGTTCATTGCCTGAAACAGTGTCTGTGCTTCAACCCCGCGGACCTCTCCCACCAGGATATACTCAGGACGCTGACGCATGGCAGCTTTCAGCAGGTCAAACATCTCGATCCTTCCACGGAGATCGGAGGGGTTTGCAACGTCCGGTACAACACTTGACAGCCAGTTTTCATGGCTCAAAGTGATCTCTCGTGTATCCTCAATGGTGATCACTTTGGAAAGATGCGGAATAAACTGTGCAACCGCATTCAGGGAGGTTGTCTTTCCTGATGCTGTTCCACCGATAAAGAGAATTGACTGACTGTACTCCACTGCCATCCAGAAGTACACCATCTCAGCAACCGTGAAGGTGTTATTCAAAATAAGATCAATGGGCGAAAACGGAATCTCCCGAAACTTTCGGATCGTAAATGATGAGCCGCAGCTTGTTACCGTCTTCCCATACGTCAGCTGGGCACGTGAACCGTCCGCTAAGGCTGTATCCACGATCGGTGATGCAAGGGATATCTGTTTTCCTGCCGACTGTGCAAACCGAACCACCATTGAATCAAGCTCTTCCTGGGTACAAAACCGGATGGAGGTTCTGATATTCCGGTACCTGCGGTGATACAAAAATATCGGTGTATTATACCCGTCACAGGAGATATCCTCAATCTCCACATCCTGCTGCAGCGGATCAAGAATGCCCCATCCCAGATAATTCCGTTTCAGATAATAGCGGATTTTCTGCACGGCATCCGGCATAAGATCAATTGAAAACCGTTCCAGATACAGATCCATCGCATCATACAGCGCTTTGGTCCTGCTCTCCTCATCCATTGCCACATCCGCACGGATCAGCAGATCACGAACTCCCGGAAACAATCGTTCCAGGACAGTTTTCTCAAACGGGGTTAGCGAGGGTTCAAAAACAAGATACTGGTACTCATTTGCAGGAGTAAGCACAATCACAACCAGTGCAAGACCTGGACGTGTCCAGTATGCCTCCACAAGGGTGAGGGACGGATCATACTCGGGCGTAACAAGCGGGCCGTCACGTACAAAATCATACTCTGGAACTGGAATGCGTTTCGTTTTTTTCTGAAACATCCTCTGTTTCACTCCAACTCAGAAGGTGTTGAGCAGAACCGGAACTGTACCTGTTCCCAGTGGACAAATATTGTCGTCAGTCACAGGCCTCATGCAAACGCTCAGGCATATATTATCCCCTTGGGCATGATAATACTTGCCACTGAAAATACAAAAATTCCTAAAATCAGAAGAGCAGATCTCTGTTAAATTCTATTTTTAGGAAATATCAATGAGATCTGGGAAAGAAATAATCAGATGATCACGGCAAATTATAAATTCTCAAAAAAGGGAGATAGGTGTAATCTATGCAGGATACAGGAGAACGACGTGTGCTGCACGCAACCCGCATACCATCCCTTGACAAAGTGATTGGGGGAGGAGTCATTCCGGGATCCACCATTCTTGTCCTTGCAGAACCAGGTTCCGGAGGAAGGGAGTTTATCCAGACATCACTCGTGAACTACTGCAGTGATAGCGTGAACAGAGTGTCTCCCCCGGAAGGAGTGCAACATCCGGCTGAGATCCACTGTATCTCCCTTGCATGCAGCAGAGATGTCTTTGAACAGCAGATGGAAGATCTGTGGAACACAAAGAGAGATTCCCAGTTCCAAAAAATGATGGAACGTGTTCATTATACCGATCTTGGGGAAGAGATAGGAGGTGATCTTGCCCGGCTATTTGAGAGAATAAACGCAGTGCCTGATGGGAGTGTACTTTTTATTGATTCTCTGACTGTTCTTCTTCCTTACTGTACCAGAACACCGGATACCTGGGTGGAACTTGTTACCATGATGCGCAGAGTTACACGATCAGCCAAAAAACGAAGGACGACCATCCTATTCCACCTTACTTCGGGAATCCTCACCCGAAGACAGGAAAATGAACTCAGTGACACCGTTGACGTGGCCCTGAATATGTTCTGGCAGAAAAATGTCACCGTCAAACGTCAGAGGCAGATGTACCTGCTGAAGCTCGATGGGAGAATGCCGAGAATTGATCAGCGGGACATGGTGATCTTCAACGTGAACATAACCCCTGGTACGGGATTTGAGATCACAAACATGAGGCGGGTGGCATAGGTACACAGCCTGATGTACAAACTGCAAAAAAAGTGAGATTATCCGATAACCTGCATGGACGGTATGCGCATCTTAGGAACAATTGCTCCGTCAAAAACCTTGGTCTCCGCACTGATACCGTCAACCTGCTGTAAAATCTCAAACACATTTCCTGCAATCATCGCTTTTTTCACCGGCTGCACAAACTCTCCGTCCTCCATCAGGAAAGCATTTGCAACTTCCACCGAAAACTCTCCGGTCAGAGGAT
The DNA here is from genome assembly GCA_018883755.1 of Candidatus Methanocorpusculum faecipullorum. Classification (GTDB taxonomy): domain Archaea; phylum Halobacteriota; class Methanomicrobia; order Methanomicrobiales; family Methanocorpusculaceae; genus Methanocorpusculum; species Methanocorpusculum faecipullorum. The sequence goes on from JAHLFR010000008.1 coordinate 14,254, forward strand.
TTGCCGTGTGAGCACCGATAACCTCGCGGACAAAGAGGCACGGTTCTTTGGTCACATCAGCTACTGTGCCTGAAACCTGCAAACAGTGCGGAGAGATGTACGTTGCCCCGTTTCCGCCGCGGAGTGCATGACCCGTGGATGCAGTCCCTGCCTGAGCAGCAGTCTTGCAGTCATAGAGGAACGACGTAAGTACACCGTTTTCAAGAATACTGCAACGGGATGCAGGTGTACCTTCAGTATCGAATCTCCGCATGCTGTTTCCTTTGGGATCCATCGGGACATCGGTGATGGAAAGAGCGGGAGCTGCGACGGTCTCACCAAGCTTTCCGGAAAAAACAGATTTTCCGGTGAGGACATTTCTTCCGTTGACACTTTCTGTAAACAGTTCCAGAATCAGCGAGTCAACCACATGTTCCGACAGAACAACATCCTGCCGTCCGGTCGGAACCGCCACACCATTCCGGGATGCAGCCGCCAAAAATGCTGTTTGTTCACCCATCTTCTCGGGATCAATGCGGGAAAGGAACGGCGAGGCATCATACTCGTAACTGGTTGAACCATCAGCAATCGCATCCAGCCCAAGGGATACTCCGGTCATACGCCGCTCATACCAGACACCGTGACTGTTTGCAAGCGTTGAGGAACCTTTCGAGAGGGAAACACCGGCTGTAACCACACGCGATTCAGGATGTGCTTTCGCACCTTCATTCATACGTGCAAGAAGCGAAGCTGCAGTATCCGGATCGATTGCAAGATGAGGATCAAACGGATCACCTCCCTCCGGAAGAAGCGCCGGACCGGGAAGACCAGTCCATCCTTCCACGGGTTCGGCAAGTTTTGCCGAGGAGACAGCAGCCGCAAGGCATTCCTTCCACCGGGTCGGATCCGAGGTTGCCGACACACCGATTCTGCCGCCGGAAACAGTTCTGATGTAGATGGATGTTCCCGCGTGCTCGGAGACAGAAGCAACCGCCATCTCACGCTGATCCAGTGACAGATCCTCATAGGTGAGAACAAGTACCTCGGTCTCATCAGCGAGTTTGTCTCCCGCACGAAGAACTGTATCAATATCAAACTCAGGCATTGCCGGACCCTCCCACAATTGCCTCGGTAAGATACACATGCGGAGCACCGTCCGAGACAGGAACAGACTGCCCTTTGCCGCACATACCCGAGGACATCTTCCGCTCTTTACCGCAAAGCGCGATGTTGTGAAGGATTGACAGAATATCACCGGAGAGGGACACATCGCGGATCATCTTGGTTGTCTCTCCGTTCTCAATCCGATAGCCGTACTTGGCATTGAACTGGAATGCACCGCGTCCGGGGTCCACCTGCCCGCCGCGGGAACCAATGAGAAGAACACCGGATTTGCACTCGGCAATGATCTCATCATAGGAGGCATCCCCCTCTTTGATGTACGTGTTGCTCATGCGAACCAGCGGCTGCATACCCGGCTCTGCCCTGGCGTGTCCTGCATCCCCGGTCTCTTCCCCGACTGCTGCAAGAGTTTCCCGGGAGTGCATGTAGGCATGCATAACGCCGTTTTTGATCAACTCGGTCGGGCCGCAGGCGACACCTTCCGCATCAAACGGTTCGTAGCCGTAACCGTGCATGGACGGATCATCAATGATGGTCACTAATGAAGAACCAACCTGGGTTCCGAGTTTTCCCGCAAGAACAGAGACCCCATCACGAACAGCATCGCCCTCGCTTGCATGACCGACAGCTTCATGCGCAAAAACCCCGCCGATGGCAGGATCCAGAACAGCAGGCATCCTGCCGCCGGACACCGCAGATGCATCCAGCAGATCCACAGCACATTTCGCACACTTCTCTCCATAACCAAGATATTCTGAAAGATCAAGAGGACCAACAACAGCTTCCTGTTCATAGTTCATCTGCATATTTCCGCTGCGTGCAGCAACCGCAGAGATGGTAAACAGAGTACGGCACACCGACGAGTTTGCGAAATATCCGTTACAGTCCTCAAACCAGACATCCTGATACTGCTCCGAGTACCGCGCAGAGGTACTGCATATCTCAGGAATTTTCGCTCCCGCTTCCATCTTCAGCAGAAGATCAGCCTTTTCCTCAATAGGAACAAGTACCTGTTCTGCGGCGGAACATGCCCAGTTGCGGGGAGTACCATAGGGAACATCCGCAATCTCTGCCGGAACGTTTGCAAGTTTTGCAGCACGGGCAGCGCGGCTGATGCACTCCTGTTTTGCAGTTTGGTCATCCGGATCAAAGGGTGATGCACAGTAGTACCCCCAGCCGTGTTCTCCCAGAACACGGACAAGTGCTTTTCCGAAAAAATTTGAACCGGCCGACTCCACGGAGCCATTCTCCACCACAATCGTCGTGGAGTTTCCGCGGACATATCGGATATCATAGTAGCGTATCGGATCCATTACTGACTATTGCATTGGCGAAAGAAGGATAACTGATTTTGGAAAATGCAGGGGAAAGGTAACGCAGGAACAGTGTACAAAATCAGAAACGATCCTGCAACAATTATTTTTCAACACAAAAAAGCAAGAAAAGAAGATTATGCATCTTCCTTTTCGGTGACGGCAGGCATCTTCGGAATTTCCATGTGCTTTCCGATAAGGCTGAGTTTCTTTTCAAACGCTTCCCGGTCCTGCGGAACAAGCGCGTACTCGAGAACCTCCTCGATTCTCGTAACCGGAATGATCGTAACCATCTCTTTGTACCGCTCCTCAATCAGCACATCATCCAGATTTGACTGCGGGATAATGACTGTGTGGA
>JAHLFR010000009.1 GCA_018883755.1 Candidatus Methanocorpusculum faecipullorum
ATTGGTACCGGAGAGCGTAATTTCGTCACCGATGTAGTAGGAACCGTCACCGGATGCTGACATGGTAACTGCTCCCTTCTCAACCTTGACTTTGACTTTGTCGTAGTCAGAGGTGTCGAGGACTGCAGAGGTGCCGTCGATGCTTACGATACCACTAACTCTGATAGTGTAGGTCTTGTCTTCGGTGTTTTCTGCAGTGTTGTACTGGATGGTACGCTTACCGCTTGCATCGGTCTTGAAGAATGCTCCGCCAATCACTGCGGAGTTAACACCGTTGGTTGCATCAATAGTGAATGCTCCCTGATATCCGGTCTGGGATGACTGGAGGGTCGGGTTCACATCGGTGGAAACTGCACCCTCAAGGTAGACTGCATAGACGGTCTGTGCCTTGCCGCTGATGGTAACCGTGAACGGGTTGCTGCGGATGACAGAGTCCTTTGCTGCCGTGATGGTCAGGGTGCTGCTCTGCAGAGTGAAGGAAATCGTGTTGGATTTCGCTGCATAGTCTGCAAATGCTGCCGGGCTCACATACTCTGCCTGTGCAGTGTAAGTTCCTGCTGCTGCATCCTCGCCTGCCGCAGTGTAGCCTGCAATGGTCTGGGATGCAGTGAGGGTAACATCATCGAAGTCAGCAGCACCGAATGCAGTGGTCTTACCACTGGCAGGAGTGGTGAACACAATCTTTGCAGTTGCACCGGTATTTGTTGCAGCATTGTAGAATGCAGGACCAACCTTCGGTGCGTTAATCAGGAAGGAAACCACGGTGTCCTTGTTAACGGTCTTGCCGTCAATGGAGTCACCAGAGGTGATACCTGCAGTACCAGTTGTCAGTTCTGCCTGGAGAGAGAGTTCCGGATACCAGATGTTGACATAATCTGTATCGGCCTTTACCTCTGCCCAAGTGCTTGCAAGATAGTATGCCCCATAGTTTCCACCGATTGCATCTTCAGTCAGATAGAAAACACCATTTGCGTCAGAACTAATCTGGTTGGCTGCAGTGGGGTTCTGACCATCTGTGAATTTCGTCAGTTTCAGTGCAGAGGTTGTATTCCCAGCAACGGTAATGTGTTCAAAGACAAATGCGTCCGAGCCACTAGCAACATCTCTGATCTCATAATCCGGGCTCTCAGGAGCAGCACTTGCAGCGACTTTGAGGTAAACGGTTGCGGAACCGCCAAGGACAGTAGTCGTGTAGTTACCAACTGCCTGACCAGTCATGTATCCATCACCATTTGTGAGGGTGAAAGTCTGGGTTGTAGCTGCAGTGTTAGTGAAGACAGTTCCTGCGGGCATGTAGGTTCCATCTGGGAACTTCAGGTTTGCCGGAGCGTTGGAGAACACGTACCGAACCATCTCATTTCCAACAGGTGCAAAGCCATCCGTTGCCTTGGATGCATTGCTAACGACTTCTACTCTGTAAGTTACCTGGGGGAAGAAGATCGATGCTGAATACAGTCCCGTTGCAGTCGTGTTTTTGACTGTAATGTTGGAGCCTCCATCAACAATGAGTGCAGCTCCACCAGCAGTTGGGATAAACTGTGTGTTTGCGGCAATATTGCCTGCGACACTCGTATTGTGTGTTGGGTCAATTAAGGATGGATACTGTACCGTATATACTTCATCTCCACTTGCATTGATCAGTGCAATCGGTGCCTGGTCTGCATCAGTAGTTGCAACTAATGCAGATGCAGTTCCGATTAAGACTGCAAATGAGAGGAAAACGGCCAGAATTGCCATTGTTTTCGTGTTTTTCAAGTGTAATTCCTCCTAAATGAGGATTCAACAATTCATTTTGAAAAATCTGCAAAATCTCAACGATCATGATAATACTCCAAGAGAATCCCAAAAAATACGTACACTCAGATCCAAGACACAAGAGCAGAGCAGAAACACCCTTAGAGAATATACAGGAAATCCAACACACCATCCTTCTGCAATCAACGAAAATCCAAACTCCAGATAACACCCCGCAATAGCAGCAGCACATACAAAGTACCACGGACACATCACCAAAAATCCTGAATCCTACCGCAAACAACAGATTACATCCTACCAAACAAACCAGTCACTCACATACCTATATCCCCCACGAAAAACACACTATATTATATGTACTGGTACGGGGCGGGAACCAACATCTCAACAGACCCGGCAGACGTTGCAGCACGGCTGCGAACAGCAAAGACCAACATGGCAGAATACAACCCCTGTGACTGGCGGCAGTTACAGCAGCTTGGTCTTGTAAAAGATCGACAGGAGTATCTCGAAGCGGTTCGGAGTGCGGCAATCTATATGGCCGAAGAGGGAATCGCCGCTGCAGCGCAGGAGAAGGATGTGGAACTTTTGCAGATGGTTCGTACCCTTGATGAGATGGACACCGTGATCAATCTTCTCACCGAGCGGCTGATTGACTGGTATATCTCGATCACACCATCGTTTTCCCGCAAGTACCGGGGTTCCGGGGCAGGGGCCGCACGGCTTGTACCGATGATCGGGAAGAAAGGTACCGAACCGATGAAAAAGGTTGCCCGAGAAATTTTGTCGATGTCTGCTGCACGGACAAATCTGATGAAGGAGGTTTCCCGAAAAGCAGTTGTGGTGATTCCCAACATGAGTGCACTGGTCGGTGGTCTGGTTGCCGCCCGTCTGATGTCGCGTGCCGGAGGTCTTGCCGCGGTTGCAAAGATGCCGGGGTCTTCGATTCAGGTGATCGGAGCGGAAGGGGCATTGTTTTCTCACATTCGGACGGGGACACCATCGCCGAAGCACGGTATCGTGTTTCAGCACCGGCGGGTACATAATGCCCCACGCGAGGTCAGGGGTTCGGTTGCCCGGGCACTTGCGGCGAAGCTTGCAATCGCTGCACGGCTGGATTACTACCGGGGGGAGCTGGATACGGAGTTTGTGGATGCAGCGAATGCACGGATTGACGGGCTGATGGGGAAGGAGGGTGCATGATGATCGCAATTGACGGAACGCTGGTATCAAAGGGGAAAGGAGGGGTGTACGGGGAGAGGATGATCGGTGAGTACCGGGTGTGGGATCCGTACCGGAGTAAGCTTGCGGCTTTGTGGTATCTGGATCATTCAACGGATCTGCCTGGTGATTCGGTGGTGCTGTATCTGGGTGCTGCGAACGGGACGACGGTTTCGCATGTGGCGGATTATGCGGAGGCGGTGTATGCGGTGGAGTTTGCGCCGCGGCCGATGCAGGATTTGCTGATGGTTGCAAAGAGCCGGAAAAATATTGTTCCGATTTACGGGGATGCGACGCAGCCGCAGCGGTATGCTCCGCTGCTTGAGCCGGTGGATCTGGTGTATCAGGATGTTGCTCAGCCGAATCAGGCGGCTATTGCGATTCGGCATCTTCCGTTTTTGCGAGAGGGGGGAGAGGTGATTCTGATGCTGAAGACGCGGAGTGTGGATATTCGGAAGAGTCCTGAGGAGGTGTTTGCGGATACGTGCCGGGAGCTTGAGGATGCAGGGCTTTCGGTGGTGAAGTCGGTGTGGCTTTTGCCGTATCATGCGGATCATGCGGCGATTGTGTGTAAGCGGGTCTGAATAGTATTTTATATTTTTTTGACACAGTAGTGGTTATGAGCCGGTTGGTGTTTAGTCCGTTGTCGATCTGGCTGCTGCTGGGTCTTGTTCTGTTGGTTATTGTGGGGTTGCCGTTGTTGTTTTTGGGTGTGATTGGTGCGGCACTGGCAGGTCTCGGGTTTAGTTTCTGGGTGGTGGTGCTGCTTTTGGTGGTGATTGTAGTGGGGAGTTTTGTGAATGTTCCGCTGTTTACGATGCGTCAGCGGGAGCGGTATGTGCGAAAGCCGCAGGGGCAGTATGCTCCGTCGATGTATGATCGGATGTACCGGACGGATCGCTGGGATGAGGAGGAGGAGTGCGGGGTGGTTGTTTCGATGAATGTAGGCGGGGCTGTTGTGCCGATTCTGATTTCGATCTATCTGCTTGCGCTGGTTGTGCTGGGTGAGGTTGCGGGGGGAGAGTGGTTTTTGGTGAGGATAGCGGCGGCTGTTGCGGTGGTGAGTGTGGTGGTGTTTTTTGCGGCACGGCCTGTGCGGGGGATCGGTATTGCGACGCCGTTGTTTGTGGGGCCTTTGGTGACGGTTGCGGTGTCGCTGATTTTGTGCGGCGGGTTTGGTTTGCCTGCGGCGGTGATGGGGTTTGTTGCGGGGACGCTTGGGACGCTGATCGGTGCGGATCTTTTGCATCTGCGGGATGTGTATGCGGAGGGATGCGGGATGTTGTCGATCGGCGGGGCCGGGACGTTTGACGGGATTTTTCTGACGGCGATTTTTGCGGCGCTTCTGGCGTCGTTTTGATCTTTTTTTCGTGAGTGAATCGGTATGTTAATTAGGGTGTTGTTCCTTATAGTATAAGGCAACATAGCCCGTTAGTGTAGTGGTCAATCATGGGGGACTCTGGATCCCTCGACAGCAGTTCGAATCTGCTACGGGCTACTTCTTTTTATATTGTTTTGTGTCCTATTGTATGGTATGAAGGTTATTCGTGCGCCGAGTCTGGGGCGTGCTCATGAGCTTGTTGTCCGGTATATTTTGCAGGAGGGTTCGTTTCTGCGGACGGAGAATGGTGAGGATACGGTTGAGACGGATGAGGTGTGTCTGCGGGTAGAGACCCCATTTGAGCGGCCGATGAGTTCTGCGTGTTCGCGGTTTAAGGAGGCGTTTCTGGATTCGTATGCGCACAATTTGTTGTTCGGGTCGGATGCGGTGTTTGAGTATGATTATCACGGGCGGTTGTTTGACTGGGGATGCGGGTTGTGTGATGCGTCGGGTGAGGTGCATTGTGATCAGGTGCGGTATATTGTTGAGAAGCTGCGTGCGTCGCCGGAGTCGCGGCGTGCTGTGGGGGTTACGTGGTGTCCGCCGGTTGACGGGAAGCTGGGGGATTGTCCGTGTTTGCAGTTGATTCAGTGTGTGGTGCGGGACGGGCGTCTGGATATGAAGGTGGTGTTTCGGAGTAATGATATGTTGTCTGCGGCGGGGGCGAATATGTTTGCTCTTGCACGGCTGCAGGAGTTTGTGGCAAAGGAGGTCGGGGTGGCTGTGGGGGCGTATACGCATATTTCTCTGGTGCCGCATATTTATTTTAAGCGTGATGCGGCGGATATTCCTCCGTTTTGTCAGGAGGGACGGGCGTTTACGCCGAGCGAGGTTGTGTGCCGGGCGTGCGGCAGGTGCGGGCTTTCGCGCAGGTAATTTTTTTATTTTTTTGAAAAGAGCGGGGGTTCTGGTTTGAGGTGGGTTTTTGCATACATCCGGACGGTATGTCTCGGGGGAGACATGGGGAGTTGTGTCCGATATACGTCCGGCAAGGCTGCGTATAGTTAGACGGTGTTCGGATGTATGTTCCCACTTTGGCCACAGATTGTTTTCTGTTGGTTAGTGTTAGTGTAATGCGTGCGTGACGATATATCTTTTGGACGTTCTTTAGGTTTTGGGAGTAGGGGGATGCACTGTTATAATAGTGCGTTGCGCGAGTTGGATGGGCGGCTGGGGTCAGGGTACCATGTTCCGTTGTTTGTCGAATGGGTGTTGTGCGAATTTTCCTCTATTGTCGATGCAGATGAAGGCAGTTTTTTTGCGCTGTGAGGGTTTTTGTGCGATTTTTGGATCGGTGCTGTGCTGAATTGCGTGTTTTGATCTGGTTTGACCACAAAGCCTATTATACTCCATATACAAATATCAAAGCATATTCCGTTGATCGGAGTATAACCCTTGCAGAATGATTATTCGACATCCGTCGAATGTCACGTATTGCATGTATCACATGCAGAAAAATTAAATCCTAATTTAGGAGGAATTACACTTGAAAAACACAACTAAGACGATTGCAGCCGTTTTAGCCGTACTCCTTGCAGCAGCACTGTTCGTTGGAGCAGCATCTGCAGCAGATGCAAGAAATGTTGCGAACGGTCAAACTGCATTCGTATATGAGAACATTACTGTGGGCGACCAGGGTACTGGTTACCTGAACTTCTTTGATAAGGATGGTATATTTGTCACATCCATCAATGCAACAGACGGTGGATTCAACCTCCTTGATGTTGCTGTTGGCAGCAACACCGGTATCTGGTATTGGAATGCCACTCAGGGCGGAAAAGGAGATACGACTATCAACATCCAGTATCCGAGCCTTTCACTTGACCTGAGATCCGGAACCTCCTCGATGGATGGAAAGAGTGTCGTCCGCGGTCAGGAGGGCCTGACTTTTGTCATTGATGCACCGTACATGGATGCAAACACTGGTGAACTGGCAAACGTCAGCATTGTGGTTACAACTCCGGAAGGCGGTAAATTCAATGGTATCTTTAACACAACACTGTCTAGAAAAGATTTAACCGATTTCAACCTGACAGGTGTACAGACACTCATTAACCAGGTATCTGTTCCTACGACTGCACAGTCAGGAACGTATGTAATCTATGCCGAGTTCGTCCTCAACAATAACGGTCTGTTCAAGGAGAATACGGCAATGAAGGATCAGTACAAGAAGTCTGCATCCATTACCGTAACCGTTGACACCGGCGATCTGGACATCTCCATTGATAAAGCCTCTGTCATCCGCAGCAACCCGTTCCTCGTAACCATCTCCGGTGAGGCACAGGAGACCTATGCACTTGTTGTTGAAGACGGATACAGTGAAACTTCCGGTATCTTCATTCCGAAGAACCAGACAAAAGTAGACGAACCAAGTGGTACTGAATCCGGCTGGATTGCAAATGTAAAGACCGATTCGTCCGGAAAGGCCGTAGTGCAGTTTGATACCACCACCGGCACCGATGACAAATCCTATACTATTAAAGTATATGGAATCAATGAGGGCGGCAAGACGCTCCAGTCCGGCAACTACGCAAGCGCCAGCATCAAAGTTGAGAAAGGAAGCGTTACTGCATCCGCACCTGGCGACCTGATCTACTATCTCGGTAACGAAGTGGATATCACCGGAACCAACTCCGACAGCCCGTATGTCCAGATCTACTACGAAGGACCAAATACCGGATTTACCCACCTGGATGATGTCTCTGTAAAGACCGACAACAGCTGGGAGTTCAAGTTTGACACATCTGACATGTTCAACTCGAAGGATGGTGCATCCTATACCTTCTACTTTGTCGGAACAAATGACAAGTATAGCGAGGCTACCAAGATTGCTGGTAGTGATGCATTAACCGACTACGAGTATGCAACGCTCTCGATGACGTTCAAGAAGCCGTTCGTATCAGCAACGACCTCCGCAGCGGTAGTCGCCAGCGGTGATGAGATTACAATCTCCGGAACTGCAGAAGGCAAGCCGTCCTCGGTTGCGTACTACATCTTCGGTACGAACTACTACAATGCAGGAACGATCTCCGTTAATGATGACAGTACCTTCGAGAAGAAGATCCGGATCAGCAACACCCAGGATGCAGGACAGTACTATGTTGTAGTGGAACACCCGATGGAGAACGGTGTCTTCGATGTGCACCAGGCATACGCTTCAACTGACGGTCACTACTATAACTCTCGGACCGCTGCTGAGACGGCTGGAGGCTACAAGAACACTATCCTGTACATCCCGCAGGCAACCTACTTCGGTCAGTCAACCTTTGATGACACACGGAGTGGCGAGGAGAAGAGTGAGTTAGACGAGGTTATTGCAAGCTCTCAGTCTTCGTTCATCGTTGAGGGTACTGGAAAACTCCAGAGCTCTCAGTCTGCAGACACGCTTGGTAAGAACATCAATGATGCAAACATCGATGATACCTACGTCAAGATGAACTTCAACGTTGTTGCACCGAAGATTACCATCGATGCGATTGCAGATCAGGCAGCTGGCAGCACCTTTACCATCTCTGGTACGACCAACCTGGCCGTTGACGGCGAGGTCCTCGTCCAGATTCAGTCCAGTGCATTCGATGCACTTGACAAGAGCCAGCAGGCAGGTAACTCCGGATACACGCAGACCGCAAAGATCGTTGCCGGTGACGGCGTTGACAACGTCTGGTCCATCGAAGTTGATTCCACCAACTGGGAGCTTGACGAGTACAACGTGAAGGCTGAAGTAATTGGTAAGAGTGTCTCCGACACCGCCAAGTTCAACCTTGTTGAGAAAGTCGTAACCCCGACCGCAACTGCAACTGCAACCGGAACCGCAACTGCAACTGCAACCGCAACTGCAACCGCAACCCCGGCAACTCCGGGCTTCGGCGCATTCGTTGCACTCGCAGGACTTGGTGCAGTCGCACTGCTCGTCCTCCGCCGCAACTAAAGCCGCGTGAAATAAAAAAGAGATGAACCATCCTCAGGA
>JAHLFR010000010.1 GCA_018883755.1 Candidatus Methanocorpusculum faecipullorum
TACCGGAGATTTTTCCGGTTGAAACTGCCGACATACTCGCGAGGATTCTTCATACCAAGTTCCCGGACGATGTCTTCGCGGACACGCTCGGTCGCGGTCGCGGTCAGGGCAATAACCGGTACTGCCGGAAATTTTTCCCGGAGTGTTTTGATCTCACGGTACTCGGGACGGAACTGATGTCCCCACATGGAGATACAATGAGCCTCATCCACGGCAAAAAGTGCAACACGACAACGGGAAAGGATTGCAGCGAACGCAGGGGTTACCGCACGTTCGGGCGATACGTAAAGGATACGAACGATCCCTGCAGAAATCTCCTTTTCAACTCGGAGCCTTTCATCGTAGGTCTGGGTACTGTTGAGTGTCTCCACGCGGACTCCCTGCACTGAGAGAGCATCCACCTGATCCTTCATGAGTGCAATCAGGGGGGAGATTACGACCGTCATCCCGTCCAGCATCATCGCCGGCAACTGGTAACAAAGGGATTTCCCGCCGCCGGTTGCCATGACAGCCAGTACATCACGCCCGGCGACCACATCCTGGATGATCTCCTCCTGATTGGGCCGGAATGTCTGATGGTGGAAGAACGTTTCCAGAGTTTTTTGGATGTCCTGCGTCATATGGCTGAATTCTGGTTAAGTTATCCGGCAGAGTTCATATTAAACTAGTGGGATTGGGAACAAGAGTAGATATGATAACCACTCCAATAATCCTCCATGAAATTTTCCATGATCCACAACAACATCAACGTCTTTGATCTGGATCGGTCAATGAAGTTCTATGCTGAAGCACTCGGCCTTTTCGAGGTGGGACGCATTGCCCCGGAGACGGGAGACTTTATTATAGTGTATCTTGGAGACGGAACGTCCGGCCACAAACTGGAACTGACCTGGCTGCGGGATCGCCAAGAGCCGTATGATCTCGGCGACAACGAGTTCCATCTGGCGTTTGGTACAGATGACTATGACGGAGCTCTTGCAAAACATACAGAGATGGGCTGTGTTGCATTCATCAATGAGGATATGGGCATCTACTTCATCACCGATCCGGATGGCTACTGGCTGGAGATTCTTCCGCCCGGACGGGGATAAAAATTGCTTCCCCTTTTGAAAACAGAAGCACGGACACGATCAACTGTCAGAACAGTAACAAATTTTCTGTGATATTGAGCGGCGAAAAAGATACAACCATAAAAATTATTTTTTGGCAGAGATAATATGACGGACTTCACTGCCAACTTTTTCCAGTTCCGATTCTTTCTCAAGCCGCACAAGTGATGTGTAGTGCGGACGGTTTACCTGATTTTCCAGGAGCCATTCACGGGCAAATGCTCCCGAACGGATCTCCTCAAGAATTTCCTGCATCGCAGCACGGGTCTCCGGACCGATCACCCGCGGACCGCGGGTCAGACCGCCGTACCCAGCGGTCTTCGATACGGAGTCATGCATCTTCGTAAAGCCGCCTTCATAGAGAAGATCAACGACCAGTTTCAGTTCATGCATACACTCATAATATGCCATCTCCGGTTCATATCCTGCCGCAACTAGCGTATCATAAGCTGCCTTAATCAGATGGGTAACGCCGCCGCAGATCACGGTTTGTTCTCCAAACAGATCCGTCTCGGTCTCATCGGCAAACGTTGATTCCATGATTACCGAACGGGCTGACCCAATACCTTTTGCAAACGCGAGCGCCATCTGCTTTGCAGAACCGGTAACGTCCTGGTGAACCGCAATAAGAGAAGCAACGCCGGAACCCTCAAGGAAAAGCCGTCTTACCTGCGGACCGACACCCTTTGGTGCGACCATCACGACATCCACATTCGGCGGAGGTACAATCTGACCGTAATGAATATTGAAGCCGTGAGCAAAGACAATTGTCTGACCGTCATGCAGCCACGGGAGCATGTCACGACGGAAGATCTCCGCTGCCGATTCGTCCGGGACTAGCATGGCAAGAACATCTGCTTTACGGACGGCGTCAGCAACCGGCATGGTGGTAAATCCGTCGAGGCTTGCTGCTTCAAAACTCCGTCCCGGACGGACCCCCACAATTACCGCAAGACCGCTGTCCCGCAGATTTGCTGCCTGGGCGCGCCCCTGAGATCCATAACCAATCACCGCCACGGTTTTATCGGAAATCCTTGACCAGTCAACGTCAGCATCATAATATTTTCTCAGCATGCGTGTCAGTGATAGATAGGCCCAGACACATATAAAATTATATACCGTTGGGGCAATACACATAGATGCACGTTACCCTGTCGGTATCTTTAGTAACATCTCCGACAGAAGAACGAAGGATACAGTATAATGTCATTACCAGATGTGCAGTCCACTGCTCCTGACGTACGAATCAGCCTGACTCGTGTCGGCGTGAAAAATGTCAAGAAGCTCGTTGAAGTTGGAAGACCCGGCAAAACACGTCCGGCAATTTTCATCTCTGACTTTGATGTCTTTGTCGATCTCCCCAGCAGCCTGAAAGGCGCAAACCTTTCCCGCAACTTTGAGGTCATTGACGAGGTACTGCAGCAGGCAACCTCCGGCGACGTCCGTGGTATTGAAGATGTGTGTGGTATCGTCTCACGAAAACTGCTCGATCATCACGAGTATGCAGACAGAACCGAAGTGTTCATGCGCAGTTTCTATATGATCAACCGCGACACCCCGGTTTCGAAGACTTCCTGCCAGGAAGTGGTAAATGTCTATGCTCATGCAATCGCCCAGAGAACTGATGCAGAACCGATCGTTCGGAAAAGTGTGGGAGCTGAAGTCACTGGAATCACTGCATGCCCCTGTGCCCAGAACATCATGAAGGATCATGCAATGCATGTGATGCAGGAGCTTGAGATCCCCGAAGACAAGATTGATGCATTTTTTAAGGAAGTTCCTATGGCAAGTCACAACCAGCGCGGCCGCGGGTTCCTGTGCGTGGAAACCGACGACGACATCGTGGTGCCGCTGGAGCAGATTGTCAACGTTCTCAAGGAATCTATGAGTGCAAAGATATTTGAGCTCCTGAAACGTGGCGATGAGAGCTATGTTGTCATGGCGGCACACAAAAATGCACGGTTTGTGGAGGACTGTGTCCGTGAAATGGCACGCCAGGTCGTAAACACCTTCACGTACCTTCCAGGTGATACCCATATCACCATCCGCCAGACAAATGAAGAAAGTATTCACCAGCACGATGCCTATGCAGAGCGAAAAGCAACGCTCGCCGAACTGCGTGAAGAACTGAATGTATAATACATCCCATACACTTTTTTCTTATATTAAATGAAGATTATCCGAACAATTTTCGGAATTTTTCCAGAGCGCATAAATAATTCTCGATAGTGCTAAAAAAACACGGCATCTCTCTCAAAGAACAATGGCAAAAGAAACGTTTTTTCAAGATGAGTGCTACAATTTTAAAAAATAGTAACACTTACGATCATTTCATCTGATCTAAGTATAACCAATTGAAAAAGGACCGAAAACAGCTAGGTAATTCTTTGACACAAAGAGAGAAAATCTTTAATAAATGCCATGCGAGAAAGTTAAGATAGCGTACTTCGGTACGTGTCATTAACCCAAAAGGACAATGGTAATTTTCCTGTATAGCTAATCGAACAACCTAAAATATTTAGGATGAGGCGATAACATTGTCGAAAGTAGTAGAAATTTCCCCGACCACCAGACATGAAGGTCACTCCAAGCTCGTTTTAAAAGTAAACGATGAAGGAATCATTGAGCGCGGAGACTGGCTTTCCATCACGCCGGTTCGTGGAGTAGAGAAGCTTGCCATCGGTAAGACCTATGAGCAGGTTCCCAAGATCGCTTCCCGTGTGTGTGGTATCTGTCCGATTGCCCACACTCTTGCCGCAACAGAGGCAATGGAAGCATCAATGGGTGTAGAGATCCCAGACGACGCATACCTTCTGCGTATCATTCTCCAGTGTGCAAACAGACTGCACTCCCACGCACTGCACGACATTCTTGCACTGCCGGATATGTACCTGCCGGGCACTGACTCGAAGATCAACCCGTTCTCCCCTGAGGAGCCGGTCAGATCTGTTGCAAAGCGTATCCAGACTCTGCGTATGATCGGCCAGACGATTGGTGAGATCGCAGGTGGAGAAGCAGTTCACCCGTCCAACCCGCGTGTTGGTGGTATGTACAAGAATATCACTCCGCGTGCAAGAACCAAGATCTATGATCTTGCAAAGCAGGCACTCCCGCTCGCACGTGAGCAGATGGAGTTCATGATTGCAGTCTTCGAGAACTATGCAAAGCGTGACTGGGCAGAGATGTGCGGTCGCGAAGTTGCAATTCCGAAGGATCTTGGTTTCCACCAGCAGGGATACATGGCAACCGACCCATGCTATGGAAGCAGCTCTCTTGACGAGCACCCGACCTGGGATCCAGCACGCTGGCTTGAAGTCAGACCTTGGGACTGGTACATGGGCGAAGAAGAGATCACTCTTGAAGACCCGACATACCCAATTGGCGGAACCACCAAAGCAGGTACAAAGGCATGGCCGCAGATGCAGGCATGTACTGGTGTCCCGCTCTACGACGGACAGCCTGTTGAGGTAGGACCACGTGCACGTCTTGCAATGTACAGAAACTACGACCGCAAGGGAGCCATTGGTCTCAACATTGCACGTGAAATGGAATACATGGACTCCGTCTACAAGATCATTGAGGCAGCAGATGCACTCAACACCTCCGGAAAAGTCGTCGCAGACGTCATTCCGCAGGGTGACGGAACCATCGGATGGGCAGCAAACGAAGCACCGCGTGGCGCAGATGTTCACCTCGCAAAGGTCCGCAACGGCAAAGTTGAGTGGTTCTCCATGCTCGTCCCGACGACCTGGAACTTCCCGACCTGCAGCCGTGCACTTACCGGCGCACCATGGGAGCTTGCAGAAGTTGTTGTCCGTGCATATGACCCCTGTGTATCCTGTGCAACCCACATGATTGTACTGGATGAAGACAACCGGCTTGTGGCACAGAAGCTCCTTGAGTGAGTATATACATGGAAGGACTGTTTCCAGAAATAATAATCGCCGGCGTCGGTAACGAGCTGTTTGGCGACGATGGATTTGGTCCGGCAGTGATCAGAGCACTTTCCGAGTACGAACTTCCCGACAATGTAAAAGCAATGGATGTGGGCCTCGGAGGTCCACATCTGGTTTTTTCCATGCTCGATCCGGAAGAAACGAAGAAACTGATCATTGTGGACTGCATGGACTTTGGGGGAAAGCCCGGAGACCTGACGAAGATCCCCGCCGACCTCCTGCCGGAAGGCAGACAGGAGCGTTACATGGATGCCCATTCCGGAAATCTGCTCGATCCTATCGGCAGACTGAAAGGGAAAATGGACATTGTTATTCTCGGATGCCAGCCCGCCTATATACCTGCACCGGACAGTGAAGACTTTGCTCTTGAACTGAGTCCGGAAGTACAAGGGGCCATTCCCAAAACTGTAAACGTCATCTTGAAAGAGATAGGAAGCTAAAGATGGGATTATTAGATAAATTCAAAAGCTTACTGTTCGGAAAAGGCGATGTCAGCGAGGGAACGCAGGACGAAAAGCCTGTTGCCAGTAAACAGGAGCCTGTTGCCAGTAAACAGGAAGAACCTGTGTCAGCAAAGATTGAAGCGCCTGTTACGAAGGCAGAGCCGGCTGACATGAAGGTCGAACAAAAGCCAATTATTCAAAAACCAAAGGAGGAGAAGCCAGTGGCTGACAAGATTACTGTAGGACACGTACACATGAGCGGATGTACCGGATGTCTCGTGTCCCTTGCAGATAACTACGAAGGATTACTTACTATCCTTGACAAATACGCTGACCTCGTCTACTGCCTGACGCTCGCCGATGTGCGCCACATCCCAGAGATGGATGTCGCACTTGTCGAGGGTTCCGTCTGTTTAAACGACGAGTGCTCAATGGAAGAGATTCTGGAAACCCGTGAGAAAGCAAAGATTGTTGTTGCTCTCGGAGGCTGTGCATGTTACGGCAACACCACCCGCTTCTGCCGTGGTGGCCAGCAGAACCAGCCCCAGCATGAGGCATTCCTGCCTGTCGGTGACCTGATCAAGGTCGATGTGTACATCCCAGCATGTGCACCAACCCCGCAGCAGATCCGCAATGTGTGCCTGATGGCATACCTGCTGCTGAAAGGCAACGACGAGCAGAAAGCACTCGCAACTGCATACCTGACCCCGCTGATGAACCTTGCAACAGCAGGAACTGAAGCATGCGGATGCGACCTGATGACTGAAGTCATCAACCAGGGCCTCTGCTGCGGATGCGGCAGCTGTGCTGCAGCCTGTACTGTTCGTGCAATCACGATGCAGTACGGCAGACCGCAGATCGAGCGCGATCTGTGTATCAAGTGCGGCGCCTGCTA
This sequence comes from Candidatus Methanocorpusculum faecipullorum, assembly GCA_018883755.1. GTDB lineage: Archaea > Halobacteriota > Methanomicrobia > Methanomicrobiales > Methanocorpusculaceae > Methanocorpusculum > Methanocorpusculum faecipullorum. The sequence continues at coordinate 6,404 of JAHLFR010000010.1, forward strand.
TGCACAGTGCCCGAGAAGCTTCTTCAGCTTCGACGTGTGCGGACAGTATGAAGCGATTACGAACCTCATTGGAGAGGTCATGAAACCCTGAGGGTCCCGGAGGAGAAAAAAATGGAATATCTTGGACAATACAAGGCAGTCTACAAAGCCAAAGCCGGCTGTGAAGACATTCTCTCAAAGGCCCAGGACGGAGGAATCGTCACTGCAATGTTTGCCTACGCACTTGAGACAGGCATTATTGACGGAGCAATCGTCGCAGGACCAGGAGAAGAGGCATACAAGCCCGAGCCAATGATCGCAACCACCGTTGACGAGCTTCTCGCAGCACGTGGAACGAAATACTCGATCTCTCCGAACATGTCCCTGATCAAGGAGGCAACCCGCAGCTACGGTCTTGACAAGATCGGTATCGTCGGTACCCCCTGTCAGATTCAGGCAGTAAGAAAAGCACAGCTCTACCCGATCGGTCTCCGTGACGTTCCGGACAAGATTGCTCTTGCTCTTGGTATCTTCTGTATGGAGAACTTCCCATACCAGGGTCTCTACCAGATGGTTGAGGACCACTGTGCAACCAAGATCGACAATGTCACCAAGATGGACATTGGAAAGGGCAAGTTCTCTGTGTACACCGAGCGCGGTGTGAACGCACAGATTCCGCTGAAGGTTACCCACAAGTATGAGCAGCCAGGATGCCACGTATGTCTTGACTACGTCGCAAACCTTGCAGATATCTCAACCGGTTCCGTAGGAACTCCGGATGGATGGTCCACTGTCTTCGTCCGCTCCGCAGCAGGAGAGGCAGCCTTCAACAAGGCAGTCGAAGCAGGCTGGATCATTGCTGAGTCGATGGACGGTGTCAAACCAGGTCTGGAACTCGTGACCAAACTCGCAACCGAGAAGATCACCAAGAACCAGAAGTACATCGAGCACCGTGCCCACGCGGACCACCCGGCACTGAAACCACTGCGCAACCCATACATCTAACCGTGTCCTAAGGGTTGTACATGTACCCACCCCTCTCGGGTACAACCTTTTTTTGAAAATCTGATGACTGAAGTTCTGCAGACCGATGAGGTTTTTGTATATCGGATCCAAATGAGTTAGTATGACTGAGGAGACGGACCGAGCAGCAGATATTACCCCGGAAAAAACAAACCCACCAAAACGACGAAGGGTTACAAAGAAAAAAACTGAAACGGAAACGGTTCAGGCTCCCACAGAAACTCCAGAAAAACAGACTGAAAACAAAATTGAGCTTGCCGCAATTGAGGCCACGACTGAAACAGAGGAAAAAGCGACAGAAGAGGCGGAGAGACCGCACAAAGCAGTTCCTGAACAGTTCCTGAACGATCTTGCACAGTTTGCCGATATTCTGGAAAAGACACCTGCACTGCTGGATCCAATCCGCGAGGTGTTTGAGTATCATTTGGTGGATCCGATCGATCGCAAAACATTCCCCCGCATGGTAAATGCAATGTCAATGCTGCTTGGTCCGTCAGCAACAATGGTTGTGATGACAGCCTGCCATGTAAACTCAGCAGCATTCTTTGAAGATCTGCTGTATGCAATCAAGGATGAGAAAAGCCGCGGTGCTGTGTGGATCATCCAGCACCTGACTGCATTATATGGAAACCGTGTACAGCAGGCATACACCCTGTCATCAGGAACAATGGATGAGGACTGGCATACGGTGGATGTCAACACCTACAAGCGTGAAGGAGAGAACGCGTACTGGATTGTTGATGTAAAAATGATGCTCTACTCGGGGAAAGAGAGCCAGATCAAAATGACGCCGGACTCAATCTTCCAGCTCGTGGAAATTCTTGCAGCAGAGCTTGGAAGAAACATTCCAATCGAAAATGTGGATCCGGGTCTTGTGAAAAAATGCGAGGAGAACTTTACAATCTTTTATGAAAAGTTCTACGGCGCAAAAAAATGTGAAGAGACGGAAAAAACTGACGGGGAAGAGGAACATCCCCCAGGATATGCATAATTTTTTTCAAACGAGACGCTAATCAGCGGGAATTCTATCCCATTAAAAAATGTTAGTGTATTTCATGGATGACCATGCCGGAGAGAAGTTTTGGTTCAAACCACGTGGACTTCGGC
>JAHLFR010000001.1 GCA_018883755.1 Candidatus Methanocorpusculum faecipullorum
AGACCGGACAGGTCATGTGTCCCGCAGATAACCGCGTGACCGCATGACCGCAGCTCCTCGGCAAGATCCGCGTCAAACTCCCAGACGCCCGGCGCAGAGAACCCGACCGCATGCGTCACAACCACCAGCCGGATACCGGTACCGGAAACCGCCTGTGCAAACGCCCGTGCCGTAGCACCGCCGGAGCTTGCCACAACAATTGTCGTCAGACCAAGCTCGGTTGCACGCTCAACCGCAAGCGCCGCACAATCCGCGGTATTCTCCGGACCCGGCCGCTCGAAATAGGTAATCGTCTTCGTTATTTTCATAGGCATCACGTTGTTACAGGGTTTGTCAGCTGAAAAAACCGGTCACTCACGCCGCACCGTAAAATCCGGAAACTCCGTCAGCACATACTCCGACACAGCAACCTCGCGGATAATCGCACGCGGACAGGTGTACACCACCGAAAGAAACTTCTCGATGACCATCTCCTCACCGGTCACAAGAGCACGCACCCGCCCGTCGGGCAGATTCTCCACCTCGCCGCAGAGACCCAGACTCTGGCCCGCATTTTTTACACAGGCGCGAAACCCGACCTTCTGCACCTTTCCGGAGAAGAGAACTTCCATCGTTTTTCTCATGAGTATCCCTGACACCCTAACGGTAGATACTTGTATGATCTGAAAAATGATAAACATCCGCCCCCTGACAACAGCTCAGAGAGCGGGAGTGGTCCCCTTTTTGTCACGCAGAACAAGCGATGCAACCGCGGGAACCGCCACAACTGCGCCGAAAAGCGTAAACGCCATCGCAATCACGGTAACAAATCCGAACACACGGATGATCGGGAAATCCGAAACGATCAAAGCGGAAAACGCCGCCATCGTCGCACAGGCGGATACCGAGATGGCGGTACCGATCTTGCCGGTTCCCGCCAGCACCGCCGTCAGCACATCCTGCGTCTCCATCTCCTCGTAAATCCGTTCCACCATCATAATACAGTACTCCGCCGCAACACCGATCGTCATCGCCCCCATCGTCGCGGTCAGAATATTGTAGTCAATACCAAGCAGATACATCGCCGCCCCGTTCCAGCCGATGATCAAAACGATCGGAATCAGCGGCACCGCAGCTTTTCCAAGACTCCGGTACAGCAGCGACAGAAACACAAAGATCACCGCAAACGCAAGAATCGTCATCTGCAGTTTTCCGGTGTTCATCTCCTTCATCAGCTCGACATCCGAGTACGGCGTTCCGGTCACCACCGCCTCAACGCCCGGCGGCGGCTGGTAAAACGCAATGTCGCGGCTCACCTGCTCGGCAAGAGACCGCTCCGCCTCAAGTGACATCGAGTTCATTCCAAACGAAATAACCGCCCACTGCCCGTCCAGCAGATACGGCCGCAGTGTCTCCGCAGGAATTTCCGCAAGGATCCGGTTGATCTCCTCCTGAGACTCCGGTAAAACACCATTGTTTGCGGAAACTATCAGGGTTGCAACACTTTCAACACTGGTAAACTGCCATTCATGCGACTCCAGTTCATTGTTGCCCCAGGTGTACATCCAGTTCAGCACATCAGGACTCACAAGATTCCCGCCGGTCACCTCCACCTGCAGACCGTCCAGATCCCCGATGGCATTCGTCACGGTGTTAATACTGATAAGGGCCGGCATATCCACCGGCACATAACTCTTAATCTCCGTGTTGATGGGGATCTCCTCATCCACAAACAGACCCGTAACCCCGATAACACACAGGATCAGAAGAATCGGCACCGCATACTTGGTAACGGACAACGCAGTTTTTTTCAGGAACGCATTGTACCGCACCGACAGCGGCGGCCGGTCTCCGGGCTTTGGCGTCTTTGCCGGACGCGGCTTGTAATCGGTCAGGATTGCCGCAAGCGGAATGATGAGAATCGCCGCAACATAACAGCAGACAAGACCCAGAATAGCAACCGCACCAAACTGCCGGATATCCGGAAGAGTGGACACCTGCATCGCCACAAACCCTAACGCACTTGCAATCATTGCAAAAAACACCGCAGAACCTGTCTTGGTGATCGTAATCCGTATTGCCTCGGCAAGCGGATGTTCCCGGATCTCATCGTCAAGCCGCGAATGGAACTGAATCGCATAATCGATACCGATACCGAGAAGAATCGGCAGGGCTCCCATCGTCGCCATCGACAGCGGTATCTGGAACAGACCCATAATACCAAACGTCATCAGAAGACCGGTCACCACAGAAACGATGGACAGAAGTGTGTAGCGGGCGTGATGGAACAGCAGAACAAGAGCGGTGATCATCAGAAGAAACGCAGAGCCGAGAAGTCTTCCGACATCACTGCCAAGACTTGCCCCCATATCCTTGTGCAGCGCCGCAGTCCCCGTAAAGGTCAGGGTAACTCCCGGCGGGGCATTTGCCAGCGGCAGCAGATTTGCAAGCGTATCCAAAAGGATCTGCTGATTTTCATCCGTCATGCCGATGGTCGGATCGATTTTTACCAGAAGAAGCTGGTTGTTGGGCATGCTCTTTGCAAGAACACTCTCCGGAATTTTGGAGAACAGCTCATCCAGCACCGCCTGATTCTCCGGAACAACGCCGCCGCTGTACGAAAGAATCAGATCATAAATACTCTCCACATTCTCAACACCGTTCTGCTGCCGGAGAATCTCCTCAAATGCGGTGACGCACTTCATCACGTCCACATCGCGGACGTCGCTGGCCTGCACCATCAGCACAATGGAGTTTGTCTGGAAGTTGTCGCGGTAGTCCTGATAAACATAGGAGGCGTGATCGGTTTTGTCCGGCGTCTGAATGGTGGTGTTCATGGAAACGCCGGTCGCACCATAGATGCCGATGAGGATCATGACGATGAGGATACAGCCGATTACAAACGGATACTTCGTAATAAACTGGTTGATCTTTTCAAACGGTGACAGCATGATACGGCTCCCGGTCTTGTATAGGATACCATCTTGCCGGCAACGCACTTAAAGGTAAAGATAGCGTCAATATTGCGAAAAAAACAGATGAGTACGGCTTACTCGCCGCAGGTGTCGCAGTCGTGACCGCAGGAGGAGCATGATGCAGGCTCTCCCCAGGGTTCGCGTCCCTGTTTTATCAGGTAATCATTGATTGCCTTGTGAATCGTCTCCTCCGCAAGCACCGAGCAGTGCATCTTGATCGCCGGCAGACCGTCAAGCGCCTCGGCGACCGCTTTGTTGGAGAGCTGCCAGGCCTCTTCAATCGTCTTGCCTTTGATCATCTCGGTCGCCATGCTGCTGGACGCAATGGCAGCACCGCAGCCGAACGTCTGAAACTTCACATCCACAATGACATCGTTCTCGATTTTCAGATACATCTTCATGATGTCGCCGCAGGAGGGGTTTCCCTCCTCGCCGACACCGTTTGCATCCTCAATAACGCCCACGTTCCGCGGGTTGGTGAAGTGATCCATCACTTTTTCGCTGTACATTTATCTCAGCTCCTCAGGAGTCAGGGGTGACATAGACCGGAGTTTTCCAACAACCTCCGGCAGTTTTTCAAGAACATACGATACATCCTCCTCCGTGTTCCGCTCTCCCAGCGTAAGACGGACCGAGCCGTGGGCAATCTCATGCGGAACGCCCATTGCTGTCAGTACATGAGACGGTTCAAGGGACGCGGAGTTGCAGGCACTGCCGGTGGAGGCACAGATGCCGAACATGTTGAGGAGCAGAAGAATTCCCTCTCCTTCAATGTACTCAAACGTAATGTTCACGTTGTTCGGCAGACGCTGTGTCGGATGTCCGTTCAGGTGACTTGCCGGAATCTTCAAAAGTTCGCGGATCATGTGATCCCGCATTGTGGTAAGACGTGCTGACTCCTCAGGCATTGCCGCAACCGCCCGTTCGATTGCAGCACCGAGGCCGACGATTCCCGCAACATTCTCGGTTCCGGCCCGGTGTCTGCTCTCCTGCGCACCGCCGTGCAGCAGATTCTGAATCCGTACCCCGCGGCGGATGTAGAGAACGCCGATGCCTTTCGGGCCGTAGAACTTGTGACCGGACAGAGAGAGCATGTCGATGTGTTCTGCTTTGACGTCGATCGGGACATGACCGACCGCCTGCACCGCGTCGGTATGGAAGTAGATGCCGTGTGCACGGGCGATTGCGCCGATCTCTGCGATCGGCTGAATGGTTCCGACCTCGTTGTTTGCATACATCACCGAGATGAGAATCGTATCAGGCCGGATAGCCTTTTCCACATCCGCAGGAGAGACCATGCCGTACTGATCCACCGGCAGATACGTCACCTCAAATCCCTGCGACTGAAGCCACTCGGCGGCATGGAGGATGGCGTGGTGCTCAACGGCGGTGGTGATGATGTGTTTTCCTTTGCGGATGTTGGCAAAGGCAACTCCCTTCAGTGCCCAGTTGTCCGACTCGGTGCCGCCTGCGGTGAAGTAGATCTCATTTGGCTCTGCATTGATGGCGGCTGCAACCTTTGCACGCGCTTCGTCAACCGCAGCCTTGTTCTCCTGGCCGATACCGTACACCGACGACGGGTTGCCGAACTTCTCGGAAAAGTACGGAAGCATCGCCTCCACCACCTCAGGGGCCGCATACGTTGTTGCGGCGTGATCCATATACACAATTTTTTTCTCCGTACCGGTCACCTCGGCAAATATTCACGCTGTGAACAAATCTGATAGAAGTATATTGCACTCCTTGTATTTGAAAAGATATGGATATGCGGATAGTGACAATTTTCCCTGCAATCCGTGACTCTTAACTATGTCAGAGTCTAACATACTAAGCGATGTACGCAAAACGCCTGGACAACTTACCACCCTACCTGTTTGCCCAGATCGACGCCATCAAAGCACAGAAACGTGCCGAAGGCGTAGACCTCATTGATCTCGGAGTAGGAGATCCCGATCTCCCGACTCCTGCACACATTGTAGATGCACTCTGCGAAGCGGCCCGTGACCCGGCAACCCATCACTACCCCGACTATCTCGGCATGATCGAGTACCGCAAAGCCGTCGCAGCATGGTACAAAAACCGGTTCGGCGTCACCCTCGATCCCGCCAGAGAAGTCCTGGCACTCATCGGATCCAAGGAAGGTATCGCACACATCCCCGAGGCATTCGTAAACCCCGGAGACTATGTACTCGCATCCGATCCGGGATACCCGGTTTACAAGACCTCGACCCTCTTTGCCGAGGGAAAATGCCACCTCATGCCGCTTCTTGAGGAGAACAACTTCCTCCCCGACTACGACGCAATCCCCAAAGACGTTGTCGCCGGTGCAAAACTCATGTTCATCGGCTACCCGAACAACCCGACCGGTGCAGTCGCCCCCATGAAGTTCTTTGATGAGACCGTCGAGTTTGCCAAAAACAACGACATCATCGTCGTCCACGACAACGCCTACTCGGAGATCTCCTACGACGGATACAAAGCACCCTCCTTCCTTGAGGCAAGCGGTGCAATGGACGTGGGAATTGAGACTCACTCACTCTCCAAGACCTACAACATGACCGGCTGGCGTATCGGAATGGCCGTTGGAAACGCCGATCTCATCGGTGCATTCGGCCGTGTTAAGACCAACATCGACTCGGGAGCATTCGACGCAATCCAGCGTGCCGCAATCACCGCACTCACCGGACCGCAGGACTGTGTCGCCCACGCCTGCGCAATCTATCAGGAACGCCGCGACGCACTTGTTGCAGGTCTTCAGTCCCTCGGATTCACCGTCCACGTTCCCAAAGCAACATTCTACGTCTGGATGAAGGTGAACAACTCCGTTGAGTTCACCCAGAGAATGGTCAACGAAGCAGGCATCGTCGTCACCCCCGGAACCGGATTCGGCCCGAACGGTGAAGGATACGTCCGCTTCGCCATCACCCGCCCGGTTGAGCGGATCAACGAAGCGATCGCCCGCATGAAAGAACACAACATCACCGGAAACTAATATGAACCTCCCCGAATCACTCTCCATCCAGGGCGGCCACCTCTACTGCGGCGGCGTTGACACCGTAGAGCTTGCCAGAAAGTTCGGCACCCCGCTCTACGTTACCAACGAAAACCATGTAATCAGAAACTACCGCCGCTTTGAAGCAGCCCTCAAAGCTTACACCGACAATGTTCAGCTGCTCTACGCCGCAAAAGCAAACGAGAACCCGGTCCTGATCCAGACCCTTGCACGCGAAGGTGCCGGAGCGGACATCTTCTCCCTTGGCGAGATGCGTGCCGCCCTTGAAAGCGGCATGCCGCCGGAAAAACTGCTCTTTAACGGCAGCTCCAAAACCGAGGCAGATCTCCGTGCAGCAGTGGAACACGGCATTAAAATCTCCGTTGACTCCGTGGATGAGCTCCGCCAGCTGGACGCCATCACCAAAGAGATGAAAAAGACCGCAAAGATCGGGTTCCGCGTCAACCCGGAGATCAACGTGCCGACCCACCCGAAGATTGCAACCGGTATCAAAAACAGCAAGTTCGGCATTCCCGCAGAGATGATCCTTGACGCGTACGCCGAAGCACTTGCCTGCGAGTACATCACGCCGGTCGGGATGCACTGCCACATCGGCTCACAGATCCTGGAGATCGAGCCGTTCAGAATTGCCTGCGGTGTGATTATGAATGTGGCCAAAGAGATCACCAGACTCGGTGTCAAGCTGGAGTTCGTGGACTTCGGCGGAGGACTCGGCATTCCATACCACCGCGGAGAAAACCCGGACGCCGCCCCGACTCCCGAGGAGTATGCGGCAGCGGTCATGCCGGTGTTTGTGGACACATGCAAGGAAGCAGGAATTGCACCGGCGTTCTGGGTTGAGCCCGGACGCTGGATGGTTGGCGAGTCCACCATTCTTCTCACCGGCGTAAACTCGGTGAAGACCGTGCACAAGACCTTCATCAACGTGGATGCAGGATTCAACCTCCTGATCCGCCCGGCGATGTACGACTCCTGGCATGAGGTGATTGTTGCAAACAAAGCCGATGCACCGGCAAGCGTCACCGCAACCGTTACGGGACCGATCTGTGAGACCGGTGATATCCTCGCCGCTGACAGAAAGCTTCCCGAAACCGTGACCGGCGATGTCATCGCGGTTCTGGACGCGGGAGCATACGGGTACGCCATGTCCTCACAGTACAACAGCCGCCCGCGGTGCCCGGAGGTTCTCGTCAACGGCGATAAGGCAGAACTGATGCGTCGTGCCGAAACCTACGAAGACATGACCGCAACCGTCGTGTACCCGTCCTGGCACAGGAAGTAACCCATGCACTATGCGCTCGTCTCGGATCTGCTGACAAAAGAGGAGTTTGACGAGCGGGTAGAGAAGAAATGCGAGGAGCTTGGCGGAGCAGTGGATGAGATCTGCGCCGCTATGCTTGTCGTTGAAGAGCTGGGACGCAGTCACATCAAGATCGGTGAGATCAAAGATACTGCCACCGCTCTTGTCTCTTTTTTCGGAAAAATTCTTGAGATTACTCCGCCCCGCGAGTTCAGGCGTGATGGTGCGGAGGATGCAGAACCGGGAGTTGTGGCATCCGTTGTTCTCGGAGATCCGACCGGGACAGTGAGAATGACACTCTGGGACGCAATGGCAGCAGCCGTCTCAGAGCTGGAGCTTGGATCGGTTCTTGAGGTGATCGCAAAGCCGCGGCCCGGTTACCGGAACGAGGTGACCTGTATGGCACTCAGGCCGAGCCAGGTCACCATTGTGGAGACAAAAAAACCGCCGCGATCCGAGACGATGAAGATTCCTCTGGCGGCCAAGGTGCTTCACATAGGTCCTGTCCGTGAGGTGACCCGCCGTGACGGATCGGTGTCTGAACTTCAGGAGATTCTTGTGGGCGATCCGTCCGGTACTGCACGGATCATTACATGGGAGCCGGAACTGTTTGCGGATCTGGATGAAGGGATTTCGGTGAGTTTTGCCGGGCTGACCAGAAAAGAGGATGAGGACTCGGTGGAGTATATTGCAGGCGAAAGCGTGATGATTACGCCGCACCCGCAGCCGATCGAGGTTCTCACCTGCGACGCAGGCGAGGCCGCCGAGGGCCAGACCTCGGTTGTGACCGGTGTGGTTCGTTCCGTTTCTCCGGTCCGGACGTTTACGACCCGCCGGGGCACTGAGGCCCGGGTGAAAAACATCAAGCTCGGCAGTGAGAAAGGATACGGGTATGTGAACGTCGCCTGCTGGAATGAGGCGGCGGATACAGCCGTGCTTGCCGGGGATAAAATCGAGGTCATTAACGCTCCGGCAAAGCTGAACAAGTACGGGGATGTGGAGCTGTCCGTCGGACGCGGTTCGGTTCTGCGGGAACGGGAGGAGGAGGGAGTGTATCTCGAGTTTGAGGGATTTGTTATCCCCCGTTCCGAGGGGCTGACCATCGACAACGGAACGGAGGCGCTGCTGCTCGTCACCGATCAGCCGCTTACTCCGGCACAGCGGATTCGTGCCGGAGGTGTCTGTAAAAGTTCCCGGCTGTATGCAGAGCGTATCGAGACTGTTCCGGTGTCGGCTGCTGATCTGCGGGAACGGCTGAAGAATCTGTGATCTTTTATTGAACACCGATGCTTTCCTTGATTCTGCGTTTTGCGTAGGCAGCGAAGGCTTCGCGGCATTCGGGAGAGGAGAGGAAGTCGTAGGCGACCTGTTCGATGACAGGACCGATGACCGGGTTTTTGGCAAGATCTCCGGCTGCACTGATCAGTGCTGATTTGAAGGATGAGTCCTCCGCGGGTGTCATGAATGTATCATGGGCAGGGTTTGGATAAATCTGTATGGATGCTGACAGTCAGAGCTGGGGGCACTTTCAGTACGCGTGGTCCGGGGTTTATATGCCGCAAATGTCGATGTAATAGTATATCTCAAGAATACAAAGGAGACAGAAGATATGACAGCAACTGATATTGAGGACATTCCCGGAGTCGGACCGGCGACCGCCGACCGCCTTCGCGAGGCAGGATACATTACTGTTGAAAGCATTGCAACCGCTGCACCGGTGGATCTTTCCGAGGCCGCCGAGATTGGTGAGTCAACAGCAAAGAAGATCATCAAGGCGGCCCGTGAGATGGCAGACATCGGCGGGTTTAAGACCGGTACAGATGTTCTTGCACGCAGACAGGAGGTTCTCAAACTCAGTACTTTTGTTCCCGAGGTGGATGAGCTTCTGGGCGGCGGAATTGAGACGCAGGCAATCACCGAGTTTTATGGTGAGTTTGGTTCCGGAAAGTCCCAGCTGGTGCACCAGCTTGCGGTGAACTGCCAGCTTCCCCAGGAGGTTGGCGGTCTTGGCGGCAGCTGTCTGTACATCGATACGGAGAATACGTTCCGGCCGGAGCGTATCGAGCAGATGGTGGAGGGCCTTGAGTTTGAGAAGCCGCTTCCGGAAGGGTATGAGATTCCCGGGCCGGAGACGTTTCTTGCAAATATTCATGTTGCCCGTGCCCACAGTTCGGATCACCAGATGCTGCTGATCGACTCGGCACGTGATCTGGCAAACGAACTTAAGGAGACCGACATGCCGGTGAAGCTGATTGTGGTGGACTCCCTGACCGGCCTGTTCCGTGCCGAGTATGCAGGCCGCGGTACGCTTGCCGGACGTCAGCAGAAGCTGAACCGCCATCTGCATGATCTCTTCAAGCTTGTTGATGAGCTGAACGCGGTTGCTATTGTGACCAATCAGGTTATGTCCAATCCAGGAGTGTTCTTTGGTGATCCGACAAAGCCGATCGGCGGCAACATCGTTGGCCACTCGGCAACGTTCCGGCTGTATCTCAGAAAGAGTAAGGCAGGTAAGCGTATTGCTCGGCTCGTGGACAGTCCGAATCTCCCTGAGGGGGAGGCAACCTTTATGGTTGAGACCGCAGGTATCAAACCCTGTTAAACAACCCTGCGGGGGCAGTGCCCCTAAAATCACTATTTTTAGAAGCCGAGTGGTAACAAAATGCTGGTCCCTGGGATGGGATCAGACAGAAATGGAGAAATATTTTAGTCTAACAGTCAGGTCATATGTATGTTTTTAGTGAGGGATGTATTGGTGTATGAGTGGTGAAGATACTCGTGAGATGATGTTTAATCAGGAACATTATGATCTGTTGATCAAATGTGCGAAGAAAGGGAACATGAAAGTCAACTCACAGGATCAAGCTGGATTCTTCTCGCGGCCCATGTACTCGCCGGATACTTCCTCCTCGCCGTGCTGATCACCCGCTTTGCTGTTATGTTCCAGAGCCTAACACCTTAAACATTTTACAGAAATCAGAAATAAAAAAGATTAATTATAGATATTTCGCCTATGACCTACTTTCACAACGATGATGATTACACGATTTTCATCAATGCGAAGGATAAGGCGATGATCTCCAACCCGTAACTTTCTCAGTCCATCCATCTCTGTCAATGAACCAGTATAGCGCCAAGGATCTGTTCGCACAAGATCGATCTTCTCGTAAATCCTAGTAGCTGAAATCTTATCCAGCTTCTCAAGATACTTCTGCGCAGCCGGTGAATAAATGACAGCATACGCCCGGCTCATGCAAGTTTCCGGTCGATCATTTCTTTGATCTCTTCATGCGTGTAGAAATTACCGGCTTCAACATCCGCCAGTGCGTCAAGGATCTCCCGTTTCTCCTCATCAGTCACCCATGCATCCTCATAGGCTTCATCGACGATATGGGCAAGGATCTCTTCATAGCTGGCATCTTTTTCCTTGAGCTCGTCAAGCTTACGCACAAGTTCCGGGCTGAGGGTAACGGTGACAGCTTCAGTCATAATCTTATCTATGGATTGCTGAAATCAAATACATTGTGGCAGTTATTTCGCAACTCAGTACAGATACCCCATCACCATCGTTTTCCGCTCTTCAGCGGAAAATCGTTTGGACACCATAATCGTCCCTTCATACAGCCCGATACTCCGTTCCGGCCGATCCGTCATCGGCTCCAGATCATCCGGCACATCCATCAGCATCCTGCCATCCTCTTCAATGATCAGGACCGATGCATTCGCCTTCACCGCCGGGGCCGGGAACCATATCTCCCCGTCGAAACAGTAAGCCGGAACCGTCTGTCCGCTCATACTGCGAATCTCACCGTAACTGTCATCCATCACCGGCACCAGCATCTTAGTCCCTCCGTTTAAACATCCATATGGTGTCCCGTTTATATGCGCTTTTGGTGCTTACAGCGAGTTCCATATGTACGTGTAATGGGAACTGTGAAGTGGAAAACACTTTCCAACCCAAAAGACCCATTTCCAGAAAATTATTACAACAAGACTCTCTATTCCTTTGTTATTGTTCATGCTCTGCGTCCCTCCCCGCATTCCGTTCGGGGAGATCTTGGAAGATACTACACAACCCCACATAACGTTGTAGTTTGGCTGATCATAATACCCAAACCCCATAATGATGATGAGCCATAAAACAGAGCAACAGAATGAACAAAAGAGGAATATAAGAAGAAAAGCCGCGGGATAACATTTCCCGCACAAACACTAAACCCTGCCAACGCAAATATATTTTTCATGCCCAAAGCCTTCATCACCGACATAGACGGAACACTCACCGATGACCGGCGGCGTCTCTCCATGCACGCCGTAGAAGAGATCCGTCGCCTGGTGGATGCAGGCATCCCGGTGATACTGGCATCCGGCAACACCGTCTGTTTTATTGACGCACTCTCCAAAATGATCGGAACCTCTGGCGACATCATCGCAGAAAACGGCGGAGTCTACCGGCACGGCTACACCGGCATGCGTCACGCAGAAGGAGACCGCAGCATCTGCCTTGCCGCCTACCAAAAGATCGTGGAACACTTCCAGCCGAAAGGAGAAGAACTCAGGCTCTACAGCAACGAATACCGGTACTCAGACGTCGCATTTGCCCGTGACGTGGAAGCAGAAGACGTGAGCAGACTCCTTGCGGGAATGCCGGTTCAGGTCATCGACACAGGATTTGCCATCCACCTCCAGCCCCTGGGACTCTCCAAAGGAGCAGCACTTGCAAAACTTGCAGAACTCATGGGCCTCACCCCGTCGGACTTCCTTGCCGCAGGCGACTCGATCAACGACGTCAGCATGCTTAATGCCTCCGGAGTAGCCATTGTTCCGGCAAACGCAAGCCCCGAAGCACGTGCAGCAGCAGACCACATCATGGACAAACCCTTCGGAGAAGGAACAGCCGAAGCTCTTGCCCAATACTTTCCCTGAAAAAAAGATTCTGAAGAGTATTCCCCTGCCCCGGCAGGAGAACCTGTAACTATTTTTACCGCAGCATATAGCGGTCAACCACGATAAAGTCCGTAATATCCTTGACCGCCTCAAACGGCAGAGTGATTGCATCGCCGTCAAGCTTGTAGCCCGACGCATCAAACGTCTGATCCGGACGCACGATCAGATTCAGCAGCTGCCCGGTTGCACTGTCAAAAGTGATGTTCTTGATCTGTCCGATAATCTTTCCGTCGGTGCTCATCACTCTCTTTCTGCGGATAGAATGGGTAAACTGCTCACTCTTCATAGTAATCAGTAGAATCTATTGATAACAAAAGTATATATCCGTTTTGAATAAAACAGACGGTTCAAAGGGTGGGAAACACCCGGATAATATCAGAATGGGTAAGAATACCAACCGGCTTACCCTCCTCGGTCACAATCACTCTCCCGATATCCTGCTCCTTGAACCTGCGGATAACCTCATACAGCCGCATATCCCCGGGGATGGTAACAACATTACGGACCATAATATCCCCAATCTGCCCGTCCATTGGAACACCGCGATCGATCGCGGAAACAATATCCGTCTGCGTAACAATCCCCAAAAGCCGCGACCCTTCAATCACCGGCGCACCGTGAATCCTCCGCTGCAAAAGCGTCTTCATCACGTAGGCAACCGTCATATCCGCCTCCAGTGAAACAAGCGGGGTTGTCATGTACTCGCGGATCGGAAGCTTCGGCAGAGACGTCATCTCCGACGTTGAGATGAGAAGAGCACTGTTTATCTCATCTTTTCCGAACACCTCCCCTTTGATAAGCAGCTTGTTCACCGGTGTGGGACCGATGGTCACTTTGTCGCCAACCTCAAAAACCCGGACATTGCCGATCACCTTGATCAGAGCATGACAGAGATCGGCGTGGGTCAGGGTGGTAAAATCGATCTCATTCACGCGCACGCCGTCCACAGATTCCCCGTTGCGGAGAATTGCAACCTCGCTGTCCGAATCATCCGCAGTAACATTGAGTTCGCTGTAGGCGCGGGAGGTGGGGTGGTATCCTCCTTTCGGCCCCGGAACCCCGTCAACCAGACCCAGCGCTTTGAGGGCCTGCATCTGATTGCGAACCGTACCGGGGTTGCGCTTGATAATATCTGCGATATCTTCCCCTTTTATCGGATGCGAATATTGATGATAAAGCGAGATAAGTGTAATAAGGATATCTTTTTGGATCAGCGACAAATCCATACTGATTGTTCAGACTGCCACCCTAATAAAGAAATCGAGTGAATCAGGCAACTATGTACTTTGACAATATTCCCACAATACCCACCGCCGACGAACTGCTGGACC
The DNA here is from genome assembly GCA_018883755.1 of Candidatus Methanocorpusculum faecipullorum. Taxonomy (GTDB): domain Archaea; phylum Halobacteriota; class Methanomicrobia; order Methanomicrobiales; family Methanocorpusculaceae; genus Methanocorpusculum; species Methanocorpusculum faecipullorum. The sequence continues at coordinate 13,546 of JAHLFR010000001.1, forward strand.
GCAGTTTCCGGCGTGCCGCAAAAAAGATGCGGGAAAAAAATAATAAAAACCGCGCAAACGAGGACTTCGTACGGGCAATCACCCAGGCAACCCATGACAAGCTGGTAAGCATCATCCAGAGCTTCCCGGAGTTTGAACAGCTACCGCCGTTCTACCGTGACCTCTGCGACATCCTTTTCGGGATGGACAACCTCCGTCAGGCGCTCGGCATGGTGGGATGGGCGGCGAAGAATGTGCGGGATGTCGGCGGAGAGATCTCCCGCGGTATGCGGCGGGCCGACCCCTTAACCGAACGCAAGCGTGCCGTCGCCCGGATTGCATCCATCGTTCACCGTGCGGATGATGCACTCCGCTACTTAAACGATGTGCGAAATGTTCTGCGCAAACTTCCGGTCATCAGTACAGATGAGTTCACCATCGTGGTTGCCGGGTACCCGAACGTCGGCAAGTCGTCCTTTATCAGACTTGTCTCCAGTGCAGAACCGGAGATTGCATCCTATCCCTTCACCACAAAAGGCGTCATCGTCGGCCACCGGAATGCAGAGCGGAGAAAACGGATTCAGTTCATCGACACGCCGGGTCTTCTGGACCGGACCGATGATGAGCGGAACGCAATCGAAAAGCAGGCACTCAATGCGCTGGTGTATGTTGCGGATCTGGTGCTGTTTGTGATCGATGCAAGCGAACACTGCGGATACTCGGTTGAGGCACAGGAGAAGCTCCGCGAGGAGATTGCAGGAATTGTTACGGTTCCGATGCTGACCGTGGTAAACAAGGCAGACATCAAAAAGACGGAAGACCGCTTCAATATGTCAACGGTCACCGGAGAAGGCGTTGAGGATGTTCTTGCAGAGCTGCTCCGTCTGCGTGCGGAGCTGATGCAGGATGAGGTGGTGGACCTCAGATCCGAGCTGCCGGTGCCGGAGATGAAACGCCGCGGCGGACGAAGCGAGACCAAAACCAGATATTAATAGGAACACCACAGAGTTCCGCACCTTTTTTTCAGGCGAAAGGAAGACTGGCGAAGCAGTGATTTCTTTCAGCAGAACATTTCAAAAAAGAGTTACTCGGTCCGGTACCACTCGGCACCGGCCTGCATGCGTTGGCAAAAGGTGTCCTTGTCCAGTGTTCGCAGCTCCTCAACAGCATGTGCAAGGTTTTCCACCGCCGCATCGTTGTAGGGATTTTCCCGCTGAATTGCGTAGTAGAGGGGTGCGTTCTCTTCGGAGACCTCGCGGGACACGGCGGTCTGTTTCCGAAATGTTGTGGACGCAGCAGCATTCAGGACATCTGCCGAGAATCCGCTTCTGACAAGTGCCTCGGAGAATGCAAGGTTCACCGCATGAGACAGACCGAGGACGTAGGCTGCGATCGGATCATGATCCTCGACCGGCATGCGGAGAATTGTTGCGCCGCTGAAAAGTGCGGCGGTCTCCTCGATGACCGACGGGCAGCCGCAGTCAGCAACAACAACATTTCTACCTGCAACCGCTGGAGCCGTCGGCCCGAACATCGGATGCACCGAGCTGACCCGCATCCCGGCTTTTGCCATGCGGCGGAGCACGGGAATCACCGGGGACTTGACCGACAAAATGTCAAACACCAGTGCAGAGGTTCCCGCAGCAAAGATCTCTTCAAGAATACCCGCGGAAACCGGAACCGGGGTTGAGACGATGATGACATCAGATGTCTTGCACGCCTCGGCAACGGTTACCACAGGGTATGCGGCATGTTCGGGGTCGCGGACAACAAGTGTGATCTGATGACCGCGTGCGGCAAAGAAGGTGGACAGCCAGCGGCCCATTCCGCCGTTTCCGCCGATGATACAGATCCGGCGCGGCTCTGCATGCCGGGGAAGTTTTCCCTGCACCTCAACGGACTCATCGATCACCGCACGGGCAAGACGCATGGCGGTTGCAGCACTCACACCCGCGAGTGTTCCCGCATCCACATACCGCTGCTCAACGATTCGTTCGACCGACGGCACAACGACCTCTTCGTTTGCCTTTGCTTTCTCCTCTCCGATCACTTTTGCAATGCTGTTGCGTCTTCCGACAAGCGCAACGATTGCCCGATCAATCTCGGCAAGCTCCGCACGCAGCGGGGCAAGATTTTCCTTACTCAAGATAGCCACCTCGTACACAAAGATCAGCCAGTACAAACGCAGTCATCGCTTCCACCACAATTGCACCGCGGTTGGCAATGCAGGGATCATGACGTCCCCTCACCGCCAGCTCGTCATCAGTACCGGTGTGCAGATTCACGGTCTTTTGTGCTCTGGCAATGGACGGGGTCGGTTTGAATGCAACCGAGAAGTCCAGAACCGAACCGTTCGCCATGCCGCCGAGCACACCGCCCGCATGGTTTGTGGCGGTGACAACGCAGCCGCCCGTCATGCAGTAGGGATCATTGTTTTCCGATCCCCGCAGGGATGCGGCGGAAAATCCGCTGCCGAATGCAATTCCTTTCACACCCGGAACGGCGAACACAGCTTTGGCAATCTCACCGTCCAGCGTGTCAAAGAACGGCTCACCCAGCCCAGGCGGCAGACCCGATGCCATGCATCTGACG
>JAHLFR010000011.1 GCA_018883755.1 Candidatus Methanocorpusculum faecipullorum
GGTACATCCCGCATGCCACAGAGGCCAATCCGTGCGCGGGTGGAGGAAAGCGGGACCACCCAGGCAAAAAAGTCTGGCGACGCGTTCGGGTGTAACTCCACGAGATCAGAACTCCCACTCCAGGAAACCTCCGCCTGAATCCCTGCATAAATATAACGTGAGACAGGGATTCCAAGTCCGCGGGCAATAACACTACGCGGCCCGTCCGCTGCAATCAAAATATTGTAGGAAAATTCCTGTTTTCCGGCAACACCGGTTGTGCGGATCGTTCTTTTCTCAGGATTGATTCCGGTCACACAGGTTTTCAGTGAAAAGATAGCACCCGCATCCGCTGCACGGACTGCCATTTCATGATCCAGCCGTCCGCGATCCACCACATACGCTTTGGTTTCTTTTGCAGTAAAGGAAAGTTCGTGCCCGGCAGAACCACAGATACGGGCACCGCGAACGGTGTTCAAAACCGATCTGTCAGACACCCCGCACTCCGCAAATGCCGAGTTGGAGAGAAGACCCGCACACTGGACTGGATAACCGATTGCAGCATGTTCTTCCAGTACCAGAGTGGAGAGACCAGCTTTGGCACAGAACCGTGCGGCGGCTGAACCGGTCGGACCGGCACCTGCAATGATGACATCGTACATGGAAAAGATACAGAGATTTTGTCAGTCAGAGAAGATAAACAAAAGGAGTGCTGATATGGGGATTCGAACCCCAGTCGTCGGCGTGAGAGGCCGACATGATTGGCCACTACACTATATCAGCAAGAGAACTTGCGTAATTAATGTTGCCGTATGAAATATTTATAGATACCGATTGAAAAGCACACACTCCCCCATATGTTCATCTAATACCAAAACGTATAGGTATAGACAATATGAGCCTTGAAGAAGAGATCAAAGCCATTGAGGACGAGATCAGAAATACCAAATACAACAAGGCAACTTCACAGCACATCGGGCGGTTGAAAGCAAAACTCGCCAAGATCAAGGACGATGCCGTCACGCGCGCAATGAAGTCTGCCGGCAGCGGTGAGGGATACGCAGTCAAAAAATCCGGTGACGGGACAATTGTGCTGGTTGGTTTTCCTTCAGTCGGTAAATCAACACTGCTCAATAAACTGACCGGTGCAGAAAGTGAGACCGGTGCATATGCGTTCACCACACTGACGGTTGTTCCTGGACTGATGGAGTACAAAGGTGCAAAAATTCAGATCCTGGATATTCCTGGTCTGATTGCCGGGGCAGCAATGGGCAAGGGACGCGGTAAAGAGGTAATTGCCGTTGTCCGGACAGCGGATCTGATCGTGATCTTGGGTGATGTGTTCAACGGTGTGCACGTTGACGTGCTGATGCATGAGCTGTACGATGCAGGAATCCGCATCAACAAACCAAAGCCGGATATCACCATTAAAAAGACCGGATATGGCGGTGTCCGCCTGAATACAGTCGGTGCGGTGAATATTGATATTGAGGAAGTCCGTGCAATTCTCGCAGAGAGTAAGGTGATGAACGCGGACGTACTGGTCCGCGGCAGTAATGTAACCCAAGATGATATCATTGATGCAATGATGGGCAACCGGATGTACATTCCGGCATTCATTGCGATCAACAAGGTTGATCTTGTAACAGAAAAAGAGCGGCAAGAGGTGGAAAATGAGATGCGTGAGAAGTACGGTGTTGATCCCATCATGATCTCGGCACACGCAGGGTATAACATCGACAAACTCCAGGAGGCCATCTACGAACATCTCGGGTTTGTGCGTATCTATATGAAGCCGTACGGAGAGGAGGCGGACATGGAAGAGCCGATGATCATGCGGAAAGGCAGTACGATTGAGGATATCTGCCGCAGACTTCACCGTGATTTTGTGGATCAGTTCCGGTATGCAAAAATTTGGGGCACATCAGTAAAACACGATGCCGCAAAGGTCGGCCTTCAGCACAAGGTGGAGGACGGCGATATCGTAACAATTGTCACAAAACTCTAAAAAATATTTTTTAGGCGATCGGAATTTCGATACCGCCATCAGTTTCTTCGATGATCTGCTGCAGGTTCCGCAGTTCGGCTGCGACCTGCTTTACACCGTCCACTAATGCTGGGATGTTTGCGGCAACAAGCGCGGCAACCGATCCTGCAAAGATGATGTTGTCAACCATACCAGGACGAACTTTTCGTACAGCAAGAATACGACGGATAATCAGCAGGATAAGGCCGGACATAAATGCGGACGTTAACAGGGCGGCAAGAAGCTCAACGAGACGTTTAACTGGTCCTGCAAGTATCTGCGGAATCTTCGCTTCATACGTCTCGGAATTTTCGCTGCCACCAACAAATGCCGCACCACTGATCAGATACGGGGAAGCAACATCAGAGAATACATCATATGCCCCATTTTCAGCAAAGACAGTATCAGCCAGTGTCCGCTGGCTCAAGAGAAGATCGATCAAAAGTCTGACTGCTGAGATATGTGTGTTCAGTTCCTCTTCAGACAGTTCTAAACCATCAGTATCCTTGGATTCATACACAGACCGCACAGTTGCACAGACCTCGGAGATGGGAAGGTGTGTTTTTGCTGCCGTCTGTGTTGAAGCGTCAAGAACGTCCACAGACGCAGGAAGAAGGAAGAGAATAGGCTGATGATCCTCGGGAAGAAGACCAAAGCGTTCCGCAAACGCGCGAAGTATACGGGCAAGACCGCTATCAAGAACAGCAATGTCCGCCTGCTGAACCGACGTGAGAAGAACAGAACCGGCATCGAGAAGGCTGATGACTGCGGTTTCAAGATGATCAGCAGCGGAATTCAGGTCATTTTGGAGAATGGCGCTCGAGGCGGCGGCAAGAGATGCCTCAGCCGCTGCAATTAATGATTCAGCAGGAGTATCATGCGGCATTGGATACCCCATAGTATGCAGTTGAAACAAATAAATAAACTACACAACAGAAAAGACTCAGTAATTCAACGGACGATGCCGACTTCATCATGCAGATGAGGTCCCGTACAACCCTTGCAGCTTTATCACGTTTTTTTGCAGTTCACCTCCGTAAACTGCTTACATTCATAAATCAACTTAAGAGTAAATAAATGTATCGGTGTTGGAAAAGAGAAAAACACTGAAAAACGGGCCTGGAGGGATTCGAACCCCCGGCATTCGGGTTAGAAGCCCGACGCTATATCCTGGCTAAGCCACAAGCCCATGACTTAATGCCTTATTCTATTTGCGGTTCCAGATAATAAACTCTCCTCAAAAATATTTCTGAAAAAGGGGTATTATCTTACCCGCGGACAGCTGCATTCCGCAACTTCCACAGTTAAAACGTGACAGTTTCTACGTTCGACCACCTTTCTAATGTGGGATGTACAGGCAAATTTCATCTGTAAGCGCACCGAAAGGCGTTCGCGTTCCTCGTAGTAAATGCCAGGAGCCGCGCTTGACATCCGCTGCATGGTAACTGAAACTGCCGTGACGGTTGCAACAATACCTGCGTCACCAGTGGTGAGATCCTCATGCGGCACAGTGGAAACAAAAATGGGATCACCTACGGAAACACTTGCAGCAGAGATAACATTCTGAGCATTGACGAACTCTACCGTCCGTGCCCTCCCTTTTTTCAGTTCTCCAATAACCTCAGGGGCAATGCCCGCAATACCTACCATCTGCATCATGATCACCCGTACATCACCTGCTCTGCAGAAGAGAACGGCTTTTGTTCTGCATTTTCCTGTTCCTGTACATCATTTGCCAGCTGGTGCATCATGGCCTCGACCTGATCCGCTTGTTCCATGAGGGGCTGTGTATCAATCCCAAAGCCGTAGCGGGTGTTAAGAATTTTCAGTGCTTCAATTGCTGCACGGGGATCAACATTGAAGTTTGTCTCAACCAGAAAACCTGCTGCCGGAATACCGCGAAGCTGTGCCTCAATAATCATGCTCCCAGATATCCCAGTAATGCTTAATGCGGGAAGGATGATTGACTGCTCTTTGATCGTTTCGAGACCATCAGTGGTTGTTGCAACCCCAAAGACGCGCTCACCATCACCACCGGTTGTAACACCGCCGATAACCACCAGTTCGGTTATTGCAGATTTACCGGAGAACCACTCAATGAGACCTGCAGAGATTTCATAGGATACCTGCGGGGGGATCGGGACATCTGCAAGAACTGCAACGAAGTTATCCTTTTCGTAGAGTCGGATGGGAGCCTGGGCAAGACCGTTTGTTGCAAGGGATATCTGCGGAAGAAATCGGCTCGTAATGTTTCCGAGATGCGTAAATCCTGCATTCTCCACCAGGTACTGTAAGGCGATGCTGCCCACCAGCCCTGAACCCGGAAACCCGGTTAGAAGGGTTATCTCTTTTGCAGTGGGAGCAAGGGATTCTACACGCACCGCGTCTGTGATGTCCATAAGGATAGATACATGCCTGCACCAATAAATGTTCTTATTGTGACGGTTTTTACCAATTGACAATTACTTAAATCCCGGCATCCCATAGATCTGTAGTAGTTATGCAGGAGTATGAAGTTAAGCGCGGAATGACAAAGGATCTCCCTGACCGGATTGCTGCCGGGTTCCCCGACATCTTTCAGATAGAACCGAAGGTTGAGGATGGGCATTACTCAATCTCATATGGGAGTATGCTGCGCCTGGAGGTCTGGGCAGGCGAAAAGAACAAGACGGTGTTTGTTGATACCGAGACAAACAAGGATGTTCTCGCAATGCCTGACGAAGAGGCCGATGCAATCATTCTTGACACCAACAAACGCTTCCGCCAGTATCTTGATCTGGTTACCGGTTTTACCACAAAAGAGCGGGTAAAACGTGCAAAGAAAGCCGCTGAAAAAGGAGAATAATACTTTTTTACACGTTTTGCGGTGCAGGCAAGATTTCTCCCTGCATCCAGCAAAAAATTTGACAAAGATGATCACATCATCTTGCAGAGCAGGTATCACTCTCTGCAAAAACTGAACGTTCAAAGTTGAGTGAAAAAATCAGATACCTTTCACGCACCGCTGAACACCCATCACCAGTACAAACACCCCTGCTGCAAGAAGGGTAATTGTTGCACCGGACGGAATATCCCAGAAGTATGACAGGAAAATTCCGCCAAACGATACAAGCAGACAGAGAACAACCGATCCAATCATCATTACCCACAGCCGTGACGTCAGCATGCGGCATGTTGCCGCAGGCAAAGTAAGTAATGCAATAACAAGAATAATCCCAACCACCTGAATCAGCATCACCACCGCCAGTGCGATCAGGATCAGCAGAAGAAGATTCAGCATCTTCACCGGTAGATTCATCACCGTTGCATACTCTTCATCAAACGTCACCGCAAGGAACGGCTGATACAACAGTGCAACAACCGCTGTAATCACAACCGCAAAAACACCGGCAAGAATAAGATCGCCGCTGGTCACAAGCAGAATATTACCAAACAGATACGACTCAATATCCGGAACATATCCAGGCGTCAGTGCAACAAACAGTACTCCAAGTGCCATCCCAACCGCCCAGACCGCACCAATCAGCATGTCTACTTTCTGATGCGCATACTCCTTCAAAATCCCCATCACCACCGCTGCCGAAACAGCAAAACCTGCGGCACCGGCAATCGGGGAAAAACCAAGCAGGTATCCAAGACCCACACCTCCAAACGTCGCATGAGAGATTCCTCCTGAGATTGCAGTCATTCGCCGGACAATAATGTAACTCCCGATAATCCCGCAGACAACGCTTGCGAGTGCAGCGGCAAGAAAAGCATGCTGCATAAACACATAGGACAGCAGATCCGTCATTGATTGCCCTCCTGGTCAGTATCATCGTGTCTTGCGAGAACACGGTGGGGAACCTGACCATGCGTAATCAGCTCAACGGGACAGCCGTAGGCGGCTGCCACCATGTCTCCGGTAATCTTGTCTGTATCATGCGTGAAGAGTTTTCGATTCAGGCACGCAACCCGGTTCACATGTCCCGACATCGCACTAATGTCATGCGTTACCATCAGAACCGTCATACGATCACGCAGTTCCTCCAAAAGCGTCATCAGCCGTTCCCCGGTAGGTCCGTCCACATACACCGTCGGCTCATCAAGAATCAGGAGCTGGGGGTAGCCGGCCAGAGCACGGGAGATCACAGCACGCTGCTGCTCGCCTCCTGACAGCTCGGCAATCGGGCGGTTCTCATACCCGGTCAGATCCATCGCCGCAAGGGCATCTTTTGCCGCTGCATAATCCTTCTCGTGGTACCGTTTTACTAATCCAGGAATATGCCCGAGACGTCCAGTCAGAACCATCTCCTGTACCGTCATGGGATACCAGAAATCAAATGTGTGTACTTGAGGAACATACCCAATCCGTGCCCGTGCTGCTGCAGGTTCTTCGCCAAAGACACGGATTGTCCCTGATTTCGGCTGAATCAGACCAAGGATGCTCATCAAAAATGATGTTTTTCCCCCGCCGTTTGGTCCGATAATTGCCGCAACATCACCTTGGTGCAGAACAAAACTCACATCATCCAGCACCACATGCCCGGACCGTTCCACTACCAGATGATCAATCTCCAAAACCTCGCTCATCCTTTCAGTACCTCCTCAAGAGAATTCAGTGTATCCATATAATGGACCGACAGCGGGTTAATCTGTACCGGCTCAATTCCAAGCTCCTCGGAAAGTACCATCGCGGTCCTCTCTCCCGACAAAGGTTCAGTCACAATGATATGAACACCTGCTGATTTTGCCGAGTCAACAATTTCCGCAAGTTCACGGGCTGCAGGCTCCTTTCCTTCGCGGGCAATAACCAGTTGTGTGATGTTATAATCTTCCGCGAGATAGCCAAACGATCCATGAGTCGTCAAAAACGCCTTTGGTTCCATGGAGGCAGCTGCATCTGCAAGCCGGGCATCCACCTCAGACAACGCAGAACAAAACGCATCAGCTTGGGCAGAAAATCGTTCTGCAAGATCGGGATACTGTGCTGAAAGTCCGTCACATATCGCTTTTGTCATCAGAATCCCGTTCCGGGCGGAAAGCCATATGTGGGGGTCCGTCTCTCCCTCCTCACTACCGGCCTCGGCAACCGCCTGGATGCCGGCACCGGTTACAACACGCGGCAGATCCGGCAGTGCTTCTGCCACCTGATCCTCCAGCGGCAGAAACCCCTCGCCAAGTGTAAACCACATGTCCGCAGCAGCAAAAGATGACACGTCGGAAGGGGTTGGTTCATATGTGTGAGGAGACATCCCCTCCGGCACAACCGAGATAACGGTGAACCCATCTCCGGCAACCGTCGAGACCATCTCCACCATAGGAGGAACGGTAACAAGCAGTACTGTATTGTTATCCAACTCAGCGGGAGTGGAGATACATCCCGCCGAAACTGCGGCAAGCACCAGAACAACGCTTAGAACAAGACATATTTTGAAAACGGCAAAACACCCCCGTATGGATAATGAATATTCAGCGTTTAGGATGCTAAAGATTTCGTCAAAAAAGACGGCAGTGGTTATTTCTCTTCTGCCGTCTCCTCCCGGATAAAGATGCACAACACGAAAAGAACCACAGCCAGTATGACAGAAACCACAAATGCCAGATCAAAGCCGTAACTGAGAACAGCAGCGGCAATGTCTCCCGGAGGTTTTTCGGTAATACCTGAGTTACGGACTGCAGCCATGATCCCGTGCATAAAGATGATATTGTAGACAGCAACACCAATTGTCATCGGCGCAAAACGCTCAAGACCTGTAAGACTCGAGACCATGCCCTGTTTTGATGCGGGAGCCGCACTCATAATGAGGGTTGTGAGTGGAGTGGTCGTAAGACCAAGACCAAGGCCAATGAGAGCAAGAGCAGAGATGATCACATTAAGGCCGGTGACAGGAGTAAGATGGGTCAGGAAAAAGAATCCAACTGCAACCAGTGCAATACCTGCCATCACGAGATACCGGATCTTTCCTTTCAGCTTTGCATAAATCAGTCCGGCAAGAATCCCTGTGATCATCATCCCGACCGACATTGCGGTGATGATCAGACCGGATTCTGAAACACTGTAGTTGTGAACATGTTCCAGATAGAAGGGTAGAAGATAGTTTGCACCGGCAAACGTGAAGAAGAGCAGGGCAAACACAACATTCAACACAACAAATGATCGGCTCTGGAAAAGACTCAAATCAAGAAGGGGATCTCCACAGCGGAGTTCGCGCCAGAGAAATCCTCCAAGTCCCAGAACTGCAAGGGCAAGCGATACAAGAACTGGCCATGAGGTCCAGCCAAGGGAAATTCCTTCGGAAAAGGCGAAGAGAAGTGCGGCAAGTCCGACAAACACAAGAACTGCCCCGATACTGTCAAACCCTTTCAGGGATGTTTTTGCAACGGGAGACGCAGGAATAGCCGCGTATCCTAATATTACGGCAAATATTCCAACAGGCACATTGATGAAAAAGATCCAGTGCCAGGACAGATACTCAGTCAGATATCCTCCAAGGGTAGGGCCAAGCGCCATCCCTACCGCAGCAAACAACACAACGAGCGACATTCCTTTTGCACGTTTGTCACCTGGCAGATAGTAAGAGAGCATGGCAGGCGCAATCACCGTCATCATTGCCCCGCCCAGTGCCTGAAGTACTCGGGATGCCAGAAGAGTGGAAAACTGTCCGGTAACATCCGGTAAAAATCCGCAGGTGAAAGAACCGACGGTAAACAGTATGAAACCTATGAGGAAGATCTTTTTGAATCCAACAACATCCGACAACTTTCCGATGATTAACAAACAGCCTGCCATAACCAGCAGATAAATCGTTGAAACCCAGGCAACAGAAGAGGAGGTGAGATCAAACGAGTCGGAAATGGTTGGCAGAGCAATGTTGACAATCGTTCCGTCAAGCGCTGACATAAAGGTTGCAAGCGATGCTGACAGGAGAATAAGTGTTAATGTTCGTCCGGAGAGGGGCTCACTCTGCATGCAGGTTAACTGTTATGAAGGATTTGGATAAAAAATGTTGGAGAGCATGGACCCTCTCTCACCAAGTGCTTATATGCGAAGGCCGCATACGAGTTTGGTATGAGCGATCCTGTTGTTGCAGCAAAGAAAGATGCCGGCATTCGTGCAGCGAACATGGTGAAAGACGGAATGATCGTCGGTCTTGGAACCGGTTCAACCGTATTTTTTGCGATGGAACGACTTGGCGAGCGAATAAAAACAGAAGGTCTCCGGATTTACGGAGTTCCTACTTCGAATCAGACGGCAATGCGTGCAGAGGAGTATGGTATTCCACTTACCACGCTGACGCTGCATCCAAAGCTTGACATCGCAATCGACGGTGCAGATCAGGTTGATCCCAAAAAACAGCTGATCAAAGGCCGCGGGGCAGCGCATGTCCGGGAAAAAATTGTGGCTGATGCAGCAAAGCAGTTTGTTGTTGTGATCGATTCCGGAAAAGAGGTTACAGGCCTTGATGCAGCTGTACCCATAGAGATCCTTCCCTTTGCCTACGGCAGTGTGGCAAAAAAACTTCAGGAGCTGGGAGGTGAGCCGGTTATGCGGAACGGTGTGAAAAAAGACGGACCAGTAATCTCCGACAACGGCAACTATGTGATCGATTGTTCCTTCGGTGCAATCACTGATCCTTCTGCCCTTGAAGCGGCAATCAACAACATCCCGGGTGTTGTAGGAAATGGCATCTTTGCATCAATGACAGAGAAGACAATTGTCATTGTCGGCGGAAGATCCTAACTCCTCTTTTTTCAAACATCACGTACCTGTATCCGCAGCTCAGCAAGGCTCTGCCAGTAGACTTTCTGCTCGCTCTCAGGCGCAGTCCCTGCGCAAAACACATCCTCGTAGTCAAACAGACGACATGCCTCCGCAAGGGCATCCCCAGTAGGTTCTGCAATATACACATGCCGGATATCATAACTGTCAGCAAGTTCTGCAAGATGCGGTACCGCGTCCGCGGAAAGAATCAGATCCCGCTGAACCTCTAAAACGTCCTCAAGAAATGCATTCGGCACATACCGGAGAAATCGTTTTCCAGAAAAGTGTTCCAGATCAATTGCATCAGGAGCGTCATCATACAACAGTAGATGCCCTGCTGCACCGGCATCCCGCATAACCCGACAGACCCTCGTTAGCGCATCCACAACCTCCTCGGATGCGTACTCTTCGTCCCTGAAATAACCGTCTGTAAGATGCAGAGCCTGTGGAGAAGGAACTGCCCACCAGCATCCTTTCCGCATCTTTGAAACAATCCCGCAGTCTGATACGATATCAGCGGATACAAAATCAAACTCTCCGGAGATCTGGTGATCGGAAACATTCGGAAATCCTGCACAGATCCGGTCGCAGTACCACATCCCTCCGGCTGCAGGAAAATCCACCTCAGATCCCTGCGACAGGACAGTGGTTTCTACTTCCCAGGTAATCAGATCCGCAGTGGTTCCGGTATGCTTTCGTATCCAGTCTCCAAGCACCTCGGGCGCAGGCACCGCAGGTTTTGCCGATCCGAGACTCCTTACCCGAAACGACAGTTCACGCATGAGTATTCATTATTCAGCAGATGCGTATTGAAACTATGGAATGCTGTTATCCTCCAAAGCCGAGGAACCAAAAAAGATCCTATGGATTCCAATAGTCTGCATCCCTGGCGAATGGAGAAACACCCAGCTAACCAGTACATCTCAGACGACGAGGTAAAAGAAATCTGGATGGGTTTAGAGACGGAGCCAACGCTCGTTACTATCTGCACAACTACCTCTTACAAACCCTAATACCTCATCCATGCCAAAATAATAACCACTATGACCAATAAGCCGACAGTCGTCACCTGTGGTCTTCCCTATACCAATGGTCTGTGCCATCTTGGCCACCTGAGGACCTACATTCCCGGCGACTTCTATGTCCGCTACCTGCGCAGGCTTGGCGATGACATCGTGTTTATCTGCGGTTCCGACAATCACGGAACTCCGATCGTTGTCACAGCAGAAGCTGAGCATACAACTCCGCGTGCCGTCTCCGAGTATTATCATGCTCACTTCGATGAAGTTTTCAAAGAGATGGGAATCTGTTTTGATCGGTTCGGCATGACCGATGATCCAACAAATCACCACCGGACCACCTCAATCATTAAAACTCTGATCGAAAAGGGTTACGTCTATGAAAAGACTATCCAGCAGAGTTACTGCCCAAGTTGTCAGCGGTTCCTCCCCGACCGGTATGTGGAAGGAACATGTCCCTACTGCGGAAAGCATGCCCGCGGTGACGAATGCGATCAAGGCTGCGGCAGACATCTTGAACCTGGAGAGGTTCTTGATCCCGTTTGCGCCACCTGCGGAACAAAAGCCGAACTTCGCGAACAGAAACACTACTACTTCAAACTGAGTGAGTTCCGCGACTATCTGCTTGAGTATCTTCCGACACTTGGCGGAACCATCAATGCCCGGAACTATGCCATTGGGTGGGTCGAGAATGAACTGAAGGACTGGTGCATTACCCGGATGATGGACTGGGGAGTTGCGTTCCCAGGAAAAGATGCAGAGGGTCTAGTCACCTACGTGTGGGTTGATGCACCGATCGGCTACATTGCTTTTACCGAGGAATGGGCGAAAGCCGCAGGTACCAGCTGGCAAAAGTACTGGTGTGACGGGGATCGTGTACACTTCATTGGTTCTGACATCATCTACCATCACTGTGTGTTCTGGCCTGCAATGCTGCACGGCGCAGGCTATCAGCCGCCATCAGCTGTTGTTGCAAGCGGTATGGTCACGATTGACGGCCAGAAGTTCTCCAAGTCCCGTGGATACGTTGTGTGGACCAAAGAGGATTACCTTGACAAAGGACTTCCGGCAGATTATCTGCGGTATTATCTGCTCTCTTACACCAGCCACACCCGCGAACTTGACTTCTCATGGAAGGAGTTCCAAGCACGCATCAACAACGAACTCGTAAACACCTTCGGTAACTTTGCAAACCGCAGTATGACACTTGTCTGGACGAAGCTTGGTGAAGTACCGGATGTACCCGCCCAACAGGAGATCTTTGATGAGATTTCAAAGACCCTTTGTTCCGTCGAGGAGGCTGTACGTTCATTTGAGTTCAAAGCAGCGGTTGACGGCATCCTGCTGTTAGCGGGATATGGTAACAGTTACATCTCAAACGCTGCACCCTGGAAACTGATTAAAGAAGATCCCGCGGCCGCATCACAGGTACTGAAGAACTGTCTGCAGATCGTCAAAGCCTGTGCACTCCTGATACAGCCGGTGATGCCTGAATCTGCCCAGAAACTCTGGAAGATGCTCGGCTACACGGATAAGGTTGAAGATCATCCGATTGGTGATGCACTGGTTCCGTTTGAGAACAAAACACTTGGTGAGGTAAAGCCGCTGTTTGCAAGAATTGAGGACAAACAGCGTGAAGAACTTGAGGCAACCCTTGCAAAACGCGCTGTTGAAGCACAGAATAAGGCTGCAGGAAAGAATACAATGGAAGCAGAAATTGATCCGTTCTTAGAAGATATTGTAACGATTGACGACGTAACAAAGCTTGACCTTCGCGTGGGTCTGGTGGTAAAAGCAGAGAAGGTCCCAAAGACCGAGAAGCTTCTGCGATTACAGGTGGATGTCGGAAAAGAGGTCCGTCAGATCATCTCCAGTATTGCGCTTGACTACACACCAGAAGAGATGGTCGGCAAAAAAATCGTCGTAATCGTCAACCTCAAGCCAGCAAAATTCCGGGGAGAGGAGAGCAACGGCATGCTGTTTGCCGCAGGTGAACCGGCATCACTTCTGATCCCGCTGCGGGATGTTGCACCCGGCACACGTGTGCACTAAACCAATCTCTTTTTTTCTATAAACTTCAAAATCCCCTATACTGAGGAGTAAAAATAGATTTAAACACTGAAACATCAGCAAAAAAGAAAATTAGAGCAGACCGGACAAGTCCAGCTCAAATGCTGCAACCGGGTGTTCGAGACCAAATGCAACCAGAACATCCGGACAGATCTCGCCAAACACTCCGATCTTCTTTCCTGAAACATACACATCACCACGTCTGCCGTCAAGAAATGCAGGATCCTCGGATTCACGTACTTCATATGGTAACGCCGCCATCCGGCAGAATGCATCAACCACCGCATAAATTTCCGAAAAGTCCGCTGCAGTGTGAATTGACGCCGCTGCCATCTTCGGGTAGGTCACCAGGTTTTCCACCACATCGCCACAGGCAAAAATTCTCTGCGGCAGTTCACGGGAGCGGTTAATGGACAGTGCTTCCATCAGCATCGGCAGAATATCTGTGCGGATGATGGTCTGATCCTCACTGATCGGATGCAGCACATGCAGGGCTGCGGGATTCTCCGGTCTGCCCATCATTGTGTACGACACCTTTTCACTGGTTAGCGTAAACGGTGTGTTCTCAATGTAGGACATTCCCACCATGATATTGCGAACAAGGCTGTAGATTTCCTGGACTGGATGAGGCTTTCCAACCGTAAACGTCGGTGGGAGACTGGCAGGAATTCTGTCATAACCGTAGGCAATAGCAACATCTTCGTAGATGTCATGGTCATGCATGATGTCTGCACGATAACAGGGAATTGTCACACGGACGTGATCCGCATCAAGAACTGCGGCACCAAACCGCATCCGCTCAAGAAGACTCTTCATCTCTTCCGCAGTAATCGAGATACCCACAAGAGCGTTGCAGGCTGAAACAGAAACTATCCGTTCTGTCGGTGCAAGCGTTGGTGTAACTGTGCCTTCCACATCCACCGACTCGATCGTTGCTCCCATCTCTACCATTGCAGTACAGATAATGTTGACCGCAACCATCACCGCACGCGGTTCAATACCGGTTACGTCCAGGAGGATGTTTCTGGTATTTTCTGTAACACGGGTCAGCTCCCCGTTAATAATCGGCGGGAATGAACAGACTCTGCCCTTTGCATCATGGATCAACGGGAACAGCGGAAGATCCTCCACAATTTTTGCATAGGCCTTGCCTTTGGGATGCTCGGCAAGAATCTGGTCCATTGTCATTGAGATGTCATAATCAAGTGGAACAAACGTCGTTGACCGATCAGCCGCGACATAAGAGAACGGACCTTCAATCTTATCGAGATCGTGTACGCCGATAGCAACCTTCTTTCTTCCGCGGCCAACTGCCCAGTGTAACGACTCCTGCAGACCCATCAGGGATTCGATCATCGCATTGTCCATGTGAACATTGCGAATAATCGCAGAGCCGAGATACGGACGAATGTTTGCAAGTTTGGGATCAATGGAGAATGAGATCCCTGATGGTTTCACTGTATAAATCGGAAGACCGGTCTCGATGCCGAGATATCCCCGCATTGCACGTGCTGTTCCTTCTGCACTGTAGAGATCAGGCCGGTTTGGGAAGAACTGAACATCGGTCTGATCCTCCTCCTCACGCTCAACCTCGGATCCCATCATCGGCAGATTGTCACGGATTGTCTTGATATCCGTTTTTGTCAGCCGTTCCAGATATGCATTATTGAGTTTTACCACCGGCATAGTTACACCCCCCTGACTGGGCTTGCACGAATCCAGTCAATATCGCTCCGGTAGAGCTGACGAAGATCCTTGAGACCCATCCTCAGCATGGATACGCGGGATACCCCGAGTCCCCAGGCAAGTACCGGGCAATCGATACCCCAGGGAGCGGTAACCTCTTTGCGGAACACACCGGCTCCTCCCAGTTCAACCCAGCCGAGTCCGTCAACCCAGACCTCAGGCTCCACGGACGGTTCGGTATAGGGGAAGTAACCCGGCCGGAACCGCACCGATTCGAATCCCATTCTTCCAAAGAACTCTTTGAAAAATCCAAGCAGATGGCCGAATGTCAGATCTTTGTCCATCACGATTCCTTCCAGCTGCTCAAACTCCGGTAGGTGGGTTGGATCAATCGTCTCGCGGCGGTACACACGCGAAATAGAGAAAGCCTTCACCGGAGGATTCGGATTTTTAGCCAGGTGCTGGATGGAAAGTGAGGTACTGTGAGTCCGCAGAACACATTTGCGGGCAACCTTGGGACTCCATTCACCACCCCATCCGGTTGATCCTGTATCACCGCCGGTCATATGGATGTTCCTGATCTTTTCCCAGCCGTCCGGCAGATCGATCTCCTCTGCAAGATGGAATGTATCCTGCATCTCACGGGCGGGATGATCCTGCGGCTGATACAGAGAGTCGAAGTTCCAGAACGCATTCTGTACAATCGATCCATGGAACTCGGAAAATCCCATCTCAAACAGCAGTGCGCGGATCTCATCAAGGATCTGCTGGTTGGGATGCACGCGTCCCCCATAGATCTTCTTTGGAAGTTTGTCCACACTGTAACGACGCAGAGGTAAACTCTTCCACTCGCCGGACAGAATCTGTTCACGGGAAAGTGTTCCTACCTCTTCGCGGAGATCGAGACCCGCTGCAGCGATCTCAGTTCCGGCGGGGGTAATGGATATTGTCCATGAAACCGTCTCAGTGATCTCGGCAAGGCCACGTTTTACCAGTTCTTTGCACCCAGGGGTCCCTGCAACAGGATTTTTCAGTGCAAGCTCATCCTCCCCCGCGGGTACTTCGCCGTTAACCGTTACAACTCCTTTGTCGATGGTGATCCAGTTTTTCTTACGCAGCCAGCCGATCGCAATCTTTGATAACGGATGTTTCGTAAGTTCTCCCATCGGTGTGGGACCATTGATAGTTGCAAGAACCTGCCGCTCCGGAAGGCCGGCCGCTGCATATTTTTTTCCTTCCTCTGTCAGGATAGCCGTCTCTACAACATTTTTCTCAAGTACGGCAAGACCGCGGTCGGCGCAAAGATGTGCCCACTGCACCACAGCATCAGCCGGGGCATCCAGTTTTTCTGCAAGTACTGCAGCATCCGCAGATTTCAGCTCTGCAAGGCTTGCAAGTACACGTTTTTCATTTATTGTCAGATCCATAGTTACCACTCCACCATATGTGCAACCTCATCGCGTTTCTCTTTGAACTCCCGTAAGAAGTTCCGGACCCGCTCAAGTGTTTCTTTCTTGCAGGTTCCGCACATTAGTTCTCCCGCTTTACAGGCACGGCACATCTCGGAAAGCTCTTTGTCATCCTCCTGCATGTGGAACCGGTTCAGCTGATAAATCGAACATTTCTCCGGTTCACCCCCAAGTTTTTTCTGTTCCTCAAGCGTCTGCCTTCCTCCGGTGAGTGCGCCCATAATCTTCTTTTTAACATCCTTGTCAGGATCATCAAACCAGACCAGACTGTCCGGAACACTTGAAGACATCTTTCCGCCCTGCAGTCCCTGTAAAAAGCTGTGATATGTGGCAGACGGTAACAGGAAGCCAAAACCGCCAAATTCACGCTCGACCTCCCGGACGATCGCATCGGTTTCTTCAAATGTGTGTCCTGCAGGGAGATCGATGTGTCCTTCATACTTTTTGGATCCGCTAAACCGCTTTGCCACTGCATCGAGTGCCTCTTTTGGTGCGTTTTTTACGCGGATGCTGATATGTGTTCCCCGATCTTCCACCAGAAACATCCGGAGCGCGTTTGTAATATCCCGAGTAAGCCGGATGTGCGGATCCTGATCGATTCCCACCGGCACAACAGTCGGTGCAACTCCTGCAGTCAGCTGAGGATAGAGAATATCTGCGACCTGCATTGAAACCGACACTGCATGAGCAAGCTCAGTCTCCGGTCTGAAACCATAGATTGCGGAAAGCTCTGAGAAGTTGACCTTTGTTGCCGCCTCAAACGCAAGATCCTTTAATGCATTGTTCCGACGTTGGGAGTATATCTCACCGGAAAACCCGAGGGCATACAGACATTCCATATACTCACGGGCATACTGGTCACATGCATCCCAGGAAAGGCCGCGAACTGCATGTGCTTCACGGTCAGCCATAGAAATGAATCCTTTTCCACCCTGCTGGATGTGCCAGACAACCTCTTTCATGACCATGAGGTGACCAAAGTGGGGATGACCACTCGGCATGAAACCGGTAAGTACATGGAAGGGTTTTTTCTCTGCAATTGCATCCGCAACTGCATTATAGCCGCGGTGACCTGCAACAATGTCGCGGCGGATAAACACCGGCGGATCCGTTATCTTTTCCTTGACCGATGCAAACGGTTCGATACCAAAGTCGGCAATCAGCCTGTTAATATCCATTTTGGGAGTACTGGACCAGGGATTAATCTGTTCTGCCATAAATTCTCACAATTTTGATATGTTATAGTTTCATGCGGGCAAATTCGATGAAAACAACTTCGTCGTTTTCCATACAGGCAAAGAGCATCTTTTTCTTGACACTGTGGGCAAGTCGGACAGACCGGGAAATAACACTCATCGGCATAGAGGTGTTGTGTGTACAGGCGTGAACCAGCATCTCAGAATGTTTCCCGTCTTCAGTGTATACCCGGAAATGATGACCATACTTATAGCCGGTCCGAGGTGACCAGCCGACACTGCGGAAGTACCGGTATACCGTCATTTTATCAGAAAACTCAGGATCATATGCTGCCGCAAGGACTTCATACTCTTCGGCAGTCATCTCCGGAGTGAGTCTGAGCTTGCCTGACTCAAGCAGCCAGCAGACCTCAACCGGCGCGAGGAACAGCCGGTTTGCATCCAGCATCGTACCATACCAGTTGTTTTTGAGAAGTTCCGTGATGCCAGATCCATCCTCTACAACGTAAGCAGGAGTACCAGCAAGCGTTGCAGAAATGTGTGGTAAGTCTTCCAGATTAGAAGACAGAACCGCATCTTTTGCGGAGGGGCGGGTAATCCGGATCTCATAGTACGTTAACTCATGTTCATCATCAACCACAGCAAGCAGGAACTGCTTGCGCATGTTGGCAGCGGTCTGTGCCTCACTGAGAACAACGGAGAGATCCACCATGTCGCGCTCTGACAAAACACGCAGCAGATACTTAGACTGCCCATGGCCCGGACGTTGACCGCGGGGGAAAACCCGGAAATCCTGAGGGCCGGTGGTGATAACAAATCCGCGTTCACGGATATCACGATAGACAATGAACTTGCGAAGGAATCCGGGTGATGCAGCACTTTCAACAAGAAGGGAATCAAAGGACCAGCCATCGATCTGAATCTTTCCGCGCGCTATAAGATACAGGGCTTCAACAACCGCGAGCCGGATATTTCCGGTTTTTTCCACGCGACCGTAACCATTCTGATCGTAGAAAACCTTTGCCTCCGGCGGTGCCAGTATCTGTGTGCCATCAAATTGTGCCTTCACGCGAGTATACGTTTGTCTTATGGAATCATTAAAGGGGTGTCTTCCTCCCGGAAGACAGCCACAAACATACTAATACCCAAACGTAAAACATACTATACATGAACAAATATGTAAAAGCAGGTCTCGCCCTTCTGCTGATGGTGTTTGTCTGCTGCAGTTATGCCTCCGCAGGAGCAGTTGAGGAGCTCAACGTAACCTATCAGCTTGGAGGAACATACATAAACGCCGAAGCGGTTGCATCTGCAAATGACGGAGGATTCTTCCTTGGTATGGCAAACAGTTCCGGTGCGATTCTGTTAAAGACAGATGAAGATGGAAAAGAGATCTGGCGTGCTGAACTGCCCGGTGACGATGCCAGGACGGTAATTGCCCTTGAGGACGGAGGGACTCTTTCTGCAACATATACCATGATAGTGAATGGTACAGAAGCAGAGGGATACACCTTTGACGGCAGTACCTGGCTCATTCGCACTGACAGTAACGGAAACATCCTCTGGCAGGAGGAGATAGTCGGAATTGGTGTCGGTGACATTGCGGTCTCAAATGAAAAAATTGTATTTGCTGGATGGTTCTGGGAGAGTAACACTGGGTTTACCCAAACGTATCTCTTAGAAACTGGAACTCCCGCCAATGATCAGATCCGCCTCGGCAACGAAACTGCATCAATGATTCCTCTCGCAATGCTCCTTGAGGATGACGGTACACTTGTACTCACCGGTGGAACCACCTCCTATCTTACAGAAGAGAGTGCCTATGCCTGGATTGCAAAGGTCAAAAATGGGGTTGTCCTTAGTCAGAGCGTTGTAAGAACTGGCAGCACGGATCCGCTCTACGGCGAAGGTGCATGCGGATACGCTATCACACAGGCACAGGACGGAGGCTACCTTATTGTCGGCTCTAACCCGCCGTTTGGTGTGACATGGGCCAGTGGTTTAGGATGGGCAGCACATGTTACGAGTGATCTCTCCAACGAGTGGGTAAATGAACTTCCCGGATGTTATGTTCCGTATGCAGTAGTTCAGTTTAGTGACGGATATCTCATCGCCGGAATGGACGGATACGATGATCCCGTCTGGTTAACCCTTTCAGTCGGAGGCGCAATTACAGAGTTGGAAAAGATCTCTCAGAACGGAAAACGATCAATGTATAATGATATTGCATCCCTCTCAGACAACTCCGCGGCACTCGTCGGCTGGGTCATGATGGATAGTTCCGCTGAGGGCATTTTGATTACTCTGACAGATACAGATGCATCAACCGGAGTTCCGCCAACATCAGAAGATACAGGAACGGCGGGATTATGGATTGCCGGAGCTGCAGTGGTTATCCTTATCCTTGCCGGAGCTGTGTACTTCCTTGTGATACGAAAGCCAGAACCAGAACCAGTAAAAAAGAAAGCCGCGAAAAAAGGCGGAAAGAAAAACTAAATTAATTTTTTTAGTATGATGCCGGGCGCGGTCGGATTGTTACAGATTCTTGCTGTGAGCGTTTTGGGACATCAATTTCAAAACAACACGCAGGGTATCCCTGTGTCATGCACTCAATCTCTTCCACTCTTACCTGCTGCTTAAAGTATGCCGAAAAAATAGCAGTAAGAATGCCTCGGGAAATGACACAGCATCCACGTTCCGTTTTTGGAAGAACCATACACTCATAGCACTTGTAGATCTCCAGACGAAGCGGTGAAGCGGACCGGATGCGCATTTCTCCAAGCCCGTACCGCATCCAGAAATTGATTACATTCTCAATCGTCTTATCCAGTGTCTCCGCAACCAGATATACTGAAACCGACTCCCCCAAGATCTCGCCACCACGCATCATAATGGGATCAATTCTGATTCCTGCTTCAATCAGCGCGACCTGAATAATATGGGGAATTATCTGGCGGTAGTCCACATTGTCATACTTAATGTAGCATTGGCGGATCAGTTCGCGGAACTCATTGTTTCCTGTCTGACGGCACGGCTGAATATCAGCAAGATGTGAGGCAATCAGATAATACATCTTTTTACGGCCATCGCCAGGAACCGGGCGGGATGCAATGAGACCTGCGTCAATCAGAGAGTTGACATGCATGGAAACCGTTGATTTTGATAACCCAGTGTACTCCATAATCCGGGAAAAGGAGACCTCACCCTCATCACGGATAAGAAACAGAATATTATTCCGAACCGGACTACTCACCGCTGTAACAGTACCGTCACTGGAAAACAACTTCAAGGGAGGGACTAGATCAGGTTCAGGCATGATATGTTCACGTGTTTTTGCATCTATTTTTTCAAAAAGGTTAGATTGGATATTAATTTGCGGCGAACAGATAAGAATGTTCGCGATGGTGCAAAAAAGTTTGACAGAATCTCTGAAAAAAAGATTAGTTGAAGGGATGAACTGCTGAGTTTTTCTTTGCCAGGACCTCATCCACTTTCGGTTCACCGGTAATGGCACGCTTGATGGCAAGCTTTGTTGCCTCATAGTTCCAGTCATGTACTTTCTTCTTGTCTGCTGCATCCCACTCAATGAAAACGGATGCAATGATCAGCAGATCTTCAGCTTTCTCTTTGGGAATGACACCCTCTTCAACAGAGTCCATAACAGCCATTGCGACTGCATGCTGGGCAGGACCGAACATCATCACTGCCTGATTTGCATTCTTTATGGTAACTTTGTTAACCATAAGTGTCGCCGGTTTTGGCGGCAGATTGGGAGTAACCACGGCAAGAAGCGGCGTGTGCCCTTTCTGCGGAGAGGCAAGCGCACTCACGAAGGCCTGTTCGACGGCACTTCCTTTTGGTCCGATCACAAGATCGATGTGGGCAACTTCTGCGCCCTCACCAACCAGTGCTTCTCCAAACATTACGCGGGTAAACGGAGAGATGACTCCGCCCACCGCATTGTCAACGCTTTGTAAAAATCCCATGTTGGTACCTCGCGGGCTAATTTCAGATCCATTTCGGGTCTGCTGATCTGTTGATATGGCGATAACGGGATAAATATTTGCTCTTTGGGATACAAAAATATTTGACAATACTGTTTTTTGAGAGTTCCACAATCACATGAGTTTACCGAGTAAATTTACCACAAAAATGGCATTTACTTATGAAAAACAGAAAATCAAATAAACGAAATATCTCAACGGAAAAAGTGCCGCGACCTAACATATATTAAATATCAAGAACAAATATGTGAGCAACCATAGGACACTGCGGCTCTGTATCCTGCTGCAGTCCAGGATGGGAAATTACCATGTTAAAAGCAGTAAAAATTAAGAATGGCGTCTACTGGGTAGGAGCTATCGACTGGAACATTCGTGACTATCACGGCTACACACTTCCGGGAACCACCTACAATGCATACCTCGTCATTGGCGACAAGGTTGCACTGATTGACGGTACCTATCCAGGACATGAGTGGCAGATGATTGAGCGTATTGAATCGGTTCTTCCACTGGAGAAGATCGACTACATCGTTGCAAACCACATTGAGATTGACCACTCCGGTTCCCTCCCGCTTCTCTCCAAGAAACTCCCGAATGTCCCGATCTACATGACCGAGATCGCCAAGAAAGGATTTGCACGCCACTATGATACAAGCGCATGGAACATCCACACGATCAAGAACCTGGAGAACCTGCCCCTTGGCGGTGGAAAGACGCTGACCTTCCTTGAGGCACCGTTCCTCCACTGGCCGGATTCCATGTTCACGTACCTTGGAGAAGACAAGATTCTCTTCCCGAACGACGCATTCGGTCAGCATGTTGCATCCAGCGAGCGTTTCGATGATGAACTCGGAATTGATGTCGCCATGGAGCACGCAGCAAAGTTTGTTGCAAACCTGATCGTTCCGCTTTCCCCGAAGGTTCTCAAGAAACTCGGCGAAGTTACTGAGCTTGGTGTCCCAATTGAGATGATCGCACCGTCACACGGTATCATCTGGAGAAGCCATGCTGCAGACATCATTAATGCCTACGTCAACTGGGCAAATGGTGTTTCCAAGAACAAGATCACCATCGTCTACGATACGATGCACTACTCAACTGGTATTGCAGCTCAGTACATTGCAGAAGGTGCTATCTCCGAGGGTGTTGAGGTCAAGATTGATCTCCTGAAGGATGGACGTTATGAGGGAGTTCACAGATCCGATGTTGTCCGTGATATCCTTGACTCAAAAGCAGTCATCGTGGGATCACCAACCCTTGAAGACTATCCGCTGCCGACGGTCGCAGGATTCCTCTATTACCTGATGGGTATCAGACCGGGCAAGCAGACTCAGAAAAAGATCGGATTTGCCTTTGGATCCAATGGTGGAAAAGGTGGAGCACCCAAGGTCATTACCGAGCTCCTGGAAAAGGCAGGAATTCAGATTTGGCACGACCCAATCGAGTTTACCTACCGTCCCGACCAGGCAGACAAGGAGAAGTTCTTTGCCCTTGGTCAGGAGATCGCAAAAG
>JAHLFR010000012.1 GCA_018883755.1 Candidatus Methanocorpusculum faecipullorum
GAACAAACTACCGCGTGATTCACCATCACCGGTTCGCGTTTCGTTCTCCACTTAAACAGCCTTATTACATACGCATCCAGCGTATTTATACTCTTCGAACCGTCAGGGACTTCACGAGATTTTCATCCCAGAACACCCCCGGATTCGGGCTGCATTGCGAGGTAACATTATTCGTTCTCAGAAGTTATAAAACCACCGGAACGATTGCTACACAACCAACAGCGGTAAGAACACCGCTGCACGTCGCAGAAACCATCTAGGCTGCGAGGGAATAAAGTGGAACTTAGAACTATTTATAATTATAACATTTTTGAAACATTAGAAGAACTGCATTGCAAGACTACCAACTGCAACAATCAGAAGGCCGACAATGCACAGAACAAGTAGTGCAACTGCAACAATTTTTAGAAAACTATGCTGTTTCTTCACTCTTCGTTGAACAACCATCGGAAATTACCACCCAGAGATCACCAAAAAATTCATCCTGCTCCAGAATAACCAGACCATCCAGCATCAAAAACAGGCATGGAATGTACACCTGGTACAGCGGCCAGTGCAGCGCCGAGACAAGTTCATATAACGAAACACCCGGATCACGCGCATCAGGATGCTCACGTACAATCGCATAAATCTGTTGGGCCATGGCGTCATACGCTTCATCGTGAGCAATTCCTACAACATCATCCGCATCCGGCTCAGGAAACGCCTCATCATCACTAACAAACTTCCGCCGCCTCTGTCGCCTCCGCTCTGCTTTTTCCGCCAGCTTAAGCTGAGTAATTAGTTCGTACAACGTAACAGGTCGTTTGCGCGCATCCTTGCGCTTAATACGGCGATCAATTTCGCGTTCCAGCATCTCAATCGGACCAAGAGCGCGCGCTGTTACCACATCCTCAGCAAAGGGATCAGCATCACCCGAAAAGGGATCCTCATCTGAAAACTCTTCCTCGTCCTCACTCTCCTGCGGTGAATCAAGATACTCAGACTTCATTCGGAGAAGAACCGAGGAGTAGAACAACGTTCTTCCCGAAACACGAAGATCTAGCTCACGCCGCCGTTCCAACTCTGCAAGGAATCGATCCGTCACCTCAACAATATCAATGTTCCACGGATCAATCTCTCCGCGCTCCGCCATCTGCACCAGAATCTCGACAGGTTCCTCAGACATTCGTCTTCACGCCCGTAACAAGCGTACTCTTATCCGGTCGGATTGTCACACCCATAATTCGATCTGCCGCTTCTATCATTGGTTTACGGAGAGACACAATAACAAACTGGCTCGAAGAAGACAACTCCCGCACCATCTGAGAGATACGCTCTACATTTGCCCCATCAAGCGACATATCCACTTCATCAAATGCATAGAACGGAGCCGGCATGTATCGTTGAATTGCAAAAATAAACGACAACGTCGTCAGCGACTTCTCCCCGCCAGACATCATATTCAGCCGATGTACCTCCTTATCCCGCGGCCGCACCTCAAACGTCATTCCGCCAAGGAATGGATCTTCCGGATTATCGAGCACAAGATGACCGGAACCCATCGTTAGACGCGCAAAGATATCCTGGAAATTCGTATTAATGGAAGAGTATGCGGCCATGAATGCATCAAACTTCATCTGTGCAAAACTCTCGATACGTTCAAGCAGGGCCTCGCGTTCGCGGGAAAGCACATCTTTGCGGGCAGTTCGCTCTTCTGACTTCGCAACCGCCTCATCGTACTGCTCAATTGCCAGCATATTCACCGCACCGAGTTTCCGGATTGCACGCTCTGTCACCGCAATGCCATCCTCAATCTCATCCACAGACAAAGTACATTCGATCTCATCGCTCACACTACCGCGGATCTCCTCAATCTCCGCTGAAACAGCAGCTGCTTTCTCATCCAAAGCGGCAATCTGTACACGGCACCGTTCAATATCCGAGGAAAGGGATAGAAGCCGTGCCTGTGACTCATCCACCTTTGTCTGAAGTGCTGCACGTTCATTACGCAGAAGCTCAAGTTCACCGGTAAATGATCTCTGCCGTTCTTCAAGGGCAGCAATCGCCGAAGTTGCATCGGCAATCTGCTGATTGCACGCAGCGATCTCTTCATCCAGTTTCACATTCTTTGCTGCAAGTGCGTCCTTATCCGCAGTCCGCTCTTCCAGGCGTTTCTTGAAGTACTGCCGTTCGCGGTTTACATCAGCAAGATCGGCTTCCTTTGTATCAAGACGACGTTTAATATCATCAGCATCACGACGAGCCTTCTGGAGTTTTTCCGTCAGGAGTGTAAACTCAGACTCATCCAAAACACTCCGAATCTCCGCAATCCTTGAGTTCATCGCAGAAATGCTATCTGTCAACTCATCCTGCCGGATCTCAAGCTCCGCAACTTTCGCCGACACTTCCTGTGCATCATGCTCCATCCCGGAAAGTGATTCGGTAATCGACATCTCCTCATCTGCAATCGCATCAAGACGCCGGTTACACTCAGTAATCATTAATTCGAGTTTGGTGATCGCTGCATCAAGATCACTTTTTTCAGCCCTCAAACCATCCGCTACTGCTTTATGTCTCAGCTCAGCCGCAGCCAGATCACTTTCTTCACTTTTCAATTCCGAAAGTTTTGCAGTAATCTGTGCCGACTCTTTATCAACTGCAGCTCCGAACCCACGGATATCTTTCCGGATAGATCCTCCCGTCATCGCCCCGGCTTTCTCCAGCAGTTCACCATCCAGCGTCACCATCCGGAATCTCCCCATCAATCGCCTGCCTGCCTCAAGCGTTTCAACCACTACCGTCTGACCAAATACCAGGCTAAACGCATTGCGGTACTCTTCATCAAACTCTACCAGATTCAATGCATAGTCAATCACACCATTTCCGGCAACAGGGGGTAACGGTGCTGCAGGCTTAATCTTATTCAGCGGTAAAAAGGTCACGCGGCCAAGACGTTCCTCTTTCAGATATCGGATAGCATCTGACGCGGTCTGATCCGTATCTACAAGAACATTCTGCAAACGACCGCCTGCAGCAATATTCAATGCAGTTGTATATTCAGACGGCACCTTTCCAAGACGTGCAACTGTACCATACACGCCGTCCATTTCAAGAACCGCAGATATGGCACGGTTCGACTCTCCAGAAACCTGCTGCTGTGCTTCAAGCCGCATCAGTTTCTGCGTTAAGCGTCCAATCTCTTCACGGATGGGTTCAAGAGATCGGCGGCACGACATCATCGAGCGATCTGCTTCGCCAATCTGTTTATCAAACACCGATTTCTCTTTTTGCTTCTCGGAAAGTTCCTTTTCCAGAGTCTCAATTTCAGCCTGCTTTTCAGCACGCTCTTCCACCAGTAGAGCCTGCTGGCGTTTCATCCGTTCGGATTCCTGGGCACGGATACGGCTGCGCTCAATAATACCATCCCGCTCGGAAAGAATAGATGAACGTTCTGCCTTCTTTTCCTCAATCTGCCCCATAAGGGCAATGAGTTCGGTCTGAGCACCTTCAGAGTCCTTGCTCTTTTTATCCATCAGCTCCTGAACCTGATCAAGCACCTTTTTCTGCGATTCATACTCCATCGCAAGATTTGCCCGATCAATCTGAAGCTGGCGGAAATCTTTGTTTTTGTCAGCAATTGAGTTCTCAAACTTCTTCATATCAATGAAGATGTCGTTCATCGAACTGAGATTTGCATCCTTTTCCTTCTTTAGGCGGCCAATTGTCTGCTCAGCAACACGAATATTCCCGCGCTCCACCTCAAGATCCGCAAGAAGTTTGATGTACTCAGGTCCGCTCTTTTCCGAGATACGCCGATCAATATCCTTGACCTCCTCCATCCTGCAATCGCGCTCATGCGTTTCAAGGGCAACCGACTCATGAATACGTGAAAGTTCCGTCTCCTGATCAGTTTTTGCAAGAGCAATGGTGGACAACTCACGTTCAAGCTCGCGAAGCTGGGCAACCTGACGCGCTGCACGGAAGTAATCAAGTTCACCCTGTAATTTCTGATACTTGATCGCCCCTTCGCGGGCATCCTTCAATTCCTCAATTCTGACCGCAAGGTCTGCCAAGAGCAGTTCCTCACGTTCGATTCTGGCCCGCACTTGTTCAAGTTCAGTAAGTGCCTGTTCCTTCTTCGTATCAAACTCAGCTACACCGGCAATCTCATCAATCATCTTTCTGCGGTCAAGATCGCTCATCTCCATAATACGGGTCACATCACCCTGCATCACAACATTGTATCCATGAGGTTTGATACCATACGCAGAGAGATAAGCGAGAACATCCGTCTGGGTACAGAGTCTCTCATTCAGATAATAGTAGCTGTAGTAACCGCTTGCTGTTCGTTTAATTCTCCGGCGTATTTTTGTTTCATCGGAGAATGTCAGTGTTACTTCCGCCGTATGTTTTCCGGAGGTATTATTGATAAGATCCGTCAGTTTTTCAGCACGAAGAGAGCGTGCGCTCGAAAGTGACAACACAAAGAGTATAGAATCGATAATATTGCTTTTCCCGGAGCCGTTTGGGCCGGAAATTACGGTGAAACCCCCATAAAAAGGGATTTTTGTCTTTCGGGAAAAAGACTTGAAATTATCGATATCAACCTGAACAATATGCACAGGAACTCCCAGACTCAGCGGCGTTTCTTGGAGTCATCCATTACAGTATCATCTTCCACAGCTTCGATAACTGCATCAGAGTCTGCACGAATTGCCATGGACCGAGAGGTATGACCGGGGTTGTATCCGGTACCTGCAATGATTACATTATGATCCGTCGTCTTCTTCCGTTTCTGAATTGTACCGTCGGGTTGCATCACATACTCAAACTCACCAGCTTTCAACTGCTCAACCGGAACCTCTGGTTCAGGTGCAGGTACTGGCTCAGGAGCGGGTGCTGAGATTGCATGGCGAGATGTTCCTGCGCGCACTGGAGTTCCCGGTTGGGAACCACGCTGGGGGGCTGCACGAGGTGACGGGGCACGAACCGGTTCATCCTCAACATCAGCAATGGGACGTCTCCCTGGTGTTGCACGGACTGGTGCTGAACGCTGAGGTGAATTCTGTCCAAAACGTCCTGCATCAGGAACTGACTCGGGAGTTTTCTGACCGAATCTCGACTCTGCCTGAACACGAGAGTGACTTCCCCGGACCTCCTCTAGCTGCATTGACAGTTTGCGGGTTACGGACTTTAAATCAAGCATCTCCTCGGTGAGACCTTTAACCATCGCTTCAAGCTCACGAACCTTTCGTTCAAGAGCCTCGGTATTTTCAGATTTTACAGGAGCCGGAGCTGCCTCCGCACCTGCTTCATGTTTAATATTCATTTCACGTTCCTGCTCAGCAAGCTCGTGTTCTAAAAATTTCATCCTGGTATCCATGAGCGCAATTCTTCCTGAAAATTAATTAATAGGTTTTTCTGCGCCTATTCTATAAGAGATTTGTGGCATTGGTCAAAACAGATCACAAATCAGCTATCCGGTGCCCGAAGAAAAGATGGTAACATCAGTACTTCCCATGATGTTTTTCACGTGAACAAGCAGTGGCTTTGGCAGTACAAACACTGGGATCATCATCTGCATATTTTGTGCGGGCAATGAATCCTGTTAAAGATCAGAACTGACAGGATTGTTACAAGGAAGGATAGATCAGATCATATTCGGTATGATCCATTATGGGAGTGTACACATAAAAAAAGGATTTAGGTGTTGCCCCAGAATGCAAGGGCTTTTCCAAGTTCGACATGGGTCTTGGCGTACTCATCTGCGGAAACACCAGCAAGGAAGGCATCAACCGCCTGACGCATTGCCATCGCACCCGCGCGGGTCCCGTCAGGATGACCATGAATACCCCCGCCAGCCTGAAGAACAACCTCCGTACCAAGAGTTGCAAGCTCGGCATGAACCTTGCCGGGGTGAAGACCCCCAGATGCAACCGGAAAGACAGGGGAGATTGAATTCCACGGTTCAGTAAGGATCGTATTATCACCAAGAATTTCAGCAGCACTTCCGCCCATCTTACCAGAGACCGTACCTGTATGGAGCTGATCTCCTCCGCACAGGCGGACAAGCTTTGCGATCGGCCGCATGGCAATACCATGATGCGGATTTCTGGTGAGTGCACCATGCATCGTACGGTGAACGTGAATCGGAACTGTGATTGCAGGATCCGCAGCGAGTGCTTGAACCGCAGAAAACCCAGCGGTCAAAACATCAACCATCAGCATGTTTGCCCCACATTTCACAGCCTGTTCGCCAATCTCAACGATCTTGTCCCCCCCACTGGTGATATTAAGAGCATAGAGAACCGTATGCCCAGTCTCCTGTTCAGCTTTGTCAAGAGCATCCATCACTTCCTGCAGCCGATCCATCAGCGGGCAAAACTGCTGATTGGTCAGTGTTTCGTCATCTTTGATCAGATCCACTCCACCAACAGCCGCCTCATAGGCAACCGCTGCAGTGTCTTTTGGTGTCAGACCCACTTTCGGTTTAATAATAGTACCCACATGCGGACGGCGTGATACTTCGGTTCCCACTATTTTCCTGACACCCTCGATCCCAAACTTTGGACCGGTATGATGTCTCCGCAATGCATCCGGAATGTCAATATCCAAAAGCCGGACTGCCTCTAATTTGCCAAGACCAAAGAGATTTCCCGCAATGACTGAGAGATACTGCGGAATATTGCCTGGTTCAAATATCTCGTAAGGGTAGCGGATTTTTGTCAGATATCCGCTATCAGCAGCTGGGTCTATACTCATCACCTCTCCATCGTAGGCATGAACATAGGCGGTATGATCGTTAACGGTAGAAAGAGTGGTCCACGTACCAGTTGTCTGTTCCTCAGAAATTGCTTGTGCTGCAAAATCAGCGGTGACACCGCTCTTGGGCCGGAAGTAGTAAGTTGCAATTAAATCATCCATAATATCAACTCCTTGTTATCTGAACTCAGAACCGGTTAGTGTTCCCAGGAACTGGTTCTGCAACTCATCAAATCCCCATCCGAGATATTCACGCATAATAGTGTAGGCTAGGTGCGGCGGGAGAGCCCCAGCTTCAGTGATAATCATATCGATGTACTCTGCAGGAGTCACATCAAAGACCGGGTTTTTGACACGGACAAACGGAAGTGTCGCTGAAATTTCGTCTGGGAGCACCTCACTCTGAGCCCGTTCCTCAATCTGGATTAGCTCGCCAAGGATAGTACGCGGAGCGAATTTGTACGTCTCGGCCGTAACAATGACGTTTTTACGCGCTTCGTTCGCACAGAGAGCAATTTGGGAAGTCCCAATCTTATTTACAACCGCACCGTTTACCGTGATTGCATCAGCACCAACAATAACAAGATCAATCTCTTTCATCATGGTACGGACTGCAGAATCAACGATGTAGGTTGTCGGAATCTCATTGTCATTGAGGGTTTTAATGGTCAGTCTTCCCTGGTTCCACGGCCTGACCTCGGTTGCATACACCTCAATATCCTTTCCCTGGCGTTTCGCCTCAAGGATACAGCCAAGAGCTGCCTTCGAGTTACAGTGCGTCATAATAACACTGCCATCCGGAATATGGTTTGCACCCATTGCCGCAATACGATCGATCGCAGTGCGTGACGACCAGATAAACGCATCCGCTTTTTCACGAAGGATACGCCGGGCGTCATCCTCCGTTCTGGCGCTGCGTACGTCACGCATTACCATCTGAATAGCATTCGGGAGGGAAACTGCAGTTGGTCGTGTTGCAAGAAGAATGCTGGCCGCGTGTTCCATTTCCCGGATAAACAAAGATGCGTCACCAGTATGCGGAAGAGTCTCGGCATGATCACGAAGGGCAGATACCGCTTCGCGTGCAATTTTTCCAGCGCCGCGGATCTGCATGGTCTGGATCTGCTCAGCTGTCTGGAGGAGAGTCATATGTAAAAATGGGGGTGCTACGTTATATAGCTGCGGGTATCGGAAACAAGACAGTTCCGCGTAAAATGATTCAAGAACGCAGACAAAAGAATATATGAGCATTTACAACGGATGTAGCAGTATGACGGTTGCAGCGGTTTTTGACAGTGCGGGCACTCTCCTCAGGACATACCGGAGCGTGGTAAAGGTTGATGAACACAAACTGGCGGATGCAAGTGTTGAAACGACAACACTGACCTTCCAAGACCCTGACAGGATACTGGTTCTCCTTACTCTACACTCCCGTGACATCATGGAAAAAAATCCAGATGCCCTGCTCTCTAACTACCTAACAGACGAAGGGGTCCGTTTTGGCATCAGCTGTGGACGGAGGGTAATTGTATCAGATGTCGTAGGAGATATTCTGTATGGAGACAAAACCGCAAAAGTATCAGACATGCAGGCCGTAATTCGGGACTGCTGGACAACAGTATCTCAGAGATCTGATAACTTTGCCCTCAATGCAGGTGCAATCATCAACTTGCGGACAAAAATGATTGAGTTCACTATTGCGTCCGCAGGATACCCATTTCCCGGAGTACGGGAAATGATCACACAACTCCATAGTCAGGGGATTGCCGTGTTTATCGCATCAGGAGACCGTACAGAAAAGCTCGTGCAGATAGCCGATCAGATCGGTATCCCGCGAAACCGAGTACATGGTGTGGCAACACCTATCAGCAAAGCCCAGATTGTCCAGAACCTGAAAAATGAGTATGATGTTGTGGTCATGACCGGTGACGGAATCAACGATCTCTCAGCAATGAAGGCGGCAGATGTTGCAATCCTCACAGTACAGCAGGATGGAACAAGACCGGAAATTCTGTTTGAAACTGCAGACTATGTGATTGAAAACATCTGTGAAGCAGCACGGATAATTCAGGAAATGGCAGTGAACTGTGAAACAGAGTAGGCGTTACCTATCCCGAACACCATCCCCGGTAATGACAAAGTCCCACGAAACTCCCTCCGGCTGCGAACGATGTTTAGTCACAACTGCACGCCGGAACCCATCATGCTTCTCTACCCGCACAATTGCTTTTGAAATATGTGCAAGAGCAGTCCCACCAAGTCCGCTCAGTTTGTGCCGCTCCAGATCCATAAACACCTGATTTGTAATGACCACCGGAACATCAAAACGTTTTGCAAGAGCAAGTAAAACCATCATCTGGTGAGAAAGCATGGAAAGTGCCTCTTTGGTCTCCATCTGCTCCAGACGATACAAAGCAGTTGCCGAGTCAACCACGATAAGCCCGACTTTTCCCGCACGCAGAAGAGACTCACACCCGGCAATCATGTTCCCCTGCTCCGCAAATGTCATCGGCTCTTCAATATAGATCCGCTTTGCAAACTCCTCGGTGTTCTCTCCGGCAATCTGGGAGAAACGTTCCACCGAAAATCCCTCGGAATCAATATAGACCACCCCACCTCCGGCACGCAGTACCGCAACCGCAGAGACAAGACAAAGAGTACTCTTTCCGGAACCTGCCTCCCCCACAAACTGTGTAATCATCCGCGGCTCAAGTCCGCCACCCAGAAGTCTGTCAAATCCCAGAACATTCGTGGAAATTTTTTTCGTTAATCCTTCTTCCATGCCTCCTCCTCAATCACGCGCTTCATGTCCCGGACGGAAATTCCTGCTGCATTTGCGGCGTCCCGTACTTGATCAAACTCTGCTTTGAGTGAGTAGGGTACCCCGTCCATGAATGCTGTTTTGACATCCACAGTAAATGCATTCCCGTTCACGATCACCGTTTCTGACGAGATGCGACGATCTGCCACAAACCGGTGTATCATCGGTGTGCAACGGATGCCAAGACTTCCCGTTTCCCGGGCAAGCAGTCGTGCAAGCCTTTCAGAATCCTCTGGCATTGCAATCACCCGGATAATATAGCCAGGCCGTCCCTTTTTCATCACCACTGGAACCAGACATGCATCTCTGGCACCTGCACTCATCAGAGATGACACAGTATCTGAGAGAAGTTCTCCTGACACATCATCCACGTTTGTTTCCAGCACATCAACTGCAGGTGCAAAGAACCGGTCTTCTGTAACAAGTACCATTGCCCGCAGGACGTTCGGGTACTCTGCCGGATCACGGGTACCTGCCCCGCACCCAGTTGAAACAATCTTTCCAACATGATCCTTCGTTCCAAAAGACGCGGAAAACTCTGCAAGAAGTGCTGCACCTGTCGGCGTGCACAGTTCACCGGCAAAACCGCCGATCATTACCTGGAGATCCGAGTTTCGTAAAATCTCGGCGGTTGCAGGAGCAGGAACCGGCATAGTCCCATGGGCACAAACTATTGTACCGGATCCAACCGACAACGGCAGAATATGTACTGCATCCACCCCAAGCGTCACAAGTGCCGTACATGCCCCAAGCACATCTGCAATCGCATCGTCAGCACCAACTTCATGGAAATGCACATGGTGTGTACCATGAACAAACTCTTCAGCAGCGGCAATCCTGGAAAATACCCGCTCAGCAAGAGAGACTGCAGCTGCAGGGGCGTCTGCTGAACGGACAATCTCCAGTACCTCATCAAGTGTCCTGTGCGCAGGTCCGGTGTGTGTCTGAACATACAATGCAGGCATACCACACCGCACAACTTGTGAGACCGAGAGCTCTGGGGCTACCGAACGCATGGCGCAAAGAACAGTATTCCGATCAGCACCGGCAGCAAGAAGTGCGCCGCACATCATATCACCGGCAGCACCAAACCCAGGATCAATCACCAACAGACGCATAGAAGAATCTTGAATAATACTCTTGCATTCCCGGAATAAAATTCTCCCCATTAGACAGATGAAATACTGCTCCCTCCAGAATATTATTAATCAATTCCGGAACACTGTACTACTCAATTATGCTGGAAATATCACTCAAAGTCGACAGTGCCTATCCTGAGGATCAGGGATCAGGAAAAGCTCGGCTCGACCCAGAGACTATGCAGAAACTTGGGATACTCCCCGGCCAGCTTGTCGTCATCGAAGGAAAGAGAAAAACGGTTGCCAAAGTCTGGCGTGCCATGACTGCGGACTGGAAACAGGAAAAGATCCGCATCGATAAGTTCACGCGGATAAACGCAGGGGTCAACCCTGGAGACCGTGTACTTGTCCGACCGGTTGAAGAACAGATCGAAGCAGATCGTGTGTGCCTCATTCCTCCGACACACATGCCCCAAAATTTTGATACAGAGCCGGAAGAGATCGTTGAGTCTCTAATAAACTTCCCGGTAACAGAAGGAGACATTCTGCCGATCACCACCCGCCTCCCCAACACCTACCTTGAGTTTAAAATAGCATCAATTGAACCGGAAGGCGCGTGCATCATCTCCCGTAATACGGACATCGAGATCTCCGATGAAGGAGATCTGGAAGGGTTCGAAGGGACAAAACAGATCAGCTATGAGGACATAGGCGGACTTAAACGAGAACTGCGCCGTGTCCGTGAGATGATTGAACTGCCGATTCGCCACCCGGAACTTTTTGAAACCATGGGTATTGACCCGCCAAAAGGAGTTCTGCTTTACGGACCGCCGGGAACGGGAAAAACCCTGATCGCAAAGGCAGTTGCAAACGAAAGCGGCGCACATTTCATATCAATTGCAGGCCCCGAGGTTATCTCAAAATACTATGGGGAGTCCGAACAGCGGCTGCGGGAGGTTTTTGAAGAAGCTGAAGCAAACGCTCCGTCGATTATCTTTATCGACGAACTTGACTCGATTGCCCCGCGGCGTGAAGATGTATCCGGTGAAGTGGAACGCCGTGTGGTTGCCCAGCTTCTGACTATGATGGATGGAATTACCAATCGCGGGCAGGTTGTCGTAGTGGGGGCAACAAACCGGCCGGATGCGATCGACCCTGCGCTCCGGCGCCCTGGTAGATTTGATCGTGAGATAGAGATAGGTGTTCCGTCCGAGGCGGACAGACAAGAAATCCTGCAGATCCATACGCGCGGGATGCCGTTCGAAGGGGCCGCGCACATCAAAGAGCTGAAGCTTCACGGAACAGAGAAAAAGATCGAAGCAGCGCAAACCGAGTATAATCAGAACCGGGAGAAACTTCTTGTACAGCTTGCATCCCTGTCCAAAGGGTTTGTGGGAGCGGATCTGGCATCCCTTGCCCGTGAGGCGGCGATTCGTGCACTTCGCCGTCAGATGAACGTGATAGATCTTGACACCAACCGCATTCCAGATGAAACCCTGAGAACACTTGAAGTAACAGCAAAAGACTTTGCTGAGGCGTCACGTGAGATTGTACCGTCTGCCATGCGCGAGATTTTCATTGAATCGGTGGAAACACGGTGGACAGATGTGGGTGGATGTGAAACTGCACTAAACGAGGTTCGCGAATCGGTTGAATATCCCTTTACCCGCAAAGAGTCATTTACACAACTCGGCATTCGTCCCCCCAAAGGCATCTTGCTCTATGGACCGCCGGGAACGGGAAAGACTCTGATTGCAAAAGCTGTTGCACATGAAAGCGGTGCAAACTTTATTGCAATCAAAGGGCCGCAGCTGCTCTCCAAGTGGGTTGGAGAATCTGAACGGGCAGTCCGTGAGATATTCCGCAAAGCACGGCAGGTAGCGCCTGCAGTCATCTTCTTTGATGAGATCGATTCCCTCACGCCAGCACGAAACGCAGGCGGGGAAGGAAACCAGGTCACAGAGAATGTACTGAATCAGATCCTCACGGAGATGGATGGAATAGAACCACTGAACGACGTCGTGATACTTGCAGCATCCAACCGTCCGGACATCATTGATCCGGCACTGCTTCGTTCCGGGAGATTTGATCGCCTAGTGTATATTCCTGAGCCAACGATCGCAGACAGACGTGCAATCCTTGCAGTACACATGCGCAATATGCCTCTTGAAAACTCCTCTCTTGATGCTGCTGCAGAGCAGCTTGCCGGGCGCAGTGAGGAAAAGGTGCGGGCATTAATTGGGAAATACACCGGAAAAACACTGACACTCCGGCAGATCAAATCTGCTGCCAAAAAGATCGAGGCTGAAGAAAGCGGACTCTCCATACCACAGCTTCGACGCATGCTCACGGATCTGTTTGCTGCACAGAATGTGATCTTCGAGGATACAGTACGGGGAGAGTTCATCGAAAAGATTGCCGGAGCAACCGACGGGTTCGTCGGATCCGATCTCGAGAGTCTCTGCCGCGAAGCAGCAATGGAAGCACTCCGGCGGAATGGTACAACGGTCACTGATGCAGATTTTGCAGCGGCAAAACTGCGGGTACATCCAACCATGAATGATCGTGTCCGTGAGTATTATGAAGGAATTCGCCTCCGTTTTAAGGGAGGACTGCCCAAGCAGGTTCAGAATCTGGTAGAATACCAGTAACAAATACTCATTTTTGATTATATCAGATAATTTTCTCTACCAATTCTTACGACGAACAGAGTTTTCATAAGAAAACAACGGCCTGTGGCGAGAATTAAAATGTAAGCATACCAAAATAAGATTACTATGTACTTCCACGCCTTGATTCCCTTCAAACCGGTCAATCCCAAGACCCGTCTTGCCTCTGTTATGACACAGGAGGAACGCGAAGAGTTTGCAGAGGTAATGCTCGGCGATGTCATCTCCGCAGTCCGTAAGACCGGCTGCACCGCAACACTCCTTTGCACATCCAAATACACGTGTAATGAAGCGCTGGTTGCAATTCGTAAAGAGGGTCTAAACGAAGCAATCAACTGGGCACTTCCCCAGTTCCACTGCCCGGCACTTATCATTATGTCCGATCTGCCGATGACCACACCCGGAAGTCTTCAGCGGGTCCTGTCCACCAAAGCAGACATGGCAATAGTACCAGGACTCGGAGGTGGAACCAACGTTATTTTTGTAAAACATCCGGAGATCTTCCACGTGGAGTACTACGGATTCTCCTACCGCCGCCATCTTCAGATTGCGGAAGAGCTTGGTCTTACAGTTGAAATCATCGACTCCATGCGAATGTCAACCGATGTGGACGAACCCTCGGATCTGGTAGAACTGATGATTCACGGGCACGGGAACGCCCGTGAATGGCTGTATGAACATGGTTTTGCCTTGTCGGTGGAGAACGGTCGGGTAAGTGTCATGCGCAACGGTGAGAAGATTGCCTGAGACTGCAGAGCTCATCACACAGGCAGAAGAACTTGCTCTTCTGGGAAAACTCGACGAGGCACTCAGGATGTATGATGCAGCAATTGCTGCTGATCATACAAATCCCCTTGCATGGGTAGGAAAAGCCTCCATTCTCAAAGCACAAGGGAGATACACCGATGCTGCCGGATGCTTTGATGCGGCTCTTGCAGGAATTCCTGCGTGGAGCGAGGAGGCTACAACCGAGAGGGATCGCATGGCTGCGTTTACATCCATGCTCTCGGTGTTAAAGGCAGAGGCACTTCTGTACGCGGAAAAACCAGATGAGGCCCTTGCAGCAGTAGATGCAGCAGATGAAGTCAGGGACGCGGATGCGGCATCACTTGTGGTCAGAGGTCAGGCATTCGTACAGAAAAAAGAGTACGAAAAAGCAGGAGACTGTTTCTATCGTGCAGAAGAGTGGTGCAACACGCACGAAGACACAATGCTCACGCAGGTCTGGCACTGCAAAGTTCAGCTTGCAAAAGAGAGTGGCGGCGTTCTTGCACCACCATATGCAGCAGAGATGTATGCTGCAGGAGTTGGGTTCCGTCCACCCAAAGGAACACCCGAAGAGATTCTGGAACGGGGAAACAATCTCAGAAGTGCCGGCCTTCTGTATGATGCCCTCCGCTATTATGATGCAGCAATTGCTGCGGGACACCAGAACAAAGCCCTCATCCTGTTTCTGAAAGGGGTTGTCTTCGAACAATTCAGACGGAGTGATGATGCACTTGAGGCCTACAGCGATGCACTCAAAGCAGATCCAGCACCCGAGGATGAGTTCCGTATCCGTATGAGGTGGGCAGGTCTTCGGGCGAATCGGGGGTAGAAACATCCCTCACAAAACCCTTATGCCTTTTTTTCACCCATATATATGGAATACCTATGGACGCAACAGCTACTGAATCCGGACTGCTGCAGCTTACAGAAATTGTTCTGACAGCAGAGGTGGTAAATGGAAACCCGGCACTCGGTGTAAATGATCTCCCTGTAGCACTGCGTCCCCTCTTCTGCCCGGACGCTCCCGGTGTCATTGCACGACCGGTCGCAATCAAGGAGGGACAACTCAAAACACACTTCCCGAATCTTGCTGCACGTAGTCTCATTGACGACGGAAAGAACTCGTATCTTGTGGTAAATGATCTCGGACAGTTCGCGGTGACCACTTTTGCACCTGCAATGAAATGGTATCTGCGCCATGCGGGATCAGACGCGGTAATGAAAAACCCGGCACTCTCCCTTGCTCTGGAGACAGCGGGCGAGACATCGGTCTCATACAAAAAAGCACGTGAAGAAATACCGCTCTTTGAAGACACCGTGGCATCCCTTACCGGAAAGATAGGTGCACTTACTGCAAAGTCTGAGACATACCGTGAAGCAGTGGATCTGGTTGTCGCGTACGCTCCCGAAGAGATTGAGTTTTCCCTCGATGACCTCGTATGTACGCCGGACCAGCTTGCAATCGTCCGAAAGGTTCAGATATCCTTGGAAAACCAGGAATTTTTACGCAGTCACAGAATTTACGAGCTGGGGAGAATACTCCTCGTTGGACCTCCGGGAACAGGAAAGACCTCCTTCGCACTTGCACTCTCGCGTTCGGTGCATATGCCGGTACTGGAGGTCAGGCTCTCCATGCTGACATCCCAGTACCTGGGAGAGACATCCAAAAATATCGATAGAATATTTGATCTCGCGAAAAAAATTGCTCCCTGTATTCTCTTCATTGATGAGTTTGATTACATCGCAAAGACCCGTATCTCCGACGACAACGGAACAATGAAGCGTGCTGTAAACACACTTCTCAAAAGTATCGATCACATCAACCTGATCAAGGATCAGGTACTTTTAATCGGAGCAACAAACCACGCGGGAATGCTGGATGAGGCGGCATGGCGGAGATTTGATGAGGTGGTTACGTTCACTCTGCCTGATACCACCATGCGCGAAGCAATTCTCCGGCACGTTGCATCCGATATCCCCTGTACAATGGATTTCACAACACTTGCAGAACGGACAGACGGATTCTCCGGAGCAGATCTCCGCATGATGCTAACAGAAGCAATCGTCTCGGCACTTCTTGCAGGCCGAAAAGAGATCAACGAAGAGGATGTGAACGCTGGAATGGAGCTGGTAAACCGCCGGAACATTGCCCGGAGCGGCTGCCTGTAAAAAGGATGAAGATAACAGCACTTGGTACTGGCGACGTGGTCGGAACACCTAAGATCGGCTGTGACTGTGAGGTCTGCCGCGAGGCACGCAGGACCGGAAAACACCGACTTCGTACCTCGATTCTTGTTGAGCACAAAGGCAAGCATCTCCTGATCGACACGGGACCGGATATGCGTGCACAACTTCTTGCCGCAGGATCCCCATACATCGACGGAGTCATTTGGACACACGGCCACTACGATCACTTCATGGGGTTCGGTGATTTCTACCGGGTGCAGCGTGAACTAATTCCTGTCTACGGTGCAGCAGAAGTACTCAACTACTGCGGCGGCATCTTTTCATTTATGCGCCACCGTGAGGTGACGATGATACCGTATGAACCAATGGAGATCTGCGGGATGTTGGTGACGATTTTTCCGGTAATGCACGATACACCAACATATGGGGTACGGATTGAAGCGGACGGGGCGGTGTTTGTGTACTCCTGTGACACAACCGATCAGTTGTCTGCACGAACACTGGATACGATGAAAGGTGCAGACCTTCTGCTGCTTGACGGGATTTTTCCGCCAGAGGTACACATCTCCAAACACATGAACATCCGCGAAGCTGAACTGCTGGCAGAGAAACTGTCACCAAAGGAGTTCTGGTGCGTACACATGAGCCACAAAATCTGGTGGAGTTACAGGTACGGCGCACAGGATATGCAGGCGTGGGATCTCCCGAAAAACAGTGAATAATTTTTTTTGAAGTACACCGGCGAAACTTACTACACACCCTTCCGCCAATATACTACACAAAGGATGAAGAAGGACATCTACTATCGTGTGGACAAACGAGTGCAGAACGGTGTGGTAAAATATTATCTGATGCGTGAGGTCAACAGTGACTCGCGCAAATTCCGCGCATCCAAACTCATCAAAGCCGGAACTCCTCCTACCGACCCGGAAGTTGCGCGGGCAATTCTTCTCTACGGGTTTGAGCTTGAGATGAAATGCTGTGAAAAAGTCGTTTCATACCGAGTAAAGAATTTCAAATACCAGTACGAAGAAAATGAAAAAATCTACTCCCAGCTGGAAAAATACAGATATCTTTACCTGCGCTATCAGGACTACCTTTCCGAGGAGGAAGTGGCAAGACGGATAAGTGAGCGTGAATACCACTACATTCATGAATCGGTAAAAAATGTTGGATGCACGTTTACGTATCCAGAAGTTGTCCAGATGCTTGAGACAGGAAAAATACCGAATGGAAAATACCTGCGCGATATAAATGAGATTCAAAATCTGTACCGCTGTGCTGTTCTTCGCAACAAAAACCCCCGGAAAGTCACACTTGCCCTTGTCCTTCAGATCAGAAACATGATCCTCGACAACATTGAGGAGCCGGAACAGATCAGCCCTGAAAAAAAGGCTGCCATTCAAAAACTTCTCA
Organism: Candidatus Methanocorpusculum faecipullorum; assembly: GCA_018883755.1. Taxonomy (GTDB): domain Archaea; phylum Halobacteriota; class Methanomicrobia; order Methanomicrobiales; family Methanocorpusculaceae; genus Methanocorpusculum; species Methanocorpusculum faecipullorum. The sequence goes on from JAHLFR010000012.1 coordinate 17,685, forward strand.
ACACCTATTATCAGAAAATCAATGACGGATACCATCCCGCAGAACAGATTATCATCCTGTACAATAACTTCCGGAGACTCAAACCATTCAAAAACGGATCCAAACGAACGCTTCGGGAGATCATACAGTACCTGATTCTGCCAATCGGCTACCCGCTGGAGTATCAGTCGAGCCAGCTGATCGTGCAGGCATCTGAGATGTTAACGCAACATCAGACAAAGATCAGCATCCCCAACATTATTGAACAGTATGCCGAGGCAGGAAAGATCTCACATCTGGAAGAACAGATACGGAAAAAAATAATTGAACGGTGGGATTTGCAGAAAAACAAAAACCAGAAACAGCTCGACCTCTATCTATCCGACGACTGATGATGCCCACTCGATGATGTGATATATTTATATCATTATGTTACAAATATATCACATACACCAATGATAAACAAACTCAGTTTCATGGGACTGGTTGGATTACTCGGACTCCTTTCGATACCAACCGGTGATGTACGGTACTGTGCCTTCTTTACATTCTTCGTGTTTTTCGGCTACCTATTCACCATTGAGGATGAACTATTCACAGCATATGTAAGAAAAGCAGCATCAACAGCGTTTTTCCTCCAGACCGCCTTATTCTTCATCATATATGCCGGAACAGTACTTATTGGAGATGCAGCAGTGTTCAAAGCCGCATTTCCGCTGACATTTGCTGCAGGCATGTTTGTATTCATCTGTCTTCTGGTAATCCACGAATACAGAGAGCAGCGGGGCGTGGAAAGTGGCACTTAAAACAAAGATTCGTGAGTATCGTGTAAAACAAAATATCACCCAGGAAGATCTTGCCAAAGCCGTAGGTGTCAGGCGTGAGACCATCGGTCATCTGGAAAACGGAAAGTACAACCCATCTCTGAAACTTGGGTTTGATATTGCAAAAGTTCTGAACGTACCCGTTGAGGAACTCTTTGAGTTCACCGACGACTAAACACTCTTTTTTGATAAAAACATCGTTCCATAAAAGGACAGATAGATCAGCACATCACCGTATCACGCGCAAGTTTTGAGGTAACAAGTGCGATCACCGAAACAACAAACCCGACTGCACAGGCGAACGCAATGCCGGTCGGAGTGTACACATCAGCACTGCCTGAACCGGTAGCGGCAGCAACCGAGAACAGGGCAACTCCCAGTACACATCCCACATTCATCACCGTAAAGATCAGACCCCCGGAAGAACCCTGGAGTTCAAGCGGGCTGTGAACGGTAATTCGCTGAATGCTGGGTCCTTCATTCAGACCCATTCCAAGTCCGACCAGAACCAGACCGGCAAAAATCAGAAGCATGTTTGAAAAAAATACAGCAATACCCAAAAAGATCATTCCAACAGCAAGAAGAACGGACGCGCTGTTGCAGAGGAACATGCAGCCGCACCGGCGCACTAATGACCCGGCAGGAATTCCTACCAGTGCCATTGCAACAGGAGGCAGAAGCATAATACCGCCTGCTAGTGCAGTCGGCAAAAGAAACTCTTCCGTCAGAAGGAACGGCATCACGTAGATTACACCAAGGTAGACAAGGGTGATGCACAGCGTTGAAACCGCAGCCCACATGACCGTACGGTTGTAAAGCAGACGGGCCGAAAGAATAGGATCGGGATGCCGGAGCTCGCGGTGCAAAAACAGGTAACCGAAAACCGGTGACAGCACAATTAGCAGGAGAACTGGCACTGTCCAGCCATCGGATACCCCGAACTCCAGCCCCGCAAGGAGCGTAACCAGCGTAGCCGCAAGATATACCGCTCCAAGCGAATCAAAGGGTTTGGATCTCGTAGGTAGAACGGCGGGATCTGGTTTTGGAATCAAGAACAGCGCACCTAAAACACCCACAATACCCACGGGAATGTTAATGAAAAATATCCAGTGCCAGCTGATGTACTGGGTAAGTACTCCGCCAATTCCCGGACCAAGGGCAAGTGCCACCCCGCCGGCTGTGGCGATCACGCCCATCCCTATTGGCTGGATCTGTTTGGGAAGATGCAACGTGATCAGCATCGTAGCTGTTGCAACCATCATGGCGGCAGCAACCCCCTGGAAGACTCGGAACCCTATCAGCGAGACAATGTCTGTTGCAATGCCGCAGAAGAATGAGGCAAGAGTAAACAATACAAATCCTCCGGTGAAGATAATCCGCTGAAGGCCGGTCCGATCAGCGAGCTTGCCGAAGAGAAGAAGCGTACTTCCCAGTGCGAGCAGATACGAGGTCATCACCCATGACGACAGGGACGAACCGGAACCAAAACTCTCAGAGATTGCAGGCAGTGCAATGGAGACGATGCTCGTATCAAGGTAATCCATAAAGACAGCCGCAGCTGCCAGAATCATCAGAAGTTTTTGGGAGAGAGGGCGTTCGATCAGCATCAACACACACCGGATAGGGGATGAAAAACAGAGCGGAGTACTGGATGTATCCCACCCCGTTCTCGGAAGATATAGATCTATTGAAGGGACTGACCCTTATAGTTGCTGGATGGAACAAGATGCCGGGAAAGTTCTGAGAGGGGATGACCTTTGCAGGTAACCGTGAACTTTTTGTAATACCCAAACGGAGCACGCCGCACTTCCAGCGAAGTACTGTCCGCTAAAACACGGACAATCTCTTTGAGGACATTGACTGCTGCAGAAGGCGAGGCAAGATCACTCGAGAGATGGGCGTACGGATAGATCATGACACGGGTTGCACCAACTTTGGCAGCGACCGATGCAATCTCCGCACATGCCTGTGCGGCAATATCATCCTGGTCTGTTTCATCTACGGACTCAACAGCACAGAACACCACAAGAGCGTCCTGCATCTCGTCCTTTGCAACAATCTCCGGCTCTGCCATCTTTGTTTTAGAGAGAGTTTCATACGCAATAAGATCAGCGTGAATGAGAAGGAGACGCATACTACATCCAAGTAACTCTGTATTTCACCATACTTAGGTGAATTCTGTGTACATGGGCGTTAAACCCATATTAAGGTAAAGTAAGAAGCAGTACCTGGAAAAAGAGAGTCTGGATTATACCAAGAACATGGTCAGCCCGAGAAGGAGCACAACCTGAATAAGCCAGATAAGTGAGGCAAACGGAAGCAGTGTCTTGCCTATAGAAAGTGTTTCACGCAGATTCATCGAGAGACCAACCCCTGCCATCGCAACGGTCAGAATTGTTACTGAAATGTTGACAAGAGATGATTGTACTGCATGCCCAAGATCCGGTGACGCCGTGATGAACGCAGTCATCCCGACTGCCATAATCACAAAGAGGATCAAAAATCCCTGAACCTTTGCCTTCACACGATCAGCTGGACAGGAAGCCTGTTCCATCTCCTGACGTCTGCACCACAGCCAGCCGAACACCGATGCCACCACAACCAGCATAGCGACACGTATCATTTTGTAAGCGAGAGAAAGTGCACCGACATCCTCTCCTCCGGAGATGGCAGTGTAAAGATCCGCAGCGGGAATAACATTGCCAATCTCATGCAGTGTTCCGCCGATGAACACCTCAGCCTGTGCATCATTCATACCTACACCAACTGCGATTGCAGGAATAAGAAACACACCAACAATTCCAAGAAGACTGATAACCCCGACAACAGCATGAACGTACTTCTGATCTGCTTTGATGACCGGAGCAACAGACAGGGTTGCAGAGACACCACAGATACCATTACCTGTACCTGTCAGTGCAGAGGTCTCCCAGTTGTGACCAAATTTTTTCCCAAGCATCATTGCGAGAACAATGGTAACCGCAAGGACTGCAAGAATAATGACAAGTCCGCTTGCAGACGCGCTCATTAACACATCCGCTGTGACACGTGCACCCATCAGAATAATGGCAATGCGCAGAAGATATTTTCCGGCATACGATCCTCCCGCATCAAAGAGTTTGTAATTGATAAATAAACAGATCACAAGAGCAAGGACGATAGGACCGATCTTTGCAAGAAGAGCGAAAACCGGATTATCCACAAATAGGGCGTGAGGAAGCAGAGAGATGCCGCCATCCCAGAGAGTACCCCTGGTCAGCAGGAAGGAAACCAGCGTCACGGCAATACAGACGAGAATCCCTGGAATTATGGAGCGATCCGCCGATTTCACATAATCGAAGAAATCCTCACGATATGTAGTCATAGGTATCTGTTAGCGAACAGGATAGTAAAAGCATACGGATCCAAACGTATCGTGTAACTGGGACACATTGAATATGCCAAACACCCAATATGAATCACACATTTCCAAAAATGGAGATCTACATCAATGACAGATACACCATCAGCCGGAGGAAAAGGCACAATTGTTCTCGCCTTTTCCGGAGGACTTGATACCTCCGTCTGTGTGCCGATCTTAAAGAACATGTACGGTTATGACCGTGTGGTTACGGTTGCCGTAGATGTTGGTCAGCCAGCAGCCGAAGTTAAAATGGCGGATGACAAAGGAAAGCTCATCGCCGACAAGCATTACACAATCGATGCAAAAGATGCGTTTGTAAAACAGCATGTATTCCCTGCAATTAAGGCAAATGCACTCTATGAAGGGTATCCAATGGGTACATCCCTTGCACGCCCCCTGATCGCAGAAGAGATTGTCAAGATCGCAAAGCAGGAAGGAGCAACTGCCATCGGTCACGGATGTACTGGTAAAGGAAATGATCAGCTGCGCTTTGATTTCATCTTCCGGATGCATGGATTTGACATTGTTGCACCGATGCGCGAGCACAACATGACCCGTGACTGGGAAATTGACTACGCAGAACAGCACGGCATTCCAATCCCGGTCAAGAAGTCCACACCGTGGAGTGTTGATGAGAACATCTGGTCACGCAGTATTGAGGGAGGAAGACTCGAAGAGACGGACTATCACCCGCCGGAGGAGATCTATCACTGGACCACCTCACCGGAAGCCGCGCCCGACAAGCCGGAGATCGTATCCATCACCTTTGAAAATGGTGTACCGGTTGCTCTGAACGGCAAGAAGATGAATGGTGTTGATTTAATCGTTGAGCTGAACACAATTTCCGGAAGAAACGGAGTTGGCAGAAACGATATGGTGGAAGACCGTGTCCTCGGACTCAAGGCACGCGAGAACTACGAACACCCGGCAGCAACAGTTCTGATTGCAGCACACGCCGATCTTGAAAAGCTGGTTCTGTCCCGCTTTGAGCTCAAGTTCAAGCACATTGTGGATGACCAGTGGGCAGAACTTGCCTACATGGGTCTTGTCCACGAACCGCTCTACCACGATCTGAATGCATTCATTGACGAGACGCAGAAACGTGTCACCGGAACCGTGGACGTTCAGCTGTTTAAGGGAGGACTTCACATTCTCGGCAGAAAATCACCGAATGCCATCTACTCACAGGACATGGTCTCGTTTGATACAACAACCATCGATCAGCGTGATGCAATCGGCTTCTCCAAATACTTCGGACTCCAGGGCAGAATGGTCTGGCAGCTCCAGAACAAATAATCTTTTTTTCCCGTACATCTGTAAGACTGATTACAGAGAACATCCAAAGAATATCATAGAATGGACTTTTCCAAAGATGACGTCTGTGTGTTAATCCCGACACTCAACGAAAAAGCCACCATTGGACCTGTTATCGAGGAACTGCAAAAAGAGGGATACCACCACATACTCGTTGTGGATGGCCACAGTACGGACGGAACGCCGGAGATTGCAAAAAGACTCGGTGCAACCGTTATGACGCAGGAGGGAAAAGGAAAAGGTGCGGCCATGATCGAAGCATTTGAAAAGATCACCTCTCCCTATATCCTGATGCTTGACGGGGACGGTACCAACCCGCCGGAGTACGCGGATGCCATGATCGAACCGCTTGTAAGCGGCAGGGCCGATCATGTCATCGGTAACCGGCTTAACCAGTACGAGCGTGGCGCTCTGACCCGCCTGAACCTTTGGGGGAACCGGATCATGAACACACTGTTTAAGTGGGCACATGGTGTGTATATGACAGACATTCTTTCCGGGTATCGGGCATTCACCCTGGAATCGGTCAAGCAGATGAATCTCAAGGAAGTAGGATTTGAGATCGAGACCGAGATCAGTTCCGCAGTAGTCCATCAGGGTCTCAGGTTCGAGGTTGTGCCGACATTCTACAAAAAACGTCCGGGGTCTCCAACAAAACTGCATCCAATCCGGGACGGATACAAAATTCTCCGCGCAATCAACAAATACGGTAAAATGAACAATCCGCTCTTCCATTTCAGCGTCATCGGTGTTCTGATGGGTATTGCAGGATTCTGCCTCGGGCTTTTTGTGCTATTTGAGTGGCTGGCCGGGATTGAACATCTGTTTATGGGTATTCTGACCATGCTTCTCATTGTTGCAGGAATTCTCACCTTCATGATCGGATTCATCAGTGACATGATCCTCGGCTATCATCGCGAACAGATGCGGGAGCTGCGGATGCTCCGGGAAAAACTCGACGAAATGAAAAATAAAGAGTGAACTGTTTTTCGTGAGGAAGAGAATCCTCACATTCAAATTTTTGCGGGTTGATTATGTACACAGTATGACCACCCCCCGGATTGGAAAAGTACTCCATGCCTCAATAGACAAACTGTATGTCGGCAGCGAAGAGTTTCTGGCAGAGATCGAAGCAGGACTTGGTGCTTCAGAAATCCCTACACCAAAAGTAGGATATCAGGGTGTCGCAGGTTCTTTTGGAGAACAGGCCGCCCGGGAGTACTTCGGGGAAACAGCATCGGCAATCACCAACTACAAAGAGTTCGAGGATGTTTTTCTGGCGCTTGAACAAGGCGAGATCGATTACGGTGTTCTGCCGATTGAGAACTCAACCGCCGGAGATGTGCTTGAGGTTGCGGATCTGATCACGCAGTGCAGTCTGTATGTGGTCGGCGAACACATCATCCGCGTCCGTCATAATCTGCTTGGTGTCCCGGGTGCATCAACCGAAAACGTTCGCGAGGTGTACTCCCATCCGCAGGCCATCAGCCAGTGCCGTGACTTCCTCCGGCATCACAGTGAGATCAACGCCTACCCGTATGCGAACACAGCACTCGCCGCAAAGTTTGTTGCAGAGACACACGATCCCGCAAAGGCTTCCATCGGCAGCCTGCGCGCCGCAGAACTCTACGGTCTTGACATTCTGGAAAAAAATATCCAGACTGCAAAGAACAACTACACGCGATTTGTCATCCTTTCGCGGCATCTGGAGATTACCAGACAGTCGGATAAAATCAGCCTTGTCTTCTCCACAGCCCACAAAAGCGGAGCACTCTACAATGTACTTGCTCACTTTGCCTACAACGGGCTGAACCTGTTAAAGATCCAGTCTCGTCCCAAACGAGGTACACCATGGGAGTACATCTTCTTCCTTGATGTTGCAGGAAATCTTGAGGACGCAAACGTATTGATTGCTCTTGGAAAAGTCCGCGAACAGAGCAGCTGGTTCAAACTGATCGGAAACTATCCTCACTTCCATCACACAGAAAAAGAGTAATGCAATATCTGTGCTGCATACGCTCGAATCATGCAGTTTGGCAACGGCTCATCCAAAAAATAATTTTTTTCAAAAAAAGTTAGAACGGGATCTCACCGACAAATACCGTTTCAGCAGGTCCGGTCATAGTTGCACGCTCACCGACACCGATGTCCAGGGGGCCCCCAACTGTGTCAACATGCACCACATCTCCCGAAACTTTTCCAATCTTTGCAGAGATGAGGGCGGATGCGGTTGAACCGGTACCGCACGAGAGTGTTTCTCCCTCAACACCCCGCTCAAATGTCCGGATCGTAATCGCAGAAGGCCCTGTCACCTGTACAAAATTCACATTTGTTCCCTTCGGGAATACGGAGTTATGGCGAATCTTTGGTGCAACTGCATCAAGGTCAACCGCCTCAACATCGTCCACAAAAATGACCGCATGCGGAACACCCGTGTTTGCAGCATACACAGTCATTCCTTCAATCTCGGCAACGAAATCACCGGAGCCGGTTGCAGGGATCGATGCTGCATCGTAGGCAGGGACACCCATGTCAATCGTGGCAGAGAAGTTGCCCTCGTTATCATATCCGGCACGAACAGTCAGAACACCTGCAAGCGTTTCTACTTTGAACAGTTTCGTCTTTGTATAGTTGTTGTCAAACGCATACTTTGCCAGACACCGGATACCATTGCCGCACATCTCCGCTTCGCTTGCATCCGGCTGGAACAGGCGCATACGTACATCCGCCATATCTGACGGAGAGATGAACAGAACACCGTCACCACCGATACCAAACCTGCGGTCACAGTAGCTCACTGCAAACTGCGCTTTCATATCATCCGGGATAACCGTGCCTGCCATCTCATCGATCAGAATGAAATCATTCCCGTTGCCGTGAAGCTTCGTAAATGCGATCGTCATTGTACTCACAGTATTGCTCTTTAGAAAACTTGAAGATCACACATCAGAACCGGCGGATGTGAGGCGGGCCGCAAGCCAAGATACACCCTCAGGCGTCTTGAAAAGAGGCAGATTCTCATCAATGACCGGAACACGGCGGAGCACGCGCACCACCTCCTGGGAAACCGGGTTGTAGCCCTCCTTCTCCACAACCGACCGATACACTGCTGTCCCGCGCCGTTGCCATGCAGGTGTCTCCGCAAGGTTCACCCCAAAAGAAAAAGCAAGTTCATGCAGATCCGAGGATTTCATGCCATCCAGTTTTCTCTGTGCAGCAGTCGCAGAAAGTCCCGTGTCCATGAGCAGCTTATGCGCATAGCCGTTAATGTGATTTCGCCAAGCCTCAGCCTGCCTCCAGGCAAGATACTCGGCAAGGTGACCTTCGTCAACCGGGACTACGCGGCAGTCAAAGGAAAGTGGAACATCTGATCTGGAAAACAATGTGAACGCCGAAGAAGCAAAACCTGCGGCCACCGAGACAAGTTTCTCAACCCGGCAGTCAAAAACCGGGGACGTAACATAGAGGCTGATCTCATCCGAAAATGTATAGGCAAAGGATGGTGCAAGGCCGCTGTTCTCAAGCATCGCCTGCGCGGTTTGTACCATACATCTGGAAAATACCGGATCATACGGTTTGGCATATCCGTTACTGCGGGATAAGTGGTGGAAGGATCTTCCGTCCAGCCGCAAAACAAAAGGAACGGTGGTGATAAGGCCGGAAAAAATCTCGCGATCCTTCATTATTCTATTTACAGATTATTCCCCAAAGAGCGGCTCGGATACTTTGAAGGCTCCGGGAATATGACGGACAAGAATTATGTCTCCTACCTCTTTTACGATACGATAAGGTATGACAACACCCTGATAGTTCTTGATATCAAGTACATTCTGGTTTACACTGGTCAGTGCAAGACCACTGATTTTTTTGTTGGTAACATCCAAGACAACATCTTCAACCTTGCCAAGGAAAACAGCTTTGTCTGAATAGACGCTCATGCCAAAGAGATCCGAGATCTGCCACTTCATCATACTTTTGAAAGTTATACTCCCGCAAGCATAAGTATGTTTGCATGTCGCGGGACAAGCTATGAGATATGTTCAACATCTCCAAACCACATATACTTGTGAACATATGGAATCGATCCGTGTCCGCCCTTATTCCTCCGCAGATTATCCATCCATCTGCGAACTGGATGCGCCGCTGTTTGCAGGTATGGGAGGACCAGTACTGTTCCGCCACATTGAGGAGCTTTTTCCCTCCCTGTTCTTCGTTGCAGAAAACGCTGAGAAAGATATCATCGGCTACATCCTTGGCGGCATTCATCTCGATGATCCGAAAACCGGAAAACTGATCCGAATAGGGGTTGTGCAGAACTATCAGCGCAAGGAATGCGGTACAAAACTTACCGAGGCACTGTTTTCTGCAATGAAAGAGCGAAATGTTACAGCGGTCCATCTGACGGTGGCTGAGACAAACAAACCGGCAATTGCGTTTTACCAAAAAATAGGATTCATACAAAAGGAACGCATTCAAAACTACTTTTATCCGACTACTCCCCGGCTTGTGCTCTGGAAGACGCTTTAAAACCGCATCAGCTCAATAAGAGGGACAACAGCATCTGAGGAAACCGCTGAGCGAAATGCAGCTGCATCCGCATACGGTTTTTTTGCAGCAATCTGTGCCGCAGCTTTTTTGGATACGCCCGGCAGCCATTTCAGCGCAGCAGCATTCAGCCGGTTGATCTCAATTGGGACCGGAAGTGCAGTCACCGACCGCTGACCATAGGAAACAACCGCAGCATCCATCACAGTACCTACCGGAATCTGCATTGGAATACCGCAGAGAATCGGATACGTTCCCATCTGTCTGCCAAACGACACCGATCCCGACACCTCAATGACAATATCACGCAAAACAGTACCGACAGGGAACACACGTGCAAGCATCGGCACATCAAACGTTTCCCGAACACGCTCTTTAAACTGGTGGAACAGTCTGTCGTGTTGTCCAAGCGTGTTATCCTCATATGCGCGTGTTCCTTCAAAAGGCATCAGCTGGCGGATGTTCACACGGCGAACCATAAGTCCGGAAGAAAGGATCCGCTGTAAAAATGCCTCATTCATGGCAAACGTCTCTGCAGTTTCACCGGCAAGACCCGCAATAAAGTTAAGACCGGGCAGAAGTTCAGGAATTCCGTCCCTGCGCTTTGCACCAACCTCATTAACGATCTCAACTGCCCGGAAAACAGCATCCGCATCACCTTTCAGATTATTTGCCGCAACCACCGCGGGATCGGCAGACTCCATCCCAAACGCTGCAATATCTCCTGCCGTGTGCCCTGCAACAATTTCCGCGAGTGCTTCGCGGGATGCTTCCTCATGCCGGGCAATGGTTCCCGGATTGACATTGTCGATGTGGAGCGTCCGAAGTGACGGTGCAGCAGATCGGATCTCCTCAAACAAACTTTTCAGTGCGTCTGGATTGGGGGTTGGAAACTCACCGCCGCCAAATGATCCGAACGCCAGGAGATCCGGCTGACGACCAAGCCGGAAATGTGCAGCACCTGCCGCAGCAAGTGCTCTGACCTCCTCGGCAATTGCACCGATGTCGCGCTGTTTCGGCAGTCCGTAAAACGGCTCTGTACAAAAGGAACATCCCCCTGAAACCGCACGGGAACATCCCTTTGCAGTTTCAAGTTCACACATCACAAACGGGTAGAACGGATGTTTATGGATAATATCTGCCCCGAGCACTGCCCAGCGGTCAAAGTCCTGATACCGGCAGACCCCTTCCGGATCTCCGCCGGAGAGATACGCATCAAGTGCTGCTGCCGGATCCCCGTGCAGCATCGATGTCCATCCAGAGACTGCCTGTGCAACTGCCTTTGCCCCTCCCTGCGGAGAGTAACCAAACCCGATAGGTCCCCCAAGCAGTGATACCGATCTCCCCCGCAGCGTGAAACCAATCTGCTGCAGCTCCGTCAGCGTCGCCGGTGTCCCGGAAAGATATTTCCCGGGAACAGTAACGCCTGCAATCATCACCACGTACTTGTAGGAGGGAAGACCTGCAACTCTCAGGGGATCACGACGCAGTTGATCAATCGTTACATAATCTGTAGAGATTCCCCGTTCGGCAAACACACCTGCAACCGTTCTGATGTACGGAGAGATATACGGCGGAACACCAAGACAGGCGGGTTCATCCACATACCCGTCAATGAGTATTGCATCAGACGTCATGACCGCAAAGTTTCAGAAGTTTTCGTGCGATCATCAGTTTTCCGCGCTTTACCGGATCCACCGAACGATCATCCAGATCAAACCCTATCAGGGAAACATTTGCCGCACCAAGCTCATAGGCACAAAACACACAACGGTCTCCGTCGGAAAATCCGCCGAAGTTATACACATGTGCAAGTGGAGTTGCCTGTGTTGTTCCAACGATAGGACCTCTGACCTTTGGAACCCATGACCGGACGAGCGGGATATTGTCACCGTGCGCATGCAGTACGAGAATCGTCCCAAGATCATTCATAACAAGAAAGTCGTCATCCATCCCGTCGATGTCAGAGAGAATTACAGCCGGACGATGACCGGCATGGAAAAGAACACGCGCCGCAGCATCGGCAGCAATAATGACCTTACCGGAAAAGTCAGTCTTACGAATCTCATCAGCAAGAGACGGTGCGTTTCCGCAAACGATACAGTCCTGACCAGAAATAGTCTCACGCAGAACTGCAATATCATCGTGGGGCAGAAGCTCTGCAAGAACATGTGCTGCATGCTCATCATCCTCACGTGAAAATCCAAAAAAGTCGAGGATTTCAGAGTAGTAGGGTTCCCACTCCTCAGCTTTCATCCCCTTCAGCCTCGGAGATACCGACAATCCGCATGAAGTTGGACAGAACCGGATCAATGATCATATTGAGCAGTTCGTCTTTGTTCTTCACTAAAGAGAACGCGTTCAACGGAATAGACAGTGCTGCCATTGTTGCATGCCCTCCTGCAGATGCCCCAGGAATTGGAGAGAACGCTTCTTTCATCACATCACCGACATGCAGACGGATGTCCTTGTTGCGGGCTGAAAGCGTGATAGAGGTGTCAGTGATACCATACACCATTGCAGTACTCACACCTTCAAGATTCAGGAGCATATCAGCTGCCTGCGGAATTGCATCACGATTGCGGACGTATCCAACATTGGAGAAAAGATACCCGTGTCTGACCTCACGGTTAACGATTGCATGACCGAGAACATCCAGCGTTTCCTGTGAGACAGATGGTGCCATGATAACCTCAAGAAGAGATCGATCCGACAGAGGAAGAAGATAAGCAGCGTTGTGCAGATCCTGCGGAGAAAGATTCCGCTGGAATTCACGGGTATCTGCACGAATACCATAGAACAGGGCTGTTGCAACCTTTTTATCGATCGGCAGATACAACTCCTGGAGATACTGCGTCATAATGGATGCAGTTGCGCCAATGTTAGGGCGGGAATCAAGGTACTCCGGTTTCCGCAGACGCACTACTCCTTCGGTGCTGTGGTGATCGATGACGATATTGATCGGCGTATCCAGCGGGAGATCATTGTTCATGCCGGGAGCAACACAGTCCACCAGGGCAAGATAGTTGCATTCACCGAGAATCTCCGGTGTGAGTCTTTCCATCTTGATTTCAAGAAGATTAACGAACGCACGGTTTTCCTGATGACCGATGTTTCCTTCATAGAGGATGCGTGTTGCAAGCTTTCCGCCGGAAGCATTTGCAGCAATTGCGGAAAGTGCCATTGCGCTGGAGATTGCATCGGGATCAGGATTTTTGTGCGTAATAATGCCAAGGGTCCCGCTCCACGAGCTTAAAAGGGAGAAAAGTTTCTGGGCGTTTCTTGACGCAACCAGATTGTTCATATGATTGACGGCGGACTTTGCAACAACCTGCTGTGGATACAGCACAACATCCGCACCGTGATCCACCAGCTGATCTGCCGAGAACAGATCCACTGCACGGGCAATCACATGGGTCTGCGGATAAGCGCCCTTAATGTTCTGTACTGCTGCAAGGTTTGCATCCTTGTCCGCTGCAAGAATAAAGACCATCTCTGGTTCTGGAATCTTGGCAAGCAGACCGGGGTCGGTCATGTCGCCTACCATTGCCTGATGACGGTGGTCACGCAGATCCTCCACACGTTTTTCATTCACATCAATAACGAGGACGTTTTCATCATCCTCCTTGAGTTCTTCGAGGACATTGTAACCGATACTGCCGCAGCCCAGAATGAGATATTTTATTTTTTTATGGGTCTGGTTATTGTTCGGCAGCACCCCATCACTCTCAACCATGTACCAATATTCGTGTTGTTTGGATATTAATGTAGATACCCACAGGGCCCAAAATCCCCTCGTGAAGAAATCTATAAATATTGATATGACTAATCTAATTAGGTCAACAGACATCACAAAGGGCCTATAGCTTAGTCAGGAATAGCGACGGACTCTTAATCCGTAGGCCAGGGGTTCAAATCCCTTTAGGCCCGCTTTTAGTGCAGATTTAAGAAATAAGTCGGATGGTGCAGACAGGAATATGCCAGAGCCCTGCGTGACCAAAATACATATCCTGTAAAAAACCAAAACATGTACGGTTATCTTGGGCTGCACAGAACTCGCCTTTGCAGCGTACAAGAGGATTTGCATATCCGCTGAAACGGAAAACAGCAGGAACTACTTGCATGAAAGTAATTTACAATGACGGAAAAGTGGGCGAGTGCCCAAAAGAAGAAGAGCTGCATGTTATACGCCACACCGCGGCTCATGTACTTGCCCAGGCAGTGAAACGTCTCTACCCCCACGCATCGTTTGCCTACGGACCCGCAACCGAGAAGGGATTTTACTATGATGTCGATCTGGGAGACACGAAACTTTCGGAAGCCGACCTTCCTGCCATTGAACAGGAGATGCGGGAGATCGTCAAGGCAAATCTGCCGATAAAACCGTTCATCCTCTCACGTGCAGATGCATTAAAACTCATGGAAGAGCGGCATGAACCATACAAGATCGAACACATTGCAGACCTTGATGAGAATGAACCGCTGAGTTTCTATGAGCAGGGCGAATACATCGATATGTGCGTCGGTCCTCACCTGACCTATACAAAGACCCTGAAAGCATTCAAGCTCACCGGCCTTTCCGGTGCATACTGGAAAAACGACAGCAAAAACAAGATGCTGACAAGAATCAACGGAACTGCCTTTGCCACCACCAAGGAACTAGAGGATTTCCTGAAACTGCAGGAGGAGGCAGAGCGCCGTGATCACCGCAAGATCGGCAAAGACATGAAACTCTTCATGTTCGAGGATGTTGGTCCGGGCTTCCCGTTCTTCCTGCCGAACGGAATGATCATCAAAAACGAACTGATCGAGTACTGGCGCGAGCTGCACGCAGCCAACGGATACCAGGAGATCTCAACGCCGCTCATCATGAACCGCTGTCTCTGGGAGACCAGCGGTCACTGGGATCATTACAAAGAGAACATGTATGCGACCCGCATCGATGATGAGGACTACTGTATCAAACCGATGAACTGCCCCGGCGGTGTGATGGTATATGCAAACGAACCGCACAGCTACCGCGAACTGCCGATGCGTCTTGCTGAGCTGGGAATTGTACACCGCCATGAACTGAAGGGCGTTCTGCACGGTCTCTTCCGGGTCCGCTGTTTCACACAGGATGATGCCCACATCTTCATGCGCCAGGATCAGATCGCCGAGGAGATCAGTTCCGTAATCCGGCTGATTCACCAGGTGTACTCCAAGTTCGGCTTTGAGTACACTCTTGAGCTCTCCACCCGCCCGGAGGACAGCATGGGAAGTGATGAGGACTGGGAAGCAGCAACAAACGGTCTGGTGAATGCACTGGAGCAGCTGAATCTTCCCTACACGATCAACGAAGGCGACGGTGCATTCTACGGCCCGAAGATTGACTTCCATCTGCGCGACTGTCTTGGACGTACCTGGCAGTGCGGAACCATCCAGCTGGATTTCCAGATGCCGATCAACTTCAACTTATCCTATGTGGATGAGAACGACGAACGGCCGCGCCCGATCATGATCCACCGCGTATGTTTCGGATCGATCGAGCGGTTCATCGGTATCCTGACCGAACACTTTGCCGGAAAGTTCCCAGTCTGGCTTGCACCAATGCAGGCAAAGGTTCTGCTGGTCTCCAAGAAGAGCGAGGCATATGCAACCGAGATCTATCAGATGCTGAAAGATGCAAAAATCCGCTGCGAGCTGGACAACCGCAATGAGAAGATCGGATACATGATCCGCCAGGCCCAGTACACCGAGCGTGTGCCCTATATGATCATCATCGGCGAAAAAGAGCTTGAGACAAAGACTATCTCAGTCCGGACGCGGGACAGCAAGACGGTGTCTATGACGCCCGAAGAGTTCCTGGCAAAGATTACAACCGAGATTGCAAACCGGGACTAACCTCCCGAAAATATTTTTTTTATTTTTTGCAGGTGACCCGCGCCATGTCAAGTGCATGCCCGCGGAACACCGTTTCCAGCCGGTCACCTGTGAGATGAATGTCGTGTTCATACCCGGCTGCACAGATATGATAGACACCGTTTCCTTTGCATGTCCACTGAAACGGTTCATTGATATCATGACCGAGAACTTTGCCAATGGCAATACCGGTGTTATCGGGATAAAACCGGCAGTGCATACGTCCGACAAGCATCATCGACTTTTCCCAGTCGCCAACGATTGGATCAGTCAAATCCTTCCCTCCCGAATACACCGCAGAGCTCTTCGCGCAGATAGTCCGTCCCGCGGACACGCATCTTCCATGAAACTCTAGTTAGTTCTCCTGTGCCAAAAACTTCCCGGAGCTCAGTGTCCGTAAAATAATGCGTGACAATCCCGTCACCCCGGAGATACGAGTACGGTGCAACCTCCCGGCCTTTTCCGCACCGCATATCATTTCGAGAGAATCCCTTGAAAAAAATCTTCCCTGACGACCGGAGAACACGCCGCATCTCCGATGCTACAGTCGACCACAGCGGTGCAGGAAGATGCCCCAGTACATGCCAGCAGAACACCGCATCAAACGAGTTGTCAGAAAACGGCAGCGAAGTAACATCCCCGCAAACGACTGAACAGCAGTGCGAACCTGTGCTGTCATCAGAGAAGGAAGAAGCATCACGTGCAAGAGCCGCTGATGCAAGGGATACAGCTGCGTGGGAAATATCGATACCAATCACATCCCAGCCCCGCGATCTCATCGCCGCAAGAGTTTTTCCGTTACCACAGCCGCACTCAAGAACGCGCACTCCGGCAGGAAGAGCTGGCAGCTCCGCTGCGGCCCCTCCCCACCGGTTCCCGCGAACCGTATAGTCTGTGTCCCAGCCGGTCACAACCGCACCGCAACACCGCGGGAGGCGAGATACTCCTTCACATCACGGATGGTCATCTCACCATAATGGAACACGCTTGCCGCAAGACAGGCATCTGCTTTCCCTTTGACAAATCCGTCATAAAAATGCTCAAGAGTTCCCACACCGCCCGACGCAATCACCGGCACATCGACATTATCCGAAATTGCGGCGGTGATCTCCAGATCGAATCCGGTTTTGACACCGTCCGTCTCCATTGAGGTCAGGAGAATCTCGCCCGCACCGCGGCGAACCGCATCCTGTGCCCACAAAATGGCATCCATACCAGTTGGGTGACTGCCGCCGTAGATGACAACCTCATACCAGCAGGTACGGCCGTCCGCAAGGTGAACGGGCGTAACACCGTCACGCATCTCGTAATTTCTGCGCACATCCTCTGCAAGCACAATGCACTGGTTGCCAAAGAGTTTTGCTCCCTCAGTGATGACCTCCGGCGTTTTCACTGCTGCCGTATTCAGACTTACCTTATCGGCACCGGCACGCAGAATCTCCTGAATATCCTTTACAGTCCGAATACCTCCGCCGACCGTGAGAGGCAGAAAGAGCTGATCAGCAGCGCGGCCGATAACATCAACCATCGTCTGGCGGTTATTTTTTGAGGCGGCAATATCCAGAAAGACCACCTCATCAGCTCCCTGCTCGTTGTACGTCCGCGCAAGCTCGACCGGATCGCCCGCATCACGCAGACCCTCAAAGTTCACGCCTTTCACAACTCTTCCGTCTTTGAGATCAAGACAGGGAATAATCCGCCGTGTAAGTCCCATGCAAGTATAGTTAGCGGGCAGGAAAAATTATCATTGCGTATTATAGGTTTGCACAACCAACATTTCTGGATATGACGCATACCGGCGAACAGAAAATACAGTGGGCACAGCAGTATATGCCTGTTCTTAACGCCATTCGTGAACGCTTTGAAAAGGAAAAGCCGCTTGCTGGACACCGCATCGGCATGGCTCTCCATGTAGAGGCAAAGACGGCGTGTCTGGTAAGAACACTTGCCGCAGGAGGTGCAGAGGTGTACATCACCGGATGCAACCCGCTTTCCACACAGGACGACGTGGCGGAAGCCCTTCGTCAGGGAGGAGTTGCCTGTTATGCACACCGTGGGTGCAGTACCGAGGAGTACTATGAGGCAATCGATAAGGTCCTTGATGCACACCCTACCTTAACCATCGACGACGGAATGGACTTGATCAACCGGGTACATCTTGACCGCCGTGATGCTTTGTCTGAGATCATCGGTGCATGCGAGGAGACCACAACCGGTATTCACCGGCTTCGTGCAATGGAAGCTGACGGGAAACTGGAGTTCCCGGTTATTGCGGTGAACGATACCCCGATGAAGCATTACTTTGACAACGTCCATGGAACCGGTGAGAGTGCCCTTGCTTCGATCATGCTGACAACAAACGTTCTGCTTGCCGGACGCCATGTAGTGGTTGCCGGATACGGGTACTGCGGTCGCGGGGTTGCAACCAAGGCACGTGCACTTGGTGCACGCGTGATTGTCACCGAAATCGATCCGCGCCGGGCACTGCAGGCACACTTTGACGGCTTTGATGTAATGAGTATGAACGAAGCAGCAAAGATCGGAGATCTGTTCATCACAACAACCGGTAACTGCAGTATCATCACCGGCCGTCACTTCCCGCTGATGAAGTCTGGTGCAATTCTTTCCAATGCAGGACACTTCAACAACGAGATTGAGATCCCGTGGCTTGCAGAACATGCAACAGTAGTTGAGCACCGCGACGGTATTGACACGTACGTGATCGACGGAAAGAAGATACATCTGCTTGCGGAAGGAAGACTGGTCAACCTTGCAACCCCGAAAGGTATGGGTCACCCGGTTGAGGTAATGGATCTCAGCTTTGCGGTACAGGCACTGTCTGTTGAGTACGTGGCAAAGCACGGCCGCGAACTTGCAGCCGGAGTGCATGATGTACCGACCGAGATTGATGAGTACATCGCACGCCTGAAACTTGCAGCTGTGGGTGCGACGATTGATGAGTTAACAGATGCGCAGAAAGAGTACATGTGCAGCTGGAACCACGGCACATAACAAAATAAAAAATATTTTTTTATTCACTTTTTTTCCAGATGAGCCGACGGCCAACAACCTCATCTGCAAAGATCAGAAATGCATGACCCGCATAGGCAAACACGTTTGGTGTCATCAGGTAAGCATCAGGAATTTTTCGTGCATGAGTGTTGCCGACAATCCGCACAAAGTTCATCGCATGCAGCGCTTCGGGTGTGAGGAGATCCGCTTTTTCGATCGCCCCGGAGATCGTCCCGAACTTTTTGTTGTCGATCCGGATGTGCTGTGTCCGGCATAGCAGCTCCGCAGCCGCGGACGTGATGTCGCAGAGTTTTCGTGTGGCTGTCTCGGACTTTTTCTGCCGGGCAATCACTGCAAGATCACGAAAGACCGGGTGCACACGGGCAAGTTCCTCAAACCGCTGGGTCCGCAGCTGTGCACCGGATTTCACCTCAGATGCAGCGTACCCGCTCTTTTCCAGCAGAAGCCCTTTCTCGCGCGGCAGTACATACCGAATGGACAGCGTTGCACCCACACCGCCGGAAGGGACGTTCACAATGCTGTCACCGATGTTCTGCGTATCATACATGCAGTTGCAACAAAGCGAAAGGCGGTTTGCTGCTTTAAGGGATTTGTGCAGATCTCCGGCACTCACCACAAGATCCGGTTCACCGGCTGCTGCGGCTGCGTCAAATCTGCGGTAAAGTGCATGATAAAAGTCTGCTGCGGTAAGGTTGCCACGCTGTTTTTCCGCCACAGAGTGTTCACTTCCCAAAAAGGCCGGAAAGGAATCCTTTCTTTTCCACAACCTCAACCGCGACAACCAGATCCCCGCGTTTCTTCGGTGACATAACGCCAAGACCCTTTCCTTCCGGAGGAGTAAAGCGATCGCCGGTCTTTACCCCCGCAGGAACCGTGACCTTAATCACTTTATTGAACAGCAGCTGCACCGGAACCTGCCCGCCGCGTTCCGCCTGTTTTTGCGTAATCTGCAGTGTGTGGATCAGGTTGTTGGTTGCATCATCAATCTCCCAGTTCTCCTGCGGAATTACTTTCAGATTCACATACAGATCACCGCGGGGTTTTCCCGGTTCAACGGGAACCCCATACCCTTCAACGCGGTACCGGCGAACACCCGGATAGACCTTGACAACGACGCGTTCACCTGCAACCTTCATGGGGATCTTTCCTTTGCCGTAGGCAGCAATGGCCATGGAGATCGGATAGTCCGTCTCAATATCCCCTCCTTTCATTGGCATGCCGCACATCTTTTTTCCGCGCGGGGTTCCGGATGCAGACTCGGCACCGCTCAGTTCCGCATCATACTCGGCACGCTTCACCGGATCAGAGAGGATCTCATAGCTTGCCATGATCTCAAGCAGACGCTCATTGTACTCCTCCTGTTTTGCCTCATCAGATCCCGCACGATCCGGATGATACTGCTTCACCAACAAGACGTAGGCCTTTTTGATCATCTCCGGGCTTGCATTCTGCGGAACACCCAGGATAGTATAGTGAGTTCTGGTTTCGGCCATGAAATGAGATCATGTTGGCGGGACAAAATCATAATCTTACTGGGAAAATACAGGAGACCAACCATTATCAGGACTTCCTCCAAATATAATTCCCATGTACATTGGGATTGATCACGGGACAACCTCACTCCGTTTTGCTGCAGACAACGGGAAACGGTTCAAGATGTCCCGTGAAGCAGCAAAAGAGTTTACAATTGAGGATTTGCAGAAACTCGGACCTGTTGAGGATATAGCAGGCATTGCCCTCTGCTACTCGATGGGTGACAACTTCACGCAGATAACGCCGGTTGATAAACTGAAAAACCGTGGCGTCATTACCCGCGACGGTGCGGGAGAGCATATCGGCGGGGGAACGCGCGTCTTTGATTCGGTACGGGAATCAGGCATTCCGGCAATTGCCATCCCGGGCATTCACCGCGGATCTGACACCGATCCGCGTTTCAAGATTTACTCGCACCAGACCAGCCCGGAAAAACTCGGCATCGCATACCTTGTTTCCGAGACACTCGGTGATACCTTCATCGTATCCGACATCAGCTCAAACACCGTCTCACTGCTGATCGCGAACGGAAAAGTGATCGGTGCCTTTGATGCCTGTGTGTTTGCGCCCGGCACTCGTCACGGGGCCCTTGACGTTGATGCTATCAGAAAGGTTGATGCAGGCGAAATAACCGCAAACGAAGCCTTCACCACCGCAGGCGTGATGTATCATCTGGAGGAAAAATACCAAAACCCGACCGTCGCCATGTGGGCAGCAATGGAATGTGCATCGCTTTCCCTGCTTGCACCGGATGCTTCCATTGCCCTTGCCGGAAGTCTTGCACCCGAACTTGCCGAGGAGATCTCTGCGCTTCTGCAAAAACCGGTTATCGTCTATGACGAGTGGGCAGCCTCCGACGGACTTGCGAAAATCGCCCGTGATGTCTTTTCCGGAGCAAAACAGATTCTTGGAATCCCTGTATCCTCAGACCTCAGGATTTGAAACCGCAAATCGGCGGACAGTGATTCAGCCACCCAAGAGATAAAAAAGAATACAACAACCAATCCCAAAAAACAGATAATTTACCACTATTTTTAGAAAATATCCCTAAATAAGAGACATCGGTGGAAACACTAAATTCATATTGATTAATCGTGATAAATTATACTGGTTATTCACGTGAAAGAACTACGCATCCATGGGAGAGGCGGACAGGGGTCCGTCACAGCTGCGGAACTTATTGCAACCGCAGCTTTTGCCGGTGGTGTGCACGCCCAGGCGTTTCCAGCATTTGGTGTTGAACGCCGCGGTGCACCCGTTCAGGCATTCGTGCGGTTCAGCAACGAGAAGATCCGGCTGAGAAGCCAGGTCTACGAGCCGGATTATATTATTGTACAGGACAGCACCCTCATTCGCGACGTCAACGTCTTTGCAGGAATGTCCGAAGGAGGAATTGCCATCATCAACACCGAAAAGAAAGGAGAGTATGCCCTTCCGGAAGGTGTCAGACTGATCGTTATTGATGCAACACAGATTGCCCTTGAAGAGATCGGACTCCCGATCACCAATACTACGCTGATGGGAGCATTTGCTGCGGCCAGCGGTGAGATCACCCTTGATGCACTCAAGGATGCAATCGAAGAACGGTTCCCCGGAAAGCTTGCTGAGACGAACTTCGCCGCAGCAAAACGGGCATACAATATGGTTTTGGAGGGAGCAGTATAATGCCGCTTGGAATAGGATGTACAGCACGACCAGGACAGTCCAGAAACAACAAAACCGGATCCTGGCGGGTTTTCTACCCGATCCTTGACAAGGAAAAATGTACAAAATGCGGAACATGTCAGCTGATCTGTCCGGAAGGCTGCATCACCCAGCTCCCGGACAAAACCTACGAGATCGATCTCGACTTCTGCAAAGGCTGCGGCATGTGTGCGGAAGAGTGTCCCGACAAGGCAAAGGCAATCACCATGCACAAGGAGGAAAAATAAATGACTCTTCAGATTATGGAGGGATCCATTGCTGTTGCAGAGACCGTACGGCTTTGCCGCCCGCAGGTCATCTCCGCATACCCGATCACCCCGCAGACCCACATTGTGGAAGGACTCGCATCCATCGTTGCGGACGGACGGCTTGATGCTGAGTACATCTGTGTGGAGTCGGAGTTCTCCGCACTTTCCTGTTGTATCGGAGCATCTGCTGCTGGCAGCCGTGTGTACTCTGCAACCACATCCCAGGGTCTTGCACTGATGGGAGAGGTTGTCTTTAACGCTGCTGGAATGCGGCTCCCGATTGTGATGGGCATTGCAAACCGTGCAATCTCTGCACCATTATCGATCTGGAATGATCAGCAGGACTCCATTATGATGAGAGATTCCGGCTGGCTGCAGTTCTATGCAGAGGACAATCAGGAAGCTGTTGATCTGCATATTCTTGCCTACAAGATCTGCGAGGACCACAACATCCTGCTTCCGGCATTCGTCTGCTTTGACGGATTCATTCTTTCACACGTATTCGAGCCTGTTGACATCCCTTCGCAGGAAGAGGTGGACGAGTTCCTTGGTCCGTTCACTCCGTACCAGAAACTTGACGTGAACGATCCGATCTCGTTTGGTATGTACGCAACACCTGAGTACTACCTTGAGTTCCGGTACGAACACGATCAGGCAGTGCACCGTGCAGCAGATGCACTGCGCAAGTACGGCAAAGCCTTCGGTGAAAAGTTCGGCCGTGACTACTCCAGCCTTGTAGAGGGATACAAACTCGAGGATGCGGAGATCGCAATCGTTGCAATGGGTTCCATCTGCGGTACCACCAAAGATGCAATCGATGAGATGCGTGCAGAGGGTAAGAAGGTCGGTCTCTTAAAGATCCGCTGCTTCCGTCCGTTCCCGGCAGAGGACATTGCAAAAGCACTTGCCCATGTAAACACCATTGCCGTGCTGGACAAGAATGTCAGTCTTGGTGCAAAAGGAGCTGTAGCCATTGAGGTCAAGGAAGCCTGCTACGGTTCCGGCATTCCGGTCTATGACTACATCCTCGGTCTTGGCGGCCGCGATGTACGCAAGAAGGATATCAAACACATTGTAGAACTTGCCGAGAAAGGTTCCGGCGATATGTTCTACGGACTGCGCGAGGAGTTGTTATAAATGGTAGATCGTACAATTGAAAACTTCGACTGCGGTCACCGTGCATGCGGCGGATGCGGTGCATCTTCTGCGGTTCGGATGATCCTGAAAGGAGCCGGAGAAAACACCATCGTCGTGAGTCCGACCGGATGTCTTGAGGTGTTCTCCACTCCATACCCGGAGACCGCATGGAAGACACCCTGGATTCACTCACTGTTCGAGAACGCATCCGCGGTTGCGTCCGGTATTGAGGCATCCCTAAAGAAGCAGGGACGCCTCGGAAAGGAAAAGATCCTCGTCATCGGCGGAGACGGCGCCACTGTAGATATCGGTATGCTCTGTATCTCCGGAGCGTTCGAGCGCGGTCATGACTTCACCTATGTCTGCTATGACAATGAAGCCTACATGAACACAGGTATCCAGCGTTCCGGTGCAACGCCGTACGACGCAGATACCACCACGTCACCTTCCGGTGCATGCTCAACCGGAAACAACCGGCCCAAGAAGGATCTCCCGCAGATTCTGGTCGCACACGGATCTCCGTATGTGGCAACTGCAACAATGGCATACCCGATGGACCTGATGAAAAAAGTCGAGAAAGCTATGAACACTCCCGGTCCCTGTTACATTCAGGTACACGCGCCCTGCTGTACAGGATGGGGATTTGACGGATCAAAGACGATGGAGATCGGAAGAATGGCGGTCCAGTGCGGTCTGTGGCCGTGCTATGAGATGGTGAACGGTGAACTTGTTTCCGCAAAGAAGGTCAAGCGTGTACCGGTCGATGAGTATCTCAAAGCCCAGAAGCGGTTCCGCCACCTGTTCAAACCGACCAGAAATGATGAAGAGATCGCAAAGATCCAGGCAATTGCCGATGCCAACGCCGCAAAGTACGGTATTGACATTGAATAACTCTTTTTTTTCCAAGTACTCATATCCATAGAAAACAAATATAGACTGCAATGACGTTTGCAGCAGATATCCTCTCCCTGCTATTCCATCCAAAAGAGTTCTTTACAGATACGTCCCGTACGCACTCTCTCAAACTTCCGCTGCTCTATACGGCAGTCTATGGAATTTTTGCAGCAGTTCTCGGGTATCAGACAACTGCGGCATCCGCAGAACTCATCGGCATGCCTGACTATGCAGGGGTACTCGGCGCAGTTGGTGCAATAACCGGATTTATCATGGCCTTCATCGTCTGGGTTTTTGTCGCAGTATTTTTCTTTGTGTTTATCAAGTTCATTACGCACACAGCTACAGGTTTCAAACCATTCCTTGTCGTTACCGGGTACGGATCCCTGCCGGTTCTGATCGGAACGGTACTTATGCTGCTTGCAGGAGCAGTCACACCGGGAGTCTTTGACGGATGGGCGGGATATCTTCTGAATGCTGCGGTTCTCCTCTGGTGTATGCCTATCTGGATATACGGGTTTGCATCCGCGGGAAATGTTCCGGTACATGCGGTCTTTACCGCGCTGCTGATTCCAATCCTCATCATGGCAGCGTACACAGCATATCAGACCTACACAACTATCGAGTCGTTAAAGACTCTCGCAGAGACCGGAAGCATCGGAGGTATGCAGATGTCAATGCAGCCTCCACGATAATCCTTTTTTCGTTCTTATCACTGCTCGTTCTTTTCTCTGCATTTCGGTAAAATAGAAAATGAAGATTGGTTGTAACAATCAGATAATTCCTGAACCAAAAGTACTGCAACAGAGAACCAGAGATCTTTTTTCAAAAAAATTATGAATACCGATTTTCATTTTTCTTCAGACGCCAGTAGCGGTACCCTACTGCACAGAAGATGATGAGCCACAGACCCATGCAGATGATGAAGTACTGCTCATAACTTGCGGGATAAAACCGCATCTGAATCGCACGCTTATCTGTCCAGACAACAACCGTCTCATACTTGGCTGCATCAACAGTAATTCCCATCTCATGCAGCTGATCCATGTCCTCGGCAACCAGATAGGTTTTACCGTCATTGCTGACCGGACCAAGGATCAGGTTGTTGGTATGAAATCCCGCAGGAAGGAACACCGTGGTATTGAACGGCGAGAGATACTGCGCATACATCAGGCGGCCGTCAAGCGGTGCGTCATAGACGAGTGTGTAGTTCCCTTCCGGAAAGGTGATCTGCGTAGAACTCTGCTTCGTTGCATTCACAATCGTGCCGTCCTCCGCAGTCAGCGTAAGGTTTGATACCTGAAGCTCTGCTCCTTCACCGATAAAACCCGGAGAGATGAGCAGATAGCCGCTCTGGTTTACCAGAGTGACCTCTGCGGAGAAGGCAGTCCCGTTCTCCGAAATATAGTAGTATGCCGTGTTTGCGGATGCGGGAACCACCAGGAGTATGCTTAACAGCAGTACTGCTGCAATTACAGCACGGAGAGGAGTGCCTCGATGGTCGGGTCGATCTCGATTGGCGGGTTGCATTGCTTAATCACCGTCTCCGGATCCTTTAAGAGGTGGCCGGTAACCACACAAACGATCTTCTCGTTCGGATCCAGCACACCCTGCTCAGCAAGCTTACGGATACCTGCAACGGATGCTGCTGATGCAGGTTCAACACCGATACCCTCATAGCGGGCAAGATCACGCTGCATGGCAAGAATCTCTTCATCAGCTACAAACTCTGCGGTTCCGTGGGTCTCACGAATTGCACGAAGGGCTTTTTCCGCGTTAACCGGTGCACCGATACGGATTGCGGATGCAACCGTCTCCGGGTTCTGCTCAACAACAACCTCGGGCAGATTGCCTTTGATTGCGTTGACAACAGGCATTGCGCCCTCCGCCTGAATTGCAGTCATCATCGGCAGTGTGTCGATGTAGCCGATGTCGCGCCACTCGCACAGACCTTTATAGACTGCGGAGATATTTCCGGCATTGCCGACCGGCAGAACAATTCTGTCCGGAACACAGCCAAGCTGATCAACCGCCTCAAAACCAATGGTCTTCTGACCCTCAAGCCGGTACGGGTTGATGGAGTTTAAGAGGTAGATGCCGTGACTGACACAAAGCTCGTGGACCATCTCAAGGGCGCGGTCAAAGTTTCCGCGAATGGAGATGACCTTTGCTCCGTGCATCAGTGCCTGAGCGACTTTGCCGAGCGCAACGTGGCCTGCCGGAAGCAGGACGACTGCCGGCATTCCAGCCTTTGCGGCATACACTGCCATGGAGGCGGAGGTGTTGCCGGTGGAAGCACAGGCGACGGTGTGCTTTCCAAGCTGTTTTGCCATTGAGACACCAAGGGTCATACCGCGGTCCTTAAAAGAACCGGACGGGTTCATACCCTCATGCTTTGCATAGAGGTTCGGCAGACCGAGTTCTTCACCGAGCCGCTTGAGGTGGTAGAGCGGGGTTCCTCCTTCCTGCAGAGTCACCGGTTCAATTCTGACCGGCAGAAATTCCTTGTATCTCCAGACTGAGATCGGGCGTTTCTGCAGTTCTTCGTGGCTGACGGTGATCTCATCAAGATCATATTTGACGGCCAGGAGGTGGCCGCATTTCTCACAGTTGTATACAATTGCGTCCGGAGGATACTCCGCACCGCAGTGGACACAGACGAGACGATACATGGTCTATGTATTTGGTGTTGAAACCTTAGAATGTTATTCCCATGCAACTTTTTTTGCAGGTACTCCAGATATCTTCAAAAAGACGATCCAGAGGGCAGCAGGCAGGAGAAATGCCGTCCACTTCGCATACTCTGCAGAGATACTCCCAGTGAAAAATCCGATAAACACCACCACTGCAACAACGAGAAGGACAACGGCAAACATCTTTGGCCTGACATCGGAGCCGTCTCCGACAACAGTTCCGCGAACTCTGCGGAACCGGAACGGGTAGAGATAATGAATACCGGAGTTGTCGCAGGTATCCTCCAGAAGATGCAGGAAACATCCTATCAGAAATGCCGCGCCGAACACCCATATGAGCGTGTTGTTCCGCAGAAACTCCAGGTACGGGATATAGGAGAGCGCGTAGCAGAAGATCCACAGCCACAGCGTCAGCAGCACCGACATACAGATGATGCCAATCGGTGAGTGAGGCAGTTCCCGGTGTCCCTGTTTCGGGAGAATCTTTCTGCCGAAGATGCCAAGAAAGATGACTGAAAGCGGCTTATAGCAGAAGATGTAGAGGAAGTAACCGATCACCGGCGTCAGGAAAAAACGCCGGCCTTTTGCACCGGGGATGGATGAGTGGAAGATCGCAGAGTCACGGCCTTTGTCCACATCCGGTGCTAGGGATCCAAAGAAGATGCCAAGCAGAATGATCACTGACCATGACCAGTGAATGAGTCCTGCAATCGGGGCAAGGATAACAAGCCCGGTCAGGACACTGAGCAGTATATGGGTTGAGCCTTTCACAAAAGATAGTATGGGGCTTCGCGGAAAAATAATCAACGGTTATTTGTTTTGGAAGAGCAATAGATGAGTAAGCATGGCTGCGAAGAAATCAGGACGAACCGGCGGACAGCGTCGGAAAAAGTCACAGAAGATGCAGAAGCAGATCATGGGAATCCTTGTGGTGATTGTGGCTGCGGCATGTGTTCTGCTCTTTGGGAGCGGAGCAACGAACTCAGTTCCGGAACTTGCACCGCTGATCACGGATGAACATGCATTTGCGATGCACGTAATTGATGTAGGACAGGGAGATGCAATTCTGCTCTCCAAAGACAACACCTACGCACTGATCGATGCGGGAGAGACAATGTCCCCGTCAGAACGTGAGGCACGGGAGAAACTGTTTGCCTATCTTGATTCGCTCGGTATAAAGCGGCTTGAGTTTCTGCTGCTGACGCATCAGGATTATGATCACATCGGAAGTGCCCTCGATGTGCTGAAGACGTATGACGTTGGTGTGGTGTACGACAACGGGGTCACCCACACCTCGGCTACCTACGAGAAGCTGATGCAGTATATTCTTGACGAGGATATTCCGTATCAGGTGGTTTCCGCAGGAGACACTATTCCCTCACCGTGGAGTGAGGTAACTCTGGAGGTACTTTCACCGCAGAAGGATAATCTGATTATGTCCGGATCAAAGCCGGATATTAACGAGAACTCGATTGTGATGAAGGCAACGTACCGGAACGTTTCCTATCTCTTGACCGGGGATGCGGAGGAGAAGGCTGAGGAGGCAATGATTGATGCAGGTATGGATCTGAAGGCCGACGTTCTGAAAGCAGGACATCACGGAAGTTCCTCTTCATCAACCCAGCAGTTCCTGAATGCTGTGCATCCCGCGGTGATTGTGATCAGTGTCGGTGCAGGGAACAGCTATGATCACCCGCACGCAGAGCCGATGGAACGGTTTGTTGCGATGACAAAACACATCTACCGGACGGATATGGACGGCGATGTTGTGGTCACGACCGACGGCGAGAAGTACTCTGTTGTGACACGCAATCCGCATGTGTACGAGAACGTGATTGTGCCAAACCAGCCAGCCGCGGAGGCATAATGGAGAAGCTGCTGGTTACGGTTGATGCAATCGAGGGAGAAAAGGCAGCACTTCTCCTCAGATGCCCGGAAGAGGAACGCCCGCTTGCGGTTGTTCCTCTTGCGATGCTGCCCGAAGGAGTTTGTGCAGGGGATATTCTCTCCCTCTCCTTTCATGCAGAGCCGGAGCTAACAGAAGAGGCACAGGCGCGGGTTTTAGCACTGCATGAGAAACTTCTGCGAAGATGACAGAACAGTTTGATCATGCCCGGGATGATCCGCGGCTGAATGAGGAAGCAAGAGAGTTCCTAAGAACACGACCGGAAAATCTTGGGGATGTGTGGGAGAGGATTGTACGAGATGCCGTCGGCGGTGATACAACAGAACTTTCCCGCGTTCGAAACAAGAGGTCTGTTGAGACACCTGCACCGGAAGGAGTAGAGATTGTGGATGCGGATGCCAACGGAGTTCCCGTTCGGTTGTATCTTCCTGTGTCCAAAAACAGACCAAAAAAGATCATACTCTATTTTCACGGAGGCGGCTGGGTCATCGGGAGTATCCAGAGCGGTTCACGGTTCTGCGGTGAACTTGCAAAGGCAGCGGATGTGATTGTCGCTGCTGCTGCATACCGGCTTGCGCCTGAGTTTCCATATCCTGCCGCAGTAAAAGACTGCCGGGAGGTATATCTCTGGATACGGAGACATGCAACGGACTACGGCGGAGATGACGGATGTATCTATGCCGCAGGAGACAGTGCGGGGGGAAACCTTGCGATTGTCCTGGCGCTGCAGGAGCGGCTGTGCGGTCTGATGCTCTTTTATCCGGTGACGACGGTTGTGCCCGGAAGATACGGGGAGTCATGGGAGGAGTTTGCCTGCGGGTATGCGCTGGATGCGAAACTGATGGAGGCGTTCACCGAGGCGTATGTTCCAGAGATTCTGCGGGATAGTCCGCTTGTGTCGCCGCTTGAGTCAGCGAATCTTTTTCGGCTGCCGCAGACGCTGTGTATCACCGCAGAGTGTGATATTCTGCGGGATCAGGGGAGGAGGTTCTGTGACCTGCTCCGGAAAGCCGGAGTATCAGTTACGGAACGCTGTTTTCCCGGAGCAGTACATCTGTTTGTAACTGTTACCGGTATGGACGGGGATTTCCGGAAAGGTGTTTTTGAGTGCACCGCATTTTTACAGAAATAACTCATTACAGCCAGTGCGGCCAGGGAAGCCCGAACTGTTTTGCAAGGTCAGCAATTTCGTCATGGATTTCCCGGTTCAGTCTGAACAGGACGACAAAGTAGAGGACAGCACCGACCGCAACCGGAACAAGAACAAGGAAGATGTTGGTGAGCGGGACAAACTGCATGTAGACGAGGATAACTGCCGCCATCAGGAGGGCACTAAGGAGTATGTGGCCTGCGGCGCGGAGATCGCAGCGGACAGAAAGATGCTGGCCCAGGTAGTATCTGAGAAGGACTGCGTTGAGGGTGATGCTGACAAGAGACGCAACCGCGGCCCCTTCAATACCAATGATTGGGATGAGCAGCACATTGAGGGCAACGTTGAGGAGGGCGGCAGAACCGCTTGCATAGAAGGACTGGCGGGCATGGTCAATGGCGCTGAGGGTCGTACCAAGGAAGACCATGAACACGTTTACGATCTGGAGCAGAAGCAGTATGGCACAGGCGGCTCCGCCAGCGGCGAACTCTGCACCGTAGAAGAAGTAGAGCAGACGGTCAGACAGAAGGATCCCGCCTGCGGCTGTCGGTACGGCAAGCAGAAGTCCGTAGGTGATACTTTTTGTCAGAATACCTGGGATCTGGGTGAGATCGCCTTTTGCACTCCAGTTGCTGAACTTGGGGGTAAGGGTTCCTGCTATTGCAGCAGTAAGGAATGTTCCTGCGGTGGTGAGCTGCAGTGCCACCCGGTACACGCCGACGTCGCCGTTGTCCATAAAGTAGCCGATAAAGATGGTATCTGCATAAGAGAAGATAAGAGAACCGCTGCCGATGAGAAACGCCCATATCGAATAGGTGATAAGGCTCCGGAGATGGTCTGCGGTAAATCTGGCGGGGCGGAATGTGAAGTATTTGATACAGAATATGCCGGAGATGATGATTGCGATGATGAATCCGCCAAAGAGCCCTGCAAGCGAGTAGCCAAGGAGGACTGCGACTATCTGGATGAGGATGCGGACAAACTCATTGACGCCTGTGGCAAGGTTTCGGATGCCGACGTGACCAAGGCCGTAAACTCCGTAGGTAATCGTGTTTCCGAAGAATGCAGCGGCAAGCGCTGCGATGATCCAGGGAATGAGGTCGTAGTCCTTGAGGTCAACGAAGTAGGGGCTGATCGCAAGGAGGATCAGCGTTGAGATGATGATTAAGAGGAAACGCAGTACTGCATATGCAGTAAGATACTCGTTCTGATCTTTTCCTTCGGAGATGCGTTTGACGGCGGCACCCCCGAATCCCGCATCGCCTATCATGTTGAAGACGCCGTAGTAGGCGAGGAAGAGGTAGTAAACGCCCATCAGATCTGCTCCGAGGAGGTGGGAGAAGAGCATGGTGGAGAGGAATCCAAAAAGGGTGACTGTAAGGGTTACGCCGAGCTGGATCATGCTCTGACGCTGGATGGGCGGGATTGCGGAGATGCGGGTTACGATGTTTCGGGGCATCAGTGTTGCGGAGTAGTGTTAGTGCTGATGGGTTAAGAAGGAGGCGGGGATCCTTCTTTACAGATCAGGGGTGTTCCCGGGTTACAACTACCCATTTGCCGTCTTTGCCGATGGATTTTATCTGTGCTTCTGGGTTGTCAACGAGTTTCATCCAGTCGGAGAAGAGCTGCCTGCCCATTTCGCCAAATTCTTCTTCGAGGTTCTGGGCCATCCATTCCATGTAGAGGGTGCGTTTGCTTTCTTTGAGGCTGGTTCCACATTCGTTGCAGTATTTTGCGGTGGGTATGTTGATGGTTCCGCAGGAGGGACAGACGTTGAGGAGGCTTACTCTGTAGGATACTGCTTTTCGGATCCATTCCTGTGAGGTTATGCCTTCGAGTTTTGCGGCTGTTTCAATCTGTGTTTTGAGGGTTTTCGGGAGACGGAGGAGGATCTGGTCGTCGTTTTTTTCTGCGGTTTCGTGTTCCATGTTTAGATGTATCTCTATTCTTTCAGATATATCTTTTTATCAGAGATATCTTTGATATCGTGTGGAGAGATTTGTCTGGAAAGATAGTTTGATGTGGGAGGGTGCCAGAGATATGTTCGTGATCGTTTTGGAAAAAAATGGTCTGTCCATTACTATATACTATGTACTGTACTTATGAGTACAGTACAGTAAGAGTAAGAAGAGGGATATTCTTTTAAAAAATAATGAGGAGAGATGCAGAGATGCCAAGACAGAATCTGTA
Source organism: Candidatus Methanocorpusculum faecipullorum (assembly GCA_018883755.1). Taxonomy (GTDB): domain Archaea; phylum Halobacteriota; class Methanomicrobia; order Methanomicrobiales; family Methanocorpusculaceae; genus Methanocorpusculum; species Methanocorpusculum faecipullorum. Next base: position 50,139 of record JAHLFR010000012.1, read on the forward strand.
TGTAAAGGACGGACGAAGCAGGACAACGTCTATCCGGGTGAATCCTCTGCTGTATGATGCGGTGCGGCAGCAGGGAGGGAATGTTGAGGATCTGTTTGAGACGGCACTGTCTGCGTATCTGCATGTGCCGCCGGAGGTGTTAGTGCGGCTGCACAGGGAGGAGGAGCTTCTGGAGCACTGTTATGATGCGATCCGTGCGGGGCAGGAGGAGGCTCTTGCCAAAGAGCTTGCACGACTGGAAGGTGAGAGACAGGAGCGGTCCGAGGCGGATGCTGCACGGCGGGAGATGCTTGCTGCGGTGTATGCGGAGATGTGTTCGTTTCCGGAGTCGGGACGGAGACGTGTTGAGCAGGATATTGCCGCTGGCGGGGAGTGTCTGTATGAGGAGAAGCTGGTGATGCTGCTGATGAGGCGGCTGCATTATCCGGAGAATACGATTCGGGAGGCGGTGCGGGTGATTGTGCGGAACGGGTGGAGGGTGCCGGAGGAGTAGGGCTGGTGCTGGGAAGGGAAAGAATTCCACATTACAATTATAAATTAATGGACAACCGAGATGATAAAAATTCACTTGTTATAACAAATATTAATATGCAAAAATCTTACACCGCCCTTGGATAATAACATAACTTGGATCTATCTCGTGAATTAAATTAGCGATTACAGTTGGATCATCGGGCAGATGATAAGTACAAATCGAAAGTCTTGGATGATCACGGGCAGTTGTATTTCTCGCTCCGGATAACATGTCACGCTCAGCTCCTTCAATATCTGCTTTGATAAAATCTACTTTTGGGATAGAATGCTGAGAAACAAAGTCGTCTAATGTAATGCATTGTACTGAGT